>NZ_JCACKR010000104.1:0-47249 GCF_059505485.1 Stenomitos rutilans
ACGCAGCTTCTTCCAGCTTAATTTGCTCTCGTTGAGGTAACAAAAGAGGGATTACATTCTATTTTGCGCGCACGAAACCAGTCATGAGCTTGGATAACATCGTTACCCTCCGCAGGGATATTAAAAATAGCAACAATCAAATGCTCCTTTTTTCGTCGGGTTAGCACGAGCCGCTATAATCCAACCATTTCTGACGAGGGCATCATGCAACAGTTCCTCTCAGCATCAGTAGGGGGCGAAATGACCTGGATGCAGCCTCCCGGCGCGTCCCAAGACGATCCGCTGATTCTGTGGTTAAAGCCGCGATCGGCCTTACGCTGGCAACCATACACCCAGTTTCCAGCGCTCATGCAGCTAGAGACAACCGGAGACATCCAACAGTCTAAAGGGCTAACAACGATGCAGTTTCTTAAAACGCGAGGGTGGATCATGGTTGCCCCACCGAAGTAAGGGCTGCTCACAGTTGCAGTCATGTTTACCGGGCGACCCGCTTTCCCCAACTGCGATACCAGACTGCCAAGCGTGCTGGAGCAACACCCATCAGATACCCCAGGATGATGCACTGATTGATCAGCGTTGTGCGGAAAACATGGAGCTTCTGCCAACGGCGATCAGACGTTAGTACCGTACCCGGCGAAATGGCAATGCGTCCGCGCTGCTTTAACCGCCGCACCAGCTCAAAATCCTCCATGATAGGCAAGGGTGGAAAGCCACCGATCGCGCGAAAGGTATGGGCTGACATAAAAATCGCCTGATCACCATAGGGCATCTGACAGAGGCGCGATCGTATATGCACACCCCATTCCACCCAACGTAGCCCTGGAGTGGTGCCATCAATGGCTAGCTCGAACGCCCCAGCGATGACCTTCGGCGGCCTCAACGTTTGCCGCACCAATTGATCAAAACCATCGGGAAGACAGGTATCTGCGTGCAGAAACAGTAAAATATTGCCTTCAGCCATCGCTGCACCCAAATTCATCTGATGGGCACGTCCCGGCACAGGTGAACAAATAACGTTGGCTCCCCAGAACTCTGCCACGCTGATTGTGTTATCCAAACTGCCACCGTCTACTACAATCACATCTACAAGCGGGATGGTTTGCAGTGCTTTTAATGTTCGAGGCAGGTTTTTGGCTTCATTCAACGTGGGAATAATGATGGAAATGGATCGATCGACGTTAGGCATCAATGGCTGATTCATCGGCTTCTTTATAGCAGTACGCTCATTGGTTAGGACACACAGTAACGGTCGAACCATTGATGGACAAGGCTTTCCCTTCTGCCCTCTGCCTTCTGCCTTCTGCTATACCAACGTTCTGAAATCGTTGAATCATGTTTTTGATCAGTCATTCATGATCTGTAGGGGCGTTACATGTAACGCCCCTACGGACGGAAACAGCGCTACCGCAGCGATCGCCGTACTTTAGCACTGATGGCATCAACGAGAAACGTCAACAGTAGGAAGCCGCCCAGCGTCACAATCGTGCCGCGATAATCAAAGCTGCTCAATTGCTCCGTTAGTAAGCGTCCCAAGCCACCCGCACCGACTAAACCCACAATTACCGTTTCTCGCATACAGACTTCCCAACGATACAGGTCATACGCCAGAAAGCGAGGCAAACTCAGCGGCAGTACGCCATAGAAAAAGACCAGCGAACCGGGTGTGCCCTGGGCTTTCAGTGCTTCTAAGGGACGAGTATCGAGATTCTCGATCGTCTCCGCTTTCAAGCGACCGAGAATGCCCAGGTTATGAATGCCAAGCGCGATCGCGCCCGGTAGAATGCCTGGAAACATGACAAACAGCGCCACCAGTGCCCAAATAGGAGCAGGAATGGCACGTGCTATCAGCAACATCACTCGTGAAAGTAGAAAGAAACTAAACGCAAACCATCGCTTTGCCTGATGACCTGGATTCAGCACACCTCCTGGCAGCAAGACATTGGAGGCGGATGGAAACGCCAGCAGCATACCGCCTAGACCCGCCAGCGCGATCGCCAGAATAGACATCGCCACCGTTTCCAGTGAGAGCGGTAAGAGTTGGGGTAGCAGACTCCAATCGGGTGGTAGGGACGATCGTGCCAGCTCTCTCAGAAGCTGCTGCGTTCGGCTTGCCCAGAGTTTGCTGTAGTCAGGATGGATCGACCAGAACGAAAAGACAATCAACCCTAAAAGTGTCAGACCAATGAGGTTTTTCTGAACTCTGGTGGTTTGTTGGGATGGTTGGGTGCTGGCAACTGATCGACGTTGCGATCGTCTGGCTGGCGATCGTTGAGCCGATGGCAAATTCAATTCCAAACGATTTGCACAGTTTAAATAACGGCGCAACCGGGCACTGCCAAAATCCACCAGGCCATTCAAGCAAAAGAGCGCGTAGAAAAACGTCCAAAGCTGCTCGTATTGCAGCGATTGCAGGCTGAGCAAAATCTGGTAGCCCAGGCCACCCGCCCCGATGATGCCCAGCACTGCTGCTGATCGAATGGAACACTCAAACCGATAAAAGGCGTAGGACACCAAATTGAGACTTGCTAGCGGTAACAAGGCATAGCAGAAGGCGATCGGCGCAGGCACACCACTGTTCAATAACGCCTGTAAGGGCTGTCGGGGCGTTTCATCCAAAATCTCAGCAAACACTTTGGCGGTGATGGCTCCAAAGGGAATCGCGATCGCCAGAATTGCAGTCAGTGGATCTAAGCCCCAAAGGTTGATGAAGAACAGTCCCCAGATGAGTTCGTGAATCGCGCGGGGAATCGCTAAAAGAAACCGGATGCCGTACCACCCGGAAGCCGCCCGCCGCTGACGGTGCGAGAACACAGACTCCCACCACACTTCTGATACCAGGATGCCTCCGATCGCGCCCAGAACCAGACTGAACAATGTGCCACACACTGCATAAGCGAATGTTGTCACCATTGCGCTAAGCGTCACCTGGAGCAAGTTCTGACTGAGATCGGGATGGACTGCCGCCTGGAGAAATTGCCAGAACTGAGGAAACCCATCCACATTCACCAAATCGCGGCGAAACAGTCCGGCAGCCAGGAGTGAAAGGACGATCGCTCCCAACCCCACCAGTCCCCATCCCAGAGGTGCAGTTAAGAAGGGTTGACGCGGTAGGGCTGTCATAACGATGGCTCTAGCCGATATAAGGCATCAAACATCTCGCTCGTCACCGCTTCGGTTGGAGCATCAAACACGATCTGTCCCTGTCGCAGCCCAATCAACCGCTGACAGTAGTGACGCGCCATTGCCACATCATGCAAACTCACAATCAACGTTTGTCCGGTTTGCTCACCCAGCGATCGCAGCAGCGCCATCACTTCTCGGCTGCGCTCCGGGTCAAGACTCGCGATCGGTTCATCTGCCAGAATTGCCAACGGGTTTTGCACCAGCACCCGCGCAATCGCCACTCGCTGTTGTTCCCCACCAGAAAGGCGATCGGTGCGAGCATACAGCTTATCGGGAATGCCCACCTGAGCCAACGCCTTCGCAGCCGTCTCGACTTCCAACGGCACCAGCAAGGACAGCAATGCTTTGGGCAATGACCAACGTCCCAAATGTCCCGCATTGACGTTATGGATAACCCGCAAGGTATCAATGAGATGGAACTGCTGATAAATGGTGCCAAACTGCCGCTGTACTTGCCGTAAGCGTCGTGGGGACTGATTGAGGTTGCAGCCCAACGCCCAGACCTCCCCTTCTGTGGGAGAAAGCGTCCCGTTGAGCAATCGTAAGAGCGTGCTTTTGCCTGCGCCACTGGAGCCAACCAGCGCAACGCATTCGCCAGGATACAGTTGCAGGCAAACATCCGACAGAGCCAGACACTCTCCAAAACGCCGGGAAACGTGCTTCAGCTCAAACAGTGGCGCGATCGTCATAGTTACTTAATCTTGCCAATTTCTCGTCCCACCTGCTCAATTTGGGCGTAATTAGAGTTTTGAGTGGGCACAAACTTTGTGGCATTAAACAAGTCAAGAATCTCCTTCTGCTCTGGCACAGCGGGATTAAGCTTGAGCAGTGCCGATCGCACTTTCTCCTCAAAGTCGGCCCCAAACTGCTGCTTCACGGCAGGATTGATCACCCAGTGGTAATCATAGTAAGCCGGAGTGCGCCAGATGGCTTCCACTTTGCTGGTATCCACCTTGCCCTCTTTTAAGCGGCTCAGCCACACTTTCTCATTCAGCACGCCTGCATCGTAAGAGCCTGCCTGCACCAGCTTTAGCGTCGCATCGTGGTTTTTGGAAAAGCCCACCTCTCCCTTAAAGTCGGTCAGCTTGATGTTTGCCTGTTGCAAGAAATATTGAGGCATCAACCGTCCAGAGGTCGAAGATTCACTGCCAAAGGTGAACGTTTTGCCCTTCAGCGCCGTTAACCCTTTCTCATCTGTAATAGGAGCCAGTCCACTCTTTTTATTGGCAATAAAAATGCTGTGGAAGTTAGAATCCACTTCTCGTTGCGCGATCGCCTCTGCACCAGGAACCTGAAGCCGCGCCTGCACACCCGTCAGTCCGCCAAACCACACCATCTCCAGATCACCCACTTTGAACGCTGTAACCGCTGCGGTGTAGTCCGTAACAGGCTTATAAGCAACAGGAACCTTCAATTCGTTCTGCAAGTAGGTGGATAGCCTGGTATAAAGCCGCTGAAGCTGCTCTGGATCTTGATCGGGAATGGCACCGATCGTAAACACTGCTTTCGTTGCCGCCTCTTTAGTCGCTTCAGGCGCATTTGCCGCTGGAGGCTGGGGTGAACAGGCAACACCTAAACCTGATAGTAGTACAGCAGCAAGGGCGATCGGCCAATTACGTTTCATAATCCTTGTTCAACATCTCAACACACCCTGACATCGTAAACCCCAATGGTTCTTTGAGATGCACAAGTCAGGAAGCAGCCGTTACAGAAAGCTGGCTAATGGTGGTTGAAACGTGTAGAAGCGTCTCAAAACGCAGTCCAAGCTTAAACTGATTGCCTAGCCCTATATCGTGTTTGGGTTCCCGAACATCATGTTTAAGTACCCGAACATCATATTTAAGTACCCGAACATCATATTTAAGTACTCGAATATCGTATTTAAGTACCTGAACATCGTGTTTGAGTACCTGAACATCGTGTTTGAGTACCTGAACATCGTGTTTGAGTACCCAAACATCGCGTTTGGGTTCCTAAACACCGTAGTTTAGTACTCACATGTTGTATTGAGGTTCCTGATCGTGAGCGCTGGCATCTTAGCGAGTAACTCAATGCTTACTGGCATTAGCGATCGTGCTGTGGCATGAGCGATTGTATAGACAGGCTGTGAGGGGAAAGACACGGAAGCTTTCGGGTTATTCACTCAAATCAGGGAGATATACGGAAACTTTCCATACAATCAATTGTTAGGCAGCTAAAATTAACCTTACTGCTCATGTCTGTTTACTTCCTTAAATAGCTGTTGGGTTAAGATTGAGAAAATCTCTAGTGCCGTGATGACCAAGTTACCCAAACGTTCTAAATCTCAAAAGATGGGGATGAGTGCTGCTGATCTCCTCAGTTCTGTTTTTGTCGAGTTTTACAACGTTATTCCTGTCCCTCAAGATAGAGACCTCGGTATCGACTTCATCTGTGAAATCATGCGGGAAGAACACCCAACTGGGAAATTATTCAATATTC
The DNA here is from genome assembly GCF_059505485.1 of Stenomitos rutilans. Lineage (NCBI taxonomy): Bacteria > Bacillati > Cyanobacteriota > Cyanophyceae > Leptolyngbyales > Leptolyngbyaceae > Stenomitos > Stenomitos rutilans. Next base: position 5,644 of record NZ_JCACKR010000104.1, read on the forward strand.
AATGTAAAGGGAAAGATGAAGCCAAAGTAGAAGGTGATTCAATCATAGTTCCCATCAAAGTCACGACTCTCAATTATTGGCTCCTTCAACCAAACCCAACATTCTTAATTGTTGTTGACAGCAAAAATAGTTTATTTTACTGGTCTTTTCCTCAAGACTTTCTCGGTTCACTCAATAAAAATTGGCAAGAACAGAAGACAGTATCAATTCTAGTTCCTGTTCAAAATTGGTTCGAGCAAGATATAGATAGCTTGCCCACTCAACTGGTTTCAATAGTTAATTCACATGCATCAGCTACTCCTCGAAATGGCGATTATCTCGGAACATTAACACTTGGAGATGCCATAAATAGGGCTGCTGACTATGGATTGCATGTTCTGAGAGCACCCTTTCATCGTCCTTTTCAGTATATGGGAATGTCTATTGCAGATGCGGCAAGCGCGGTTGGCAGTCAACCCAATAAAGTTGGCAATATCATTATTGAGTCTAATCAAGCCCATATGCTGTTAGAGGCAGAAGGAAATTTCGTGAATTATGTAGATATTGAACTGAAAAAGACTGCACCTTGGAGTCAGAGCCGCCCGTTTGATTCTGCGGCAATTTTAGGAGTACTTAGTACTAATTCAGCTGAGTTGGAACTAGTCCGTAAACAGACGCACTTTCACACCTACTATGACCGTAAGAGAAGATTAAAGGTTGGCGTATCTTGTCAATATGAAGGCGCATCGCTGTCTGTAGGATTTAGCGGCAAGTATTACGGGGCTTGAAGGAGTAATAAAAGCAATTCTGTTTTGTCGTATTGCATTCCAAGCAGTTCAGATTGTTTGCTCCAGGTTGGGAGATAGCATTGTCTAACAATCCCGTTGCACACCGACCGTTTAGAGTCTCTTCGTCGAGTTGGACAAATTAGTAGCTTAAAGGCTTTAAATTGATTTATTTTGAATTTCTTGAAAGGGCAAAATGAAAGCACTCAAAGTTATGGCAACCATTGATGAACAGGGGCAACTGACGTTAGATCATCCTCTGTTAACAGATAAAAACAGTCGTGTTGAAGTCATTGTCTTGATTCCAGAATCATCAGAAGCCGAAGAAGAAGAACAATCTAAATCAGCACTGCTGCATGACTTTCGGCAAGCTTGGCACGAAGCGATGACTGGGCAAACGATTCCCGTTGTTCAGCTATGGAAAGGGCTTGAGAGTGACTAATCCACCCTTCATCCAAGTTAAATCGCCACCATATTCAATCGAAACCTTCGCACTGAAGTAGAGGATATACATCATGAACACAGCTAAAATTAGCACCGATGGCACTCATCAGATTGTGATATTACCTGACGACTTCAAAATAGCGGGCACCGAGGTCTACATTAAAAAAGTCGGTAATGCGATCGTGCTTATCGCCAAGGATAATCCCTGGCAATCACTCTTCGAGAGCTTGGATCACTTTTCCGATGATTTTATGGCTGACAGAGATCAGCCGTCCCTCGATCAGCGAGAGGCTTTTTAGATGCAATACTTATTAGATACTAATATTTGTATCTATTTGATTAAGCAGAAGCCACCTAAAGTATTGGCACGCTTTCAAAGCCTTAACCTATCAGATATTGGCATTTCGTCTATTACCATAGCGGAATTAGAATACGGCGTCTGCAAGAGTCAGCAGCAGGAAAAGAATCGCAATGCCTTAATGCAATTTTTAGTGCCGCTAGATGTTGTCGAATTTGGTCAAGCTGCTGCAACGATTTATGGCTTGGTAAGAAGTGACTTGGAAAGACAAGGACTTGTCATTGGTTCAATGGACATGCTGATTGCCGCCCATGCGTTGAGCCTTGGAGTTACTCTCGTCAGTAATAACGTTCGAGAGCTTTCGCGCGTTACTAATCTACTTTTAGAAAATTGGGTAGAGTGAGCTAGCAAGATGCGTTTATGAAAATCAACTCATTCAAAAGTACGATCGCATGAACATTTTTGCTTTACGACTTTATCCCAATCAGGATTTGAAGCAAGCGCTAACAGAATTTGTTGTGGCGAAGCAAATTCAGGCGGGGTTTATTTTGTCGGCGATCGGGAGCTTGCAAAAAGCCACCATTCGCTTTGCCAACCAGCCAACGAGTGACATATTCGACGAGAAGTTTGAAATCATCGCGTTGAATGGAACGCTCTCGGTGCATGGGAGTCATTTGCATGTAGCGATCGCCGATCAGACAGGTCGTATGACAGGTGGACATCTCACTGAGGGCTGCATCATTTACACCACTGCCGAAATTGTCATTGGCGAAAATCCCAACCTTACTTTTGTACGCACGCCAGACCAACAAACTGGTTTTCTAGAGTTAGAAATTAGAGAACGTGCTGTATGAATTCTGGTGAGCGGTCAGCTATCAGCGGTCAGCGGTCAGCATTGGACTGAAATTTTGCGAAGGATACACACGTAAAGCATCTGGTAATCGTGTGCTTTGTTGATTGGCTAGCTGGCGCGATCGCTCCACTAAGGTTTTCGCAACCTCAATATCTGTTAATCCTGTTACATCGATCGAGTCAATGCCAACCTGTCGTCGTTTGAGATCGTAGCGATAGGCTTTGTCGTAATAGTCCAACACCAGATCCACAGCTGCAGCTAGATTACCCTGTTGGATACAATCGACTGCCTGCTGGGTACGATCGCCACCAAGCCGCTTCTTCAAACGTACCGTCGCTTCTAGTAGCGCTTCAGGCTCAACCGCACCATAATCCTCCAGCAGCAGATGAATGCGTTCTTCCCGCGATCGCTCAACCTGCAACACAGGAGCCGCAACCATCTGTTGAAACAGATCATCTGGTACACGACACGAGCCAATCATACGGCTTTCGGCTTCAATCCAGATGGGACGATCGCGGCTTAGCTGGCTCCATTCTATTGCAATGAGGTTTTCAAACTGTTCCGTGCTGGGTTGCGGTGGCAAACCAAGATTGCCATAGCTGCTGCCCCGATGGTTCGCTAGATGCTCCAGATCCAAAATCTGTTCTCCCTGCGCCTTTAAAGCATTCAGGATGAGAGTTTTGCCTGTCCCTGTCATGCCGCCCAAAGTCACGATCGGCTTCGGTTCTGCCAGCACTGCATGCGCCCAGTGGCGAAACCCTTTGTAACCACGATCGAGCACCGTAACCTGAAAGCCTGCTGTTTCTAGTAACCATGCCATGCTGCCGCTACGCATCCCACCCCGCCAGCAATGCACCCGCACCACGCGATCGGGTGACAAGGTTTTGGCTTGCGTAACGAAAGATGTCAGCTTGGGACCGACGATCGACAGGCCCAGTTCCACCGCTTCATCTCGCCCTTGCTGTTTGTAGCAGGTGCCCACTTGCGCTCGTTCCTCATTGCTAAACAGGGGAAAGCTTATAGCGTCTCGGATGCGTCCATGCTCATGCTCAGCCGGACTTCGCACATCGAGAATCGCTCCGGGTGCGGCGAGGAAGTCGGCAATGGGTAAGGTTTGGGGCATGAGAAGGAGGACGGAGGCGGAGGGAAAGGGGGAGCAGGGGGCGTGGGGGGAGCAGGGGAATGGGGAGGAGCTATGAGCTACGTTGCTTCTGACTCCTTTCTGACTTCTGACTTTCAGCACCTACCAACTCAACAACCACTGCTCTAAGCGATCGTAATCGGTTTTGCCTGATCGCGCAGAGGCGTTGTGTGCCCGATGATAGCGCTATGTGTGTAGCCGAGTGCGCGAAGGGCCGTCAGACAGCGATCGCTCTCCTCAACAGGAACGGATGCAAGTAACCCACCTGATGTTTGAGGGTCGAACAGAAGTGGGAAAAAAGGATGGGCGTTGACCGCAGAGGCGTTGGCGATCGCTTGCATCGCGTGCAAATTTTGAGGTTGCAGAGAGCTTGTAATCCCTCGCCCAAGGGTCTCTAAGGCACCTTCCAAGAGAGGTATAGCGGCTAGGTTCAGCGTTACGGCGACATTAGAGGCTTGTACCATTTCCGTGAGATGACCGACTAAACCAAAGCCAGTGACATCCGTGCAGGCAGTGGCGCAATGCTCCAGCAGACAAGTTGCCGCCCGCTGGTTGGATTGCTGCATGGAGGCGATCGCGCCATCTAGCCAACGTCCTTTCGCTTTAAGCTGCATGTGAGCGGCAAAGAGCGTGCCTGTGCCGATCGCCTTCGTTAAGATCAACGCTTGTCCTGGCTTCATGCCACATTTGCGAAGCAGGCGATCGGGCTGTGCCAACCCATTACACGACAGCCCAAACGCCAGTTCTGCGCCTTCGGTTGTGTGTCCGCCAATCAGCACCGCCTGCGCCTGATTGAGCACCGACATCGCGCCCGAAAGAAGCTGATACAGGGTTTCTTCCACGTTTGCCGGCTGGGCATAGGGAATAGTGGCGATCGCCAGCACACTCTGAGGTTGGGCACCCATCGCAAACAGATCGCTCAAGGCATGGTTCGCGCTAATCTGTCCAAACACAAACGGGTCATTCAATAGCGCTGGAAAGTAGTCGATCGTCTGCACCATGACCGATCCTGCCGGAACCTGTACTACAGCCGCGTCATCAGAAGCCTCCAAGCCAATGAGAATATCCGATCGTGTACGACTTCCGTTTTCCTTCTGCACCCGCTGCAACGCACGTGACAAAATACTGCTGCCAACCTTCGCCCCACACCCCGCACAGCGCATCGCCGGAGCATCCTGAACCAGAGTTCTGAACGACGTTGAGGCATCGACCGCAGTCTCTTGCTGATCGCTGACCGCTGGCCGCTGACTGCTTTCTTTCATCTGCGGCAACTCACTAAACCGCTGCATAAACGCCCGATCGATCCAGTCTTTCCAACGCCACAGCAACGGTGATTGCCAGCCAAACGAACCGCGAACCGCGATCGCTTCACCATCGCCGGTACCAATCAAGCTGAGGTATTGTGCTTGCGGTCGAAAGGTTTTCAAGGGCTTGTTCTGCACAGCGCGTCGTAGATTGTTGACCAGGGGCTTCCCCTGACGTACGGCAAATACACCTGCCTTTGGGCGCGGGTGATTGAGCATCGTTGCCGTGTCGCCTGCTGCAAAGACATTGGGATGAGAGAGCGATCGCAGCGTGTCATCCACCAACACGAAGCCATCTTCATCCACAGCTAACCCGGCTTTTGCCAACCAATCAGGAGCCGCTGCCTGCGTCACCCAAAAGATGTAATCGCAAGCAACTGTCACCGACGCACCAATGACCTGATGCGGCTGAACAGATTGCACAGGCTCCTGTAAGTGGATCTGGATGCCACGCTGAGCCAGCAACTTGTGAAAACGATCGCGCACCCAACGGTTTTGGGTCGGTAACAACGTCGCCTCTTTCTGAAAAAGATGGACGGTCAGATTCGTGAGAGGCTGTTGCGCCGCCTTCAAAATTTGCTGAAGGCGATGTTGCATCGTCAGCGCCAGTTCTACACCACCCGCACCGCCACCCACAATGCCGATCGTCCTAGCTTTTTCAGGGGTTCGCGTCACGTCAAGCACCACCTGATCCCAACGCTCTAGAAATTGGCGGACGGGCTTCGCTGGAATAATGGCCTCTCGATCGCCCATCAAAGCAGGCAGCTTCGGCGTACTGCCAATATTGATCGACAAGAGATCAAAGGCAACAGGCGGACGATTGGCACAGAGAACACGATTTTGGGCTAAATCTAAGCCGATCGCGCGATCAATATAAAACTGTGCGCCCGCGAACTGAGCCAGTCGACGCAAATCCATATGGCACTCTTCTCGACTGTAGAAGCCTGCGACGTGCCCCGGCAGCATTCCCGAATAGGCGGTATCAGAGGCTTCCGTCAACAGCGTGATCCGGACTCCTGGCATCGGCTTCATACCAAACATCCGCAGCGCGATCGCATGCGAATGCCCACCACCCAGCAACACCACATCGTTGAAAATTGGCTGCGATTGCTTCATGCGTCAAAGAGGAGCGGAGGAGTTAGACCGATAGGGGAGCGGGGGAAGCGGAAGGGGCAGGGAACGACGAGGGAAGCGAAGGGGGCAAAAGAGAGCCCTAAAGAAGGCAAGACTAGGCAAGATCTGTTTGCTCTCCCCTGCTCCCCTAGCTCCCCCTGCCTCCCCTGTCCCGCCTTCCTCTAATCTACCCGCTCTAACTGCCAGAGAATCTGATTCCCTTCCCGCCGCACGCGAGACACAACCCAATTGCGCCAAACCCAATGATCGCCGCGACTGGTGACAGCGCTGGCGTTCACATCCATGAGATCGGCTAACTCAGAGCTGGTAATCAAGTAGCCTTTACTGGAGATCTCATCGGCGAAATGTAGAGTGTCTACCAGATCACGCAGTTGCGCGACTCTAACTTCGCGCGGCAAGTTGTCGATCGCATCCGTTTGGGAGTGAGAAGAAACATCCATCTTGGAATTCACTACCTGTAGATACTGCTTTTATTCTGTTTCAAATAAAACTTTATGGTTAAAGCTGTAACGAGTGAAGAAACACACGCTTAAGCATTTAGACTTAGACCCTTACCTTGAGATATTGCAACGAATTTAGAGGGTTTGTACAAAACCGTTAGGGTAAGATACAAGCCTTTACAAAAATTAACCAGTTTGCGCAAAGATACTTAACAAACTTGCATTTGTTCAGACTGCGTTATGGCAAGGAGAGCTGTTTTAAGTTAGGCATCTTACCGATCGAGAAAGCACGAGCGATCGCGTCACACCGTTCGTTCCCTACGTTGCCAGTATGTCCGCGCACGTAACGCCACTGAACGTTGGGCGAGTTTAGCGCATCCATTTGTTGCCACAGGTCAGGATTCAGCACAGCCTTACCTGTCGAAGTCTTCCAGCCTTTTTTCTTCCAACCGTGAATCCATTGGGTAATGCCGTTTTTGACGTACTCGCTATCGGTATACAGCTCGATCGAGTCTGTATACCCCGTGTCTTTCAGAAACTGGAGTGCTGCGATCGCCGCCTGCATTTCCATCTGGTTATTGGTTGTATGTGCCTTGGCTCCACCCATTTCGTGTACCGAGCCATCCGCAAAGTAGACAACCGTTCCCCATCCACCGGGACCAGGATTGCCTGAGCAAGCGCCATCGGTATAAATCGATTGGATTTTTAAGCGATCAACCATCAGTCATCTGACCAGAAACGGACTATTCAGGTTACCATACGGACGATCGCGTAAAGAATCGTCTCATTATTTTGGCTTGATAATCGCTGGCATGGAGTTATTTGGTTTCACATTGAAATCTTCTGAAAAGGGCATTGGATCATTGAACGCTAGGTTCAACACATCTTGCTTTTCAGGATGACCTCTGGCTTAGTCTGCATAGGTTTATTCACTCCATGTCTCGATCGTAGGGCAATCATTTTGTCACTAGTGGCAAGGGTGATAGAGCAAAAGTAGGTGCGGTTGCTTTTTGTGTGCAATCGACCGCATAACACTTGCTTGCTCAAGGATTGCCCCTGCTATCTGGAGATTGAGAGCAATTTAGTTATGGAAACGGCATCGTGCTGGATAGAGAAAGACGCATTCACGCAGAATCAGGCTTGACACAACTTGACCATCATTGGCATCTATCAGGACAAGCAACGTCACTTACGCTTACGGGAAGCCAGAAGTATCAGGGGTTGGCGATCGCTGGCGGCATCATCGGGCTATGGCTCATCAGCCTGGTGAGTTTGCTCACGTCAGGTCAATCGCTGCCGATCGTCTGGATGGCGCTGGCGATCTTAAGTCAAACGTTCCTCTACACAGGGCTGTTTATCACGGCGCATGATGCCATGCATGAATGTGTCATACCCCAACATCCAAGGGTAAATCACACGATCGGGTTTTTAGCGCTGCTGCTCTACGGCTTTTTACCGTATTACAAGTTACGCACCGCCCACTGGCAGCATCATCAATATCCAGCAAGCGATCGCGACCCTGACTATCACAATGGCAAGCATACGCACGGGTTGTTCTGGTACGTCCGCTTTATGGTTCGTTATTGGGGTTGGTGGCAGTGCATTGGCATCACGGCAGCGTATCATTTTATGCATCGAGTGCTGGCTGTTTCGGAGCTAAATCTAGTCGTGTTTTGGGCCATACCAGCGCTTTTGAGTTCCCTGCAACTATTCTACTTCGGCACCTTCCTGGCGCATCGTGAACCCGCAACGGGGTATCAAAATGCAGCTCGTGCCAATAGCATCTACCGTCCAGTCCTTTGGTCATTTTTAACCTGTTACCATTTTGGCTACCACAACGAACACCATGAGCATCCGCATGTGCCTTGGTGGGGGTTGCCTGCGATCGTGCAAATACAGTCCACGCAATAAGCGTTCAGCGATCAGCCATTCTTCCTCCTCTGCTCCCTCTGCCTGCCCTGCCCCTTTATGCAACAATCCATCACACGACAATTCAGGCGCGACTGGCTGGGAACCGTTGCGATCGCCCAGCGCATTTTGCTGGAACTGTGGCGACGCAAGGTGAGTCTGGTTTGTTGGACGGTGTTTCCAGCCTCGATTTTGATTGTGAATGGCTTAATTTTGACGGAGCGTGGACGCTTATCCACTGGAGTCGCCTTTGCTCAATCGGTGCCACCCTGCTTAGTGGGAACAGCGCTGTTTTTTAGCTGCCTGGGTGGTAGCATTGCGACGATCGTGGCAGAGCGTGAGCAGCGGACGCTAAAGCAACTCCTGATTTCGCCGCTGCGAGGGATGGCTTACTTCCTGGGTATCTTTCTGGCGTATGGGGCGATCGGGGTTGGTCAAACGCTGCTGGTGTATGCGATCGCGGCGTTCACTGGCTCTGAATTTAAGGGGTCACTTTCTCTAAGTGTGCTAATTATTGGGTTGAGCATGATGGCGTATGTGGGCACTGGGTTTTGCATTGGCGCAAAGTTGGCTCGCCGCACGGAGGATGTGAATGCCTTGATCGCCGCGCTGGGTGTGCCATTATTGCTGCTGAGTGGAGCGTTCATCCCCATCAATTTTTTCCCTGAAGCATTGCGAAACATTGCCCGCTACAACCCGATTTATCACATGATCGAGGCACTGGCAGCCGCGTCTGTAGAGGGTTTCAAAATAACTGAAGTTGCGCCTCATCTCTGGTTTTTGGTCGGTTTTACGGGCTTGATGGTTCTGACTGGTTGGGTCGCGTACCGTCAGATGCTAAACAGTGAGAGGAGATCGTAGGGTTCATGCTGCACATTCAAAATCTTTACAAGTCCTATGGCGATCGCACTGTTTTACGAGACCTGAACCTGAGCATCGCTCCCGGTGAAATCTACGGGCTGTTAGGGCCGAACGGCGCAGGCAAAACCACGACCATTCGCATTCTTTGCAGCTTACTAACTGCCGATCGTGGAAACGTGACGCTTTCAGGTCAACCCCTTTCAGACGCAACGAAACCGCTCATTGGTCTCGTGCCGCAAGAAAACTTGCAATATGCCAGCCTGACCTGCGCCGAAAATCTCGATTTTTTTGCACGGCTCTATGGTCGATCGCGCCAGCAGCGAAAGGAACAGGTGTCTGCATGCCTGGATGCCGTTGGCTTGCTGCCCCGTGCCAACAGTCCCGCCGAGACCTTGAGTGGGGGCATGAGACGTCGCCTTAGCTTAGCGATCGCACTGGTGCATCATCCCAAACTTCTGATTCTGGACGAGCCGACTACAGGGTTAGACATTGAAGCCCGCATTGACCTCTGGAGGTTGATCCGGCAGTTGCAAAGTCAGGGCATGACGATCCTCCTCACAACGCATTTGCTGGATGAAGCCGAGCGCTTGTGCGATCGCCTGGGCATTCTCAAGCAAGGATGCCTGCTGGCAGAAGGAAGTCTCGCAGAACTGCGTCAATGCATTACGGCACAAGAAATTGTTATCGTGCGCACGACTGCTGAAGCGGAGGCAATCGCCCGTGCAGAGACACTCGGCTTTCCCTACCGTCGCTACGGCGATGACCTTGCTTTTTGGCTCCCCCAAACTCTGGAAATGAAGGCCATTATTGATCGCTTTGATGGCATTCCGTTGGAGTCGATCGCCCGTCAACCTGTACGTCTGGAGCATATTTACGATGAAGTGCTGCGGGGAGCGGCAAATGAGCGATCGCGAGATGCACCGAAACCGCTTGAAGCGATCAGTTAATTTAGACCTCCGAGTTCTTACAGAAAACTCGGAGGTCTGGTTTGAGAGAAATAGTTCATACGTTCGCATCATCTGTCGCTTACGCTAGAGAGCAGGGATTTGCTGTAGATCGATGACCTATCAACCGCTTCATCACAAATATCGTCCACAAAGCTTTAGCGATTTGGTCGGGCAGGAGGCGATCGCCACCACGCTGACAAACGCTCTACAGCAGCGGCGGATTGCACCTGCCTATCTGTTTACGGGTGCGCGTGGTACAGGCAAAACCTCCAGCGCGCGCATTTTGGCAAAGTCGCTGAATTGTTTGAAGTCCGATGTGCCGACTGCTCAACCGTGTGGGACATGCGAGGTGTGTCAGGCAATCGCCAAAGGTGCCGCGTTGGATGTCATTGAAATCGACGCTGCCAGCAATACAGGCGTTGACAATATTCGCGAACTGATTGAGCGATCGCAATTTGCACCCGTCCAGTGCCGCTACAAAGTGTATGTGGTGGATGAGTGCCATATGCTCAGTACCGCCGCGTTTAATGCCTTGCTGAAGACGCTGGAAGAGCCGCCCGATCGCGTAGTCTTTGTACTGGCAACGACCGATCCTCAACGGGTGCTGCCGACCATTATTTCGCGCTGTCAGCGGTTTGACTTTCGGCGCATTCCCTTAGAAGCAAGCGTCAAGCATCTCCGGTTGATCGCTACCAAAGAGGCCATCAACATCACCGATGATGCCATCATGCTCATCGCCCAACTCTCTCAAGGTGGCATGCGCGATGCCGAAAGCCTGCTGGATCAATTGAGTTTGTTGGCGGGTGAGGTCTCTGTCGATAAAGTGTGGGATCTGGTGGGATCGGTGCCAGAGCGCGATTTAATGTCTTTGCTGGAAGCGATCGCGCAAGACAACCCTGAGACCTTGCTCGATAGCGTTCGGCGACTCATGGATCGGGGGCGCGAACCGCTGATCGTCCTGCAAAACCTCGCCAGCTTCTACCGAGATCTACTCATCGCCAAGACAGCACCCGCTCGGAACGATCTGGTGACGCTAACCCCTCCCACTTGGGCGACGCTCTGCAACTTTGCCCAAACCCTAGATCTGCAAACCATTCTGGCAGGACAACAACAACTCCGTCGCAGTGAAGACCAGATTAAAAGTACGACCCAACCACGGCTCTGGTTGGAAGTGACGTTAATGGGATTGTTGCCTTCAGCGGTTAGCAGTCAGGCAGGAGGCACAAGGCCAAAGGCAGAAGGCAGTTCAATGAGGGAGACCGATGCGGTGGTAAGTCTTCCTGTTCAGGCGGTAAAGCCTCCACAAGTAAAAGCGATCACACCAGTCATTCCCGTCGAGCCAGCAGAGGTGAAGGCGATCGCAGAGCCAGTCCGTTCTGTAGAGCCAGTCGCAGTTCAGGCCAACGGAGCTAGCCAACCAGCTAGGGATGCGAGCAGTGATCTTAGTCAAACCTGGCAGGAAATTTTGAGCCACATTGACCTGAAGGGCACTCGCGCCATGCTGAGTGTGAATTGTCACCTACTCAACCAGAACGACCAGGAGATTCTGGTGGGTGTGAAAGCTCAAAGTATGCTCAAAATGATTACGGGCATGATCCCGCAGCTTGAGAAAGCCGCTGCTAAAGCGTTTAAGGCAAAAATTAAAGTTGACCTCCAGGTAACAGAGCCAACCCTTCAAGCGGTACAAACGCCACCAGAAGCGAGTGATCGCTCATCCTTACTCAAAAATGAGTTGAGCGATCGTGCGATCAATCCACCAGCCTTTGATGCAAACCAAGACTCAAGGGCTGAGCCTGCAATCACACCCATATCCCCCAGCAACGCACAACCTCACCCAAATTCTCAGGCCCCTTCAACGCCCAAACAATCATCCTCCAACCACGCGACAGAGGCAGCAGCGGATTATTATTCTGCGCCTGATCAGTGGCAACAAGAAGACGAAGTAACCCGCGCAGCGAAACAACTAGCTGACTTCTTCGGCGGCAGAGTGGTCGATCTCAGCGACAGTGATACTATCGCAGAAGCCCCCAAACTGGCGGAAATCGACGCAGCCAGCCTCAAACATAAAGCAGCAGAAGCTTTGCCAGAAACAGACTATGAACCGGATGAAGATGATGTACCGTTTTAACGGATTTTCTTGAAGTGGCGCTGTATAGAATTGCAAGTCTAAGCTCGACTGTATCCAAACGCTATAACCCTTAAGTGGAGCCAGCTGTGGCATATCAAATTCTCTCTGAACTTTTCTTGATATCAGGTTAACCGCTGGAAATCTGAAAAAGTTTCGGCTCCATCTGCGACCCAGACACCGCCAAGAATGGGAATTTTTTAACATGGATAAAGTCGAGCTTAGAAACCTCATTTCTCAGCTCTTTAAAGTCACTTCATGATGCGTAAATTTATTCAACAGTTAGACCGATCGCTCCACCAGGCCAGGCAATTTGTACGGAGTCGCAAACATCAAGCCTTGATGCTGTTGGTAGGGAGTCTGGTGCTGCTGGCAAGTGTGTCCCTTCCAATGACCGCGCAGTCTGCTTCTCAAGCGATCGCCCCTCGTCAAGAGATTCGTGGCGTTTGGTTGACCAACGTGGATAGTGCCGTGTTGTTCAAGGCGACGGTGCTTCAAGATGCTGTGCAGCAACTCGCGCGATTGAACTTCAATACGCTGTACCCCGCTGTCTGGAACTGGGGCTACACGACCTATCCTAGTGCGGTCGCAAAGCAGGCGATCGGGGCTGCGGTTGATCCACGCCCGATCGGATTAGAAGGGCGCGATTCACTGGCAGAACTCGTGCAGCAGGCGCATCAAAAGAGCATCGCAGTGCTGCCCTGGTTTGAGTTTGGCTTTATGGCACCTGAAGATTCGGCGTTAGCGATTCGGCATCCCGATTGGTTAACGCAGCAGCAAGACGGTACGCAAGTTTGGCAGGAGGGCATTTATCCTCGTGTGTGGCTCAACCCGTTTAAGCCCGAAGTGCAGCAGTTCATTCAAACGCTCATTCTGGAACTGGTCAACCAGTACGATATTGACGGCATTCAGCTTGACGACCATTTTGGATTGCCCTACCAGTTTGGCTATGACGATTACACCGTGCAGCTTTACAAGCGTGAGCACCAGGGTAAAGCGCCACCGAGCAATTCCAAAGATCCTGCCTGGATTCGTTGGCGGGCCGATAAGATTACCCGTTTCACTACGCAACTTTTTCGAGCGATCAAAGCGCGGAAAAATAACGTTTTGCTGTCACTGTCACCCAACAACTATGACTTTTCTTACAACTACTCTCTGCAAGACTGGCGAGACTGGCGGCAGCAGGGCTTGATCGAAGAACTGGTCCTTCAGGTGTATAGCAATGATCTGCAAGCGTTTACGGCACAACTGAAAACACCGGAACTTCAGACAGCACGGCAACATATTCCCACCGCGATCGGTATTTTGACCGGACTCAAAAAGCGTCCCGTCTCCATGAAGCAAGTCCGAGAGCAGCTACAGGTAGTACGACAGCAACGGTTTGCAGGGGTGTCGTTCTTCTTCTACGAGACGCTATGGCATTTAGCGGCTGAACCAGAAGCCGATCGCAAAGCGGCATTTCAAGCCCTGTTTCCATCGCTTGCTAGCCGACCCAACGTGATGGAAGGGTGGGTCTCCCCTCGTTAAAGTCTCTCCAGTGGTATACAAACTAACCGTTCTAACATGCGGAAATAAGGATAGGGGAGCTTCGTTTATCAGAAGCGATCGTCAGCCATGAACCGAATTCGGGCATTGAGTCCGTTGTTGCTTTTCGTGCCAATTGCGTGTAGCCAGCAGTCATCAAGTGAGGTCTTGAGCCAACATTTGAAGACGGTGCATTCTTGGACGGCGACTGCGCAGATGGTGGCAGAATCTTGGACACAAGGGTCTGTGCCTCAACGCTACGCTAAACAAACGTTAGAGAAGACGCAGCAAGAGATTGCTAAAGAAACAGAGTCACTGTTCAACGAGTTGCCGCAAACTCGATCGCAGTTCGCGCCATCCCTACAGCAATTGCAACAGACCATTCAACAACTGTCGATCGCAGTAGAGCAATCAGAAAAAGCCGCGATCGCAGCCCCCTTGAAGCAACTGATCATCGAAGAACAACAGCTTCAAACCCTGATCAGAGCGCAGGGAACATCACCATGAACAAGGCTCTGGAAATTGCGCTGGGGATTGCAACCAGCATTGGCGGTTTTTTAGATGTGGGCGCGATCGCAACGGCAGCCGAAGCGGGTTCGATCTTCGGCTTTGAACTCGTTTGGGCAGTCGTTCTGGGCACCATTTGCGTCATTTTTTTAGTCGAGATGTCGGGTCGGTTAGCGGCAATTAGCAAACACACGTTGGCCGATGCTGTGCGGGAGCGGTTTGGCTTCAACTTCTATATCCTGCCGCTGTTGGCTGAAGTCGTCGTCGATTTTTTGGTACTAGGTGCAGAAATTGGCGGGGTTTGTATTGCCTTTCAACTGCTCACTGGCATTAGCTTTCAGTGGTGGGCGCTACCCGTTGCCTTTGCTATCTGGTTGCTGCTATGGAAAGGCAACTTCAGCGTGATTGAAAATGGGGTGTCTCTACTCGGCTTAGTGACGCTGGTGTTTGTGGTTGCAATGGTGATGCTTAAAGCCCCGATCGCACCGATCATCGTTGGACTGAAACCGACGCTTCCCGCTCAAGATAGCCCCCACTACCTGTTCATTGCGGTAAGCATCCTGGGCGCAATCATCAGCCCCTACCTGTTCTATTTCTACTCATCCGGCGCGGTCGAAGACAAATGGGATGAAGGTTATTTGGGCGTGAATCGCATTGTTGCCAGTGCAGGTATGGGTTTTGGCAGTGTGGTTTCGCTCGGTGTACTCATCGTTGCTGCTGTGGTGCTAAATCCCAGAGGTGTTCAGGTGGATAGTTATGAGCAGGCGGCGCTCATGCTGACGCAGCCATTTGGCTACTGGGGTTTCATTCTCTTTGCGGCCTCGCTGGGCATTGCTTGCTTTGGCGCGGCGCTAGAAGTCACGCTCGACACGGCTTATATCGTGGCGCAAGCCTTTGGGTGGAATTGGGGCGAAAACCTGCATCCCAAAGAGGCAGCCCGGTTCAGCATGGTTTACACCGTGTTTGTGTTGCTTGCCTCCCTATTGATGGTGTTTGGTATCGACCCCTTACAGCTCACACTGTTTTCGATGGCGCTTACAGCCGTGATTTTGCCGATCGTGATGGTGCCCTTTCTGGTTTTAATGAACGACGAAAGCTACATCGGGCAATATCGTAATGGCTGGATCAGCAACAGCGCGGTGATTTTTATTATTGGACTAGCGTTTGTGCTGGCGATCGTCGCCATTCCGCTGGAAGTGATAGGAGGTTGAGATGGACGTGATTCGGGATGTGTTGGATAACCAACTGGTCGATCGCAACCAGCGCAAGATGGGCAAAGTAGACGGCATTGTGATTGAACTGCGAGACGGTCAACCACCCCGACTGGCGTACATCGAAACTGGAGCCACCACTCTCGCACGTCGCTTGCATCCCCGCTTAGAACGCTGGGTTGCGGCATGGCAAAGTAAATGGGGCGCAAAGCGATCGGAGCCGTTTCGCATTCCCTGGTCTAAGGTGCGCGACATTGGCATTGATGTCGAAGTTGATGTAGACGCAGACGAAACCGCCGCCCTTGCCTACGAGCAATGGTTGCGAGACAACGTGGTGAAGCACATTCCCGGAGGCCGTTAATGTCAACTAATGAACGACATCTAGAATTGCTCCTCGGTCGCTGTGTGTACGATATAGACGGCAAACGAGTGGGGCTGATTGAGGAAGTTCGCGCGAACCAAGAGGGCAGCGATTGGGTGGTTCAGGAATACCTTTTGGGCGCAACGGCAATTCTAGAGCGTTTATCCGCCTGGTCTTTGGGAATTGGTATTCTACGGTTGTTGGGCGCTCACAAACTTCAGGTCGGTTACCGGGTGCCGTGGGATCAGTTAGATTTATCGGACCTTAAGCACCTGCGCCTAAACTGCACGATCGACACGCTACAGGCATTGGACAAGTAGTCAGAACAATATCGTTCGGATTCCTTTTGCTGAAGCAGCTACTCCAGGTCGATCGCGACTTTGTTATGATCGAGAGGCAAAGCAAGTAGTACAAACGTTTTATCTAGGCGTTACACTAGCCATGCAGGGCGTATACTAAAGCTTGCTTTCTCTTCTTAAACAGGCTTCAGCAGGAACCACTATCATGACGACCCCTAAAAATGGGAATACAGCCGTTGAAGTTACAGCGCCAGTAGCCACCAGCGTTGCATCAACCGATCGCGCCGTAGACAAGCCCCCCTCAAAATCGGTTGAAGACTCCGAACCGAAGCCTACTCAAACGGCAGAGGAAGAGATCACGCAAGCAATTCAAGTCCTGTCTACACTAGCGACCTTAAAACTGAAAACTCAGGAGTCGAAAGACCAATCCCTGACCGTCCTCAGAAAAATTGAGTCGCTGTTTAAGCTGGAAGAACCGATTTCTCCTGAAGACCTCGAAGAACTCAAAACGGGCTTTAAGACCTTAAACAAGTTTGCGCTTGCGGTGAACCAGTACTACGAGACCAAAACCAAAGCAGAAGATGCCAAGAAGGTGCTTGACGGGATTTTAGGCAGCTTTAAGTCAAGCGTAAAATAGAGCCAGGACTTACGCCTTTGCCCCCTTTTCTTGTATGCCCAAAGGGCTTTGAGCCTCCAATTCTAGGGGACTTTGAGTGCTTGCTCCCCCTTTCTTGTATGCCCGCTAGGGCTATAAATTGTGGGCTGGGGGCAGTTTTGCGAGCATTTGCGTAAGTCCTGAAAGCTTTCCTAACAGCACATAGAGCAGATGCACTGGTTTAAGCATCTGCTTTTTTCATCCTTTTGATAGATGATGTGTTAAAACCTATCGCAGTGGTCGTGATGGGTTGACTGTGAAGCGATTGTTGGTTTCTCGAAAGTGGTCGGCGTTGAAGCGCGCGCTCCTTAGGCATCGTTACCCTTGGGGCAAGCCCTTTTTTATCGGGAAACGGCTACCAGCGCGGCTCTGGTCACGGTTACTTCCACTAACCACCATCAGCTTTGCCTTGGGGTTCATCCTCTCTACAGGGCTGCTGTTTTTGCAGGCTGGGCAGCAGCAGGAGTCGATCGCGGTTAGTACGCCTGCTCCCAACGCTGCTTTAATACAATCACCCGTCGAACAACCTGTACTGCTGCCGCTGCTGGCAAATGGTCGTCCGCAACTCTCACCGCTTCCGCCCGCGCAGGAGGACTGGTCGTGTGAAGTTGTAGTAGTAGGGGGATCGCTCGGTGGCATTGCGGCGGCAGCTCATGCCATGCAGTCGGGTGCTATTACCTGTCTGATTGAACTAACACCCTGGTTGGGCGGGCAAATTAGCGCTCAAGGAGTATCCGCGATCGATGAATCGCGTTTGATGTGGGAAAGTGGTACGTTCTCTCGCAGTTGGACTAGCTTCAAGGCGTTAATCCAGCAGCAAACGGTGAAACTGCCCTCCTGGGTACCAGTGAGGGGCAATCAGGAGGCTGAAAATCTCAATAGTTGCTGGGTTGGTCGGCTCTGTTTCTCGCCGCAAGCAGGGGCCGCGGCCAGTCAGCAATTACTCAAGACTGCATCAGCAAATGCACCGGGTAGTCGATGGGGTACCAGCATCGCGTTTAAGGGCGCTGAATTTGATGCAACGGGCAAGGTTATTACAGCCATTCATGCGGTGCGTCGATAGCCACATCGCTCTAAATATGTGCCTGAGGGCTGGTTTTCTAGAGAATTAGGACGCTGGTATTCCTGGCAAACCGATGATGTGTTTACAAAACAAGCGCTGCGCCTTCACCCACGCCCTGGCAAACCACTGTTGGTTATTGATGCCAGCGATACAGGAGAACTGGTCGGCTGGGCAAACATTCCTCATCATTTAGGCACTGAAGCAACCGCAGTGACAGGTGAGCCAAATGCACCCATTAACGCTAATCCAGACTGTCTTCAAGCATTTACATACCCCTTCGTTCTGGCACTGCATAATGACCAGGGCAGGAGTTCCAAGGTTTTAGCTCGCTTGCAGCCAGACTACTCACGGCGAGAACATCAGCGAGAATTTTCGCTCAAGCACTATCCCATGTTTCAAGGCGCACATAACTTTTTCAACTACCGCCGCATTGTCAGCACAAGTCGCAACAATCCGTTCTACGGCACCTCCACATTGGGAGATATGACGATCGTCAACTGGAATTGTGGCAATGACTGGACGTGGATGAATCCCCCCCTCCTGCTCAATGAGCCACAGATTGATGCCACCGGGCAACGCCAAAACTGGAAAGGTGGACTAGCTACAATCGCGCTGAGAAGTGCTCAGGAACATGCGCTCCTCTTTGCCGAATGGCTGATGAAAACGCAGTCAAAACCTACATTTCCCCTCATGCTGATGACAGGCTCTCAGTCGCCTCTAGGTACGACCTCAGGGCTAAGCATGGTGCCCTACATCCGCGAGGGACGACGAATTGTGGGACGTAGCGCCTATGGACAACGTGAATTTATGATCCGCGAACAGGACTTGCGCAAAGACCTTTCCGGTGGACGCGACTTTAGCCGTACTGCGATCGCTGTCACCCACTACGCGATCGATCTACACGGCTGCCGTTACCGCAACTGGCAACCCTCAGATGAGGCTACCAGTGCTCCCGTGCGCGAAACCAACATCCGCCCACTGCAAATTCCGCTAGAGAGTCTCATTCCGCAAGGTGTCAATAATCTTTTGATAGGTGGGAAGAGTCTGGCAGTGACACACATCGCTGACGCCGTTACCCGGACACACTACAGCGAGTGGAGTATTGGCGCAGCAGCAGGTGCGACCGCAGGATGGTTAACGACGCAAGCGCCACGCAATCTCCCCCTAGCAGACATTCCCAAACGGTCTATGCCAGCATTACAGCGATATTTAACTGATCAGGGGCTGAGATGGCGCTGGTAGGAGTTAGGCGTCAGGAGTTAGATGATTGTCTTCTCAGTTGATCCATCGCAACGATTTGATCCATCGCAACGACGGAAGCAGGCTCATATGGTTCAAAAGACATCGAGCGATCGTGCCGCTTGGGCAAGCGCTGGCACGGCTGTAGCAACCCAGTGGCCTTCGCCGCGCCGTCCGGTTAACAGCATCAGGTGCAAGCGATAGGCATAGGGATAGCCTTCAACTTCTAACCAGAGGCGATCGCTCTCAGCTTCGCAGGCGATCGTTTCCTCAGCCATTAACTCACTGCTCATTTGAATCATCGTTTCGACCAACTGATTGAGCAGCCGACAGAAATCTTGTAGCTCTGCTGCGGTTAGCTCTAAAGCCCAATCATCTGATCCTACCAACCCTTGAAAAGTATCGGCATCTGCATCCCAGCCTAGCCGCCATCCAATCCCACTCTTGATCATGCGGGCCATACTCAAGGCTTCAGCAGTGAAGCGCCTCCAGAATCGGGGGGCTTTGCGTTTGGCTGTGGCTTTTGGCTGGGCGATGGTTGCGGTGTCGGTGCGTCTACGTTTGCGGTTGGGGCTGTGAAGCCATCTACCAGTGCCTGAACGAGTGCATCACGCTGCGATCGCGTGAGCCGATTAATCGCAGCCCGATCGCCTTCAGCAGGATTAGTCTTCAGGGTCGCACGGCTGGGATAACTGGTCTCATCAAAACTACCATTAAGCCCCAGGCCGAGATAGTCGGCGATGGTCAGTTTCCAGTCGAACCGATACAGCGGCGATCGACCAACCACATAAAGGTGATAGCGAATCAACCGACCGACCAACGTATTGTCCGATGCAACCTTACCCGTTTCTTTACTAACGTATTGATTTTCTTTGGGCAGATCGGGTACACGTTCATATACAGTCTGCCAGACCCCTTCTGGACGCACACGCTGAGCAAAGGCGGGCGATCGCTCCAGTCCAACAGACCAGAAGACCAGCAGGCTCATGGCAAGGAGCAGGGCACTCACAAAAGAACCCATCATGACAGCACGTCGAGAAGTCAGCCGTTTTCTTGCCATTGCGATCGCTCAATGAGTGGTCAGGTAATGCAATAAGAAGCAATCAGCGTTGCTAAAGTTCCATGCAAGGATCAGCCACGACACTCCCCGTCCTGTCATTGGCTTCTTGAACGCTGATGATGACTGAGCAAGACCCCAATCACTACTCGCCAATAATTTCGGGCTGAGTCAGTTCGTCAGACATCTCGATAATGGCTCGCATGACTGGCTTCATCATGGGATCGTCCACACTATCGAAATCTTCAAACCGTCTGCGTTTTGCCCGGTTGGCAACCTGCACCGTAATCCGATAACGATTGGAAGCGGCTGAGATCAACTCGTCAGCTCGACGCATCAATTGAGTGCTATCGAAGGCGGCACGCTTTTGCATGAAGTTACCTACTCTAAAAAGAACGTCAAGCTCCAGTTTACCAAGAGTCAACTACAGTTGGTAACAGTTCACCTGTGTATAGCGATCCTGTTTGATTTATGAACATGATTCTGGATTGGTTTTTAGCTTTCAGCGGTCAGCTTTGAATTCCAGGCTGACGGCTCAAGAAGTGGTTGGTTGTTAAAAGAAACCCGATGGCTGACCGCTGACCGCTGATAGCTCTTCAGCCCAAAACTCAAAACTTAAAACTGAGAGCTGGTATTAACCCGTATTCTGATCATTGATAAGCAGTAAAGGATGGTTAAGCCCATGACCGTGCTAGTGGTAGCGACAGGCAATCCAGGCAAGCTCAAAGAAATGCAGGCCTATCTAGCAGGGCTGGAGTGGGAATTAGTGCTCAAGCCAGAGACACTGGAGGTTGAAGAAACGGGCGCAACCTTTGCCGAAAATGCTTGCCTTAAAGCCTCGCAGATTGCATTGGCAACTGGAGAATGGGCGATCGCTGATGATTCGGGGCTAGAAGTCGAGGCGCTCGATGGTGCCCCAGGCGTTTACTCGGCTCGTTATGGCAAAACAGACACAGACCGCATTGAACGGCTGCTGAATGAGCTAGGCAATGAGCTTAATCGTGACGCGCAGTTTGTCTGTGTGATTGCGATCGCCCGACCCGATGGCACGATCGCGCTGCAAGCAGAAGGGGTTTGTCCCGGTAGAATTCTCCACAGCCCACGTGGTAGCGGTGGTTTTGGCTACGATCCGATCTTCTACGTGCCAGAACAACGGCTGACCTTTGCAGAAATGTCTAGTGATCAAAAACGGCTACTTAGCCATCGTGGTAAAGCATTTCAGGCTCTTGCGCCACAGCTACAGCAGGTTTCAAGCCAATAAGCCACAGTTCTGGCAAAACGGGTGCAGGGTGTAGGGGGGGGTGAATGCAACGGCAACTGGCTGTAATCCGTCTATAGCTGTCCTAAATCACTCATAGTTAGGAGGCTTGTGAGCAAGAACTCCCTGGAATCCTTCAATCGTCAGCGGTCAGCTTTCCCCCTTCACCTTTTCCCTGTCCCCTAACCCCACTTCCCTCACCACTCAAACTGCTGTATTCATTCCACAGAAGGATTTAGACAGCTATATCCTCTCAGTAATTGTCCGGAGGAGAGCTGCTGCAACCGTAAAAAGCAGTAGACAGTTAAAGCGACCGCTCGTTCAGGCTCTACCGCATTCTTACCCTACAAAAGCGGTCTTAGCTTTACTCAAACTTTACAATCGATTAACTGTGTAAAGTTCCCGAAAAGATTGAGTCAGTACATTAGCGGATACGATCGCTCCCCGTGAAGTAGGAACTATAGTTTGGTCAAGACGCTCTACGTATTTGTACCTGCTTTATTTTTACCTGCTTCCGTCACCCCATTGAGACAGCTATGCAATCCACCTTCCCTACTGCAACGGTGAATCCTTTGCTGCTGGCACCTCCAACGCTTCAGGTTCCACACCGTTCAGTCAACTCTATTTCTAAGCGCCTTCTGGATCTTGTTGGCAGCCTCATCGGTCTAATTATTTTGGGGATTCTTTTTATTCCTCTGGCACTTGCCATTAAATTAGACAGCTCAGGACCAATTTTTTATGCCCAAGAGCGCTATGGCTTGCTAGGAAGGCCGTTTCGCATCTATAAATTTCGTTCAATGGTGCAAAATGCGGATGAACTGAAAGCGCAGGTCAAAAACGAAGCTAGCGGCCTCATCTTCAAAAACCAGGACGATCCTCGCGTCACCAAGATTGGACGGTTTCTACGCCGGAGCAGTCTGGATGAGTTTCCACAGTTTTGGAACGTGCTGGTCGGTGACATGAGCTTGGTAGGAACACGCCCCCCTACCAGCGATGAAGTGTCTCATTATGCGGCACATCATTGGCAACGGCTCAGTGTAAAGCCTGGTATGACTGGAGAATGGCAAGTTAACGGTCGATCGACCGTCAAAGACTTTGAGGACATCGTGAAGCTTGATCTGCGCTACCAAGATCAGTGGCACCCCTTTTATGATTTGGCTCTGATTGCTCGCACCGTGTACGTCATTGTGGCTAAGGTTGGTGCTTTCTAATCCGGTTATTGATACCGTTTTCGTGAAGATCTGGCTATAGCCGAGAGGTGGCTGTAGCGCTGAAGAGGCTGATGAAGAGGGCGCTTGATGCGCCCTCTTTGCATTGGGAGGTGATCAACCACTCGCACGTAAGCGCTTAATGCACCTACTTGCCAAACATTTCTCTAGCAATCACGAAAAAGAGAAAGCCAAACACAATTAGAGCGAGAATCAACGACACAAACAAAACCTCCTGGACATGCTTTTAAGGGCACATTTGCACGTTTTTTGGCAGCGAACAAAGCACCCAGACTATTGTGCAACGATTGCTTCTCCAGAAATTTATGATCCTGTAAAGAACCCATCGCGATCGTTTAAAGTTCTTTGCTGTCTAGAACAGCGACCCTCGTCTTATGCTGCTCAAGCGAACATTTGTATTACAGTCGTGTATCATACAAGTAAGGTTTTGAGGCCGCTAGAGGGTCAGAGAGTCATCCTGTGACGAGGCACCAAGACTCGCGCCATACTCTTACAGAATCTTTTTGGCCTCTTATCAAGGAATTATTGCCAATTCTAGATTTGGCTGCATCATGGTGTCTGTAAAAGAGGTATGGGCTGAGGGCAAGATGCGATCGCACCAGCATCGTCATAAAGCAGACTCAGTTGTAGCAAGCAGGTAGGAACGCTCCGCATGGTTTTACTGCTCACAGATGTTTTTCTGCTGCTCACGCAAGTACTGCTCTGGATTATCGTTGGGCTAGTCACCTGGTTTGTGTTGCTCAAGGCGCTACCACGGGCGTTCTTGGGGCTGCTAGTGCTGCTGCTGATCTTGCTCATCCTGGCGGTCTCGTTCTTTAGTGGGCCAAACGTCTTCGACGATTCTGATATCTTCAGAACGCTGTGGTATCTGATTTCGTTACTGTTTAAACCGCTGAGCTTAGGCATCATCCTGCTCCTGATTTTGCTCACTGGAGCCAAAATCAACAAAGTGGTCGGTCAAATCATTCGCGTTGGTTTAGTGCTTTTGCTGGCCTGCTGCCTGCCGATCGTGTCCTATTTTCTGGCTCAAGAGCTGGAATGGGAAGGTATCAAAATGATTCGGCCCGTTGCAGCGCAGGTGGCCGGTGACACTCCCGTCATTGTGCTTTTGGGGCAAGGTACAACCCGCCCGTTTTTAGGTCCCAGAACGACCTGCCCACAGTTGAGAGCGGCTCCCGCTGGGCCGCCCGCTAGACCCGCCACCCCTAGACCGCCTGATAGTGAAGAACCACTGACAGCAGAGCAATATCGTGTGCTGACGCAGACACCCACTCAGCTTCCGATTCAATTAACAGAAAAAGCCGATCGCCTGCTGTATGCGGCTCAACTGTATCGGCAAAACCCCAGTAGTCTCATTGTCATTAGTGCGCCTCGGCGGCTTGATCGCAAACAGAAAGAAGGCGAAACCAAGGAAGTGGTTTCAGAAGCAAAAGACATTCAAACCTTTCTCAATCAAGCGTTAAACATTCCCTGCGAAGCCATTCGGTTTCTAGACCATGATGGTGCAAGCATTCGCAGAACAGCCGAGAATGTCAAAAAAATTCTGGCTGATAATCGCATCAACTATGGCAATCAGTTAACCATTGTCAATACGGCAATGAACACGGAACGGACGTACCGTACCTTTCGAGAAGTCTTCGGCTTTTGTCCCATTGCACGGCCTACGGATTTTTACACAATACCACGACGATCGAAGCTCGATAATCTGGCTCCAGAGCGCGATCTGGTTGAGCACAATCTTCAGGCAATTGACTTTTTGCCCAGCATTGATGCCTTGTTTCTTGGTTCGCAGGCGATCGAAGAATACGCTGGTGCACTGTATTACTTTCTGCGCGGCTGGATTAAATTCCGTGATTTGACCGACTGTGGCGGCCTTGCTGCCGTACCGCCGCCTGCGGTTGCCATCCAACGAGCAAACACCAGGAATTTCCCCCGTGGCTCTATCAATTCCGACCTGACTGGCTCTACTGTCGCTGAAACGGTTCCTTCTGCCAATCAACCAACTTTTCCTGCCTCAACGCCTTTCACACCGGATTCTGCTAGCTCAACCACTACCAGTCGAACCACGACTCCAGTTAATAACCCAGCGTATAAAGCATGGTGAGCAGTAGAAGACGGTTGCGATCGACAAGGGAAGCAGCGATCGTTTCCCTGATTCGTTTAGGATGAGAGAGTTTCCGCACTGGCACACGCACAATGGCTCAATCTCGACTGCAAAAATTGGGGAGCTACCTTCGTCCCCACTGGAAAGCAGCAGTCTCAGGTATTTCGGCGCTCTTAGTCGTCAATTTTTTAGGGGTTCGCATTCCTCTCCAAATCCGGGATGCGGTAGACAAGCTTCAGGTCACCTTTAGCTTCAGCCAAGTTTCTTACTACGTTGTCGTGATCCTCACAATGGCCTCTGTCATGTGGGTTGTGCGCATGCTCTCGCGGACATTACTGTTTGGAGTGGGTCGTCAGGTTGAGTTTGACCTGAAACAAAAGCTATTTTCCCATTTGCTCACGCTAGAGCCGTCCTATTTTGCGATCAATACCGTGGGGGATCTCATTAACCGGGCAACCAGCGATGTCGATAATATTCGCCGTCTGCTAGGGTTTGCCATACTGAGCGTCGCCAATACGGTATTTGCGTATGGCCTCACATTGCCTGCCATGCTCAGAATTAACGTGAAGGTGACGCTGCTCTCGCTGTCCGTCTATCCCATCATGCTGATTTTGGTGCAGTTGTTTAGCACACGGCTTCGGCAGGAGCAGATTACAGTGCAGGAGCAACTTTCTGACCTGAGCGAACTGATTCAAGAAGATATGAGCGGCATTGCGCTGGTAAAAATTTATGCGCAAGAAGAAAATGAGCGAGATGCCTTTCAGCGACGGAATCAAGAGCTTTTAGAAGCCAATCTGTCGCTGGCGCTGACGCGGAGTACCCTACTGCCGTTGCTGCCCGGTCTAGCAAGCGTGGGGTTACTGGTCGTCTTGCGGTTTGGGGTCAGCGCGATCAATGAAGGGGCGATTACCGTGGGCGATTTTGTGGCACTTTTGCTCTATGTCGGGCAACTGGCGTTTCCAGCAGCCTTGCTGGGGTTCACCATTACGGCGTATCAGCGGGGCGAAGTCAGTGTCGATCGCATCGAAGCCATCCTCACCGTTCAGCCTAAAATCCGCGATCAGCCCAGCGCGATTGTTCTCCCGCGATCGCACGTGCAGGGAGAGTTGACGGCACAAGCATTAACGTTTACCTTCCCAAACACCAGCAAACCCGCTCTGAAAGCCGTGAGCTTTACCATCCAACCACAGGAAACCGTTGCCATTGTGGGGCCGATCGGCTCTGGTAAATCGACTCTGGCAAATGCGCTACCTCGCTTGCTAGATATTGCCTCCGGTCAACTGTTTCTGGATGGGCACGACATCACGCAGGTGCGACTGGCTGATTTGCGTGGCGCGATCGCTTACGTTCCCCAGGATAGCTTTCTCTTCAGCACAACCATTAAAAACAATATTCGCTATGGCGATCCGGGTGCAGACCCAGCATTCGTCATTCAGGCTGCCAAACAAGCACAGATTCACAGCGAAATTCTCAACTTTCCGCACCAATACGAGACGATCGTGGGCGAACGAGGCATTACCCTCTCCGGCGGTCAACGTCAGCGAACCGCTCTGGCACGGGCCTTACTGGTTGATGCCCCGATCCTGATCCTGGATGATGCACTTTCTAGCGTGGATAACCAGACCGCTACCCAAATTTTGCGTAACCTCTCTGAAGGCACCAACCGCAAAACCGTTCTCTTCATCTCTCACCAACTCTCTGCCGCTGCCAGCGCTGATCGTATCTTTGTCATGAATCAGGGTGCGATCGTCCAATCCGGTACTCATGCACAACTTTGTGGGCAGCCAGGACTTTATCAAACCCTATGGAACCAGCAAAAGCTAGAGGAAGTCTTACAGTAAAAGTAAGGTTTAGCAGTCAGCTATCAGCGGTCAGCTATCAGCATTTTTCTAAAAACTATAGGACTTACACAAAAGCGGTCAATCTTTCGCCCCCTAGGCAGTGCTTTAAAACTTCAATCGTTTCATTGCTAATAGCTTCTGCCCCCTTTTCTTGTATGCCCAAAGGGCTTTAAGCCCCTCATGCTGGGGGACTTTGAAGCTGGTTTGTAAGTCCCAAATTTGGGGGTTGGGGGCTTCTGAGGGTTTTAAAACACGCTCTAGTTCGCAATTCTGAGGGAACCGAACCAATTAAAACCCCCAGAATTGAGGGTTTGGGGGCAAATGCGTAAGTCCTAAACTAACAACTAACAACTTCTTCTACCTTTTGCCTTCCCTGACGATTTGTTTTGTTTTTCCAGGATGACGCGAGTTTCCTTTAAGGGGCGGGTAATCTAGGATATTGCCTGCAATACCGTTGACGTAAACCCTCAATGGCGCGATCGCGCTGATTTCGATCGCCCGCACTCAGCTTAAAATTTTGTGGGTTCGTCGCTAATTGTCTGGAAAGTTTGCATCCAGTGATGAGTTAACACACAGTCAGTCTTATCGTCGCTTACCGAAGAGAACCAAGGGAGGGGTCACTATGATTATCAAACGTTCACGCTATAACACCATCCTTTCCCTGTCTTTGCTCATGCCGTCCCTGTCGCTAACGGCTCTACCTGCTACAGCACAGACCGTGACACCGCGTCCCACGATCGCGCCGCCAGTTAAAGTTAGCCTTAAATTTGCCGTGCCAAAACGGGGCGCACCGCGATCAACCGCTGGAGGTGCAAGCCGTGGCTCCTGCTTGCGGGGAACGACTCAGCCCATCAGCAACCGCTTGACAGCCGTCATGCCGCCGACCCGGCTAGGACTCACGTTTGCCGAACGCCCCAGTTTCTTTGTTTATGTGCCTCAATCACCCGCTCAAACGGCAGGCTTTCTGTTGCTCAGTGATGATGATACCGAAGTGGTTTACGAAACAACCTTTGCATTACCAGCTAAGGCAGGCATCATCCGCTTTGACCTGCCAGAAAACGCTCCAGCCCTGGAGGTGGGCAAGCAGTATCACTGGTTTGTGACCACACTATGCGATGCTACCAGCGGTTTAAGCGGCAGCCCAACGGTTGAGGGATGGGTTGAGCGCTCGACCCCCGATGTCGCCCTAACCAAGGCGCTGCAAAAAACCCTACCAGGTAACCGCCCAGCCCTTTACGCCGAAGCGGGCATCTGGCAAGAAACCCTGGCATCCCTGGCCGACCTTCAGCACAAATATCCCCAGAACTCCAAGTTCCTTAACGACTGGCGCGAAGCACTGCAATCAGTGGGTCTAACCAACGTAGCCTCAGAGCCATTGGTTGACTGCTGTAAGGTAAAGCCGTAATGGCAGCAAACACTTTGCTTTGCAAGCTGAGAAACACCCGGTGCCTACCTCTGCTGTCGGCTCCGTTACCTGCGGGATGAACGCACCAATGCTGTAGGGCTGCTATATGTGGAAGGCATTAAGACATAAGATCTGGCAGTGGCGGGGCGTCATCATCGCAGTACCGAGCGTCACCGTGGTTGTGTTGAGCATTCGTGCGACAGGCGTACTGCAAGCCCTAGAGTTTCCCGTATTGGATCAGTTTTTTCTGCTGCGTCCTCAGGAGTCGATCGATCCGCGCATTGTCATTGTTGAAATCAACGAGGCAGATATCCAGAAGGTGGGGCACTGGTCGCTGACCGATACCGAGCTTGCAGGGCTGCTAGAAACAATCAAGCAGCAAAAACCCGCCGCGATCGGGCTGGATCTCTACCGTGATTTACCCGTTGAGCCAGGTCGCCAAACGCTGACCAAACTGTTTGAAATCACTCCCAATCTGGTTGGAGTGCAAAAAGTGGGCAGCAGCGGCGATAGTTCTCCTGTCAATCCACCGCCCATGCTCAAGCAGCACGATCAGGTTGGCGCGAATGATCTGGTGCTGGATGGTGATGGCAAAGTACGACGAGGCTTGTTTTATCTCGAAGACCAGGCAGGCGAAACCGTCTTCAGCTTTAGTTTTAAGCTAGCGGAGCTGTACCTGAAGACAAAAGGCATTGAACCAGAACTCACCGCCGATCAGTCAATGAAGCTTGGTGCAGCCATATTTCCTGCCTTCAATACCAATGATGGGAGCTACGTAAGTGCCCAGGCAGAAGGCTATCAGGTTTTGCTCAATTACCGGGGCACGCGAGAGCGCTTCCAGACGGTTACCTTGACTGAGGTGCTAGAGAAAAGGATTGCACCAGAACTAATGCGCGATCGCATTGTGCTCATCGGTGCTACGGCAGAAAGCCTGAAAGATTTGTTCTACGTGCCCTACAGCAGCAGTCTGACCGCACCAACCCGCATGGCAGGCGTTACCATTCACGCTAACCTAATCAGCCAGATGCTCAGCGCTGCACTAGAGGGACGAATGCCCACGCTGAGAACCTGGAGTGAACCGTTAGAAGGGCTGTGGGTTTTAGCCTGGGCACTGGTGGGTGGCATCATGAGTTGGCGGCAGCGCTACAGCGGCAGGCCGGGGTTTCATCCCTGGCACACTATTAATGTACTCCTGGCAGCGGGATGCCTGGTCGCTGGCAGCTATATCGCTTTTTTGCAAGGCTGGTGGATTCCTGTTGTACCACCGCTGCTGACTATGGTGGGATCGTCGATCGTCATCACAGGGTATGTCGCGAGATCGGCAGCCGACATGCGTCGCACCTTTGGGCGTTACCTTACAGACGAAGTGGTTGCCAGCCTGCTTGAAACACCCGGTGGCTTAACACTCGGTGGCGAACGCCGTAAAGTGACGATCCTCATTTCTGACCTGCGTGGCTTTTCGGCTATCTCAGAGCGTCTGCCGCCCGAACAGGTCGTAACCATCCTCAACCTCTATCTTGGTGCAATGTCCGATGCCATTACACGCTACAACGGCACCATTAATGAGTTCATCGGCGACGGCATTTTTGTGATGTTTGGTGCGCCGATTTACCGAGAAGATGATTCGGAACGAGCGGTGGCGTGCGCGATCGCCATGCAGTCCGTCATGTGCGATGTCAATCGGCAAAACCAGCAGCTTGGGCTACCCGCGATCGAAATGGGTATTGGCATCAACACGGGTGAGGTCGTTGTGGGAAATATCGGCTCTCAGCGCCGCGCAAAATACACGGTGATTGGCAACCACGTCAACCTGGCTGCACGCATCGAATCCTACACGGTCGGCGGACAAATTTTGATCTCAGAAGACACTTGCCGCGATGCTGGGGAGGGCATCGTGAAGGTCGATGGGCACATTCAGGTAGAACCCAAAGGCATCAAAGAGCCGATTACCCTTCACAACGTCAGCGGCATTGGCGGCAAGCACAACCTCTACCTACCCGAAGAAAAAGAAGCGTTCGTCACGCTCACGGCAAGCATTCCAGTACGCTACACCGTTTTAGAAGGCAAACACGCAGTTGGCACGATGTTTGAAGGTTCCTTAGTCAGCCTGTCAGATAAGAGTGCCGAACTGCGATCGGATCACTTCCTCACTCCCCTCAGCAACCTCAAGCTCAATCTCTTAAACACCACCCAGAAACATGCTGAACTGGATGACCTTTACGCCAAAGTGCTGGATAAAGCTGCCACCAAGCCAGATTGTGTACGCATTCGCTTTACTGGAATGCCCATTCGTTTTGCCGCCCTAGCGCCTGAAGTGAGCGCTGCACTCGAGCATTTGCGGCGATCGACCTAACGTTTAACCATTTCGATCGTCGCTAATCAAACGAGTACCCTGCAAAGAAAATCTCTGTGGGTTTATCGTTCTGATAGAGGACAATGTACCGTCCTTCCCCACGATCGATACTATCCCAAAACTCTTCCCAAACATCTGGATTCTGTTCCTGTATCAAGATCGATTCAACGATTTCATGGGTTGGTTTATCAGTGCCAAACAACCTTGACAAATCATCGTTCGATAGAGGACAAACGGCACAGGCTTCAGGTTCTTCTGACACTTGGAACATATCTAGAATCGAAGTCGTACCGTCAGGTTCAGAGTCAGCAAAGACTGCTTCAATGGCTGCTTCAAGACTGCCATGTTCTTCAATTAGTTCTTCAGCAGAAGTCGTAGAAGTTTCAAATTCTGCTGGTTCAAATCCTATGAAAGCAGCTAAGCCGCTAGTGTTCATCCAAGAGGAAACACCATAACGCCCTGCACGAAATTCTTGCTCACGCAATCTCTGCAACGTAGAATTAACATCTTTGTCAAAGGGAACAAAGTAGTGCCAGGCATTTCCACCCATAACTGAGTTCTATTTTTTTACTGCAACTGTTTTATATGGTTCCCTTATTTTTTGCTATCTATTAACCCGGCAACTTGAGAGAATGCAGAGTGAGTAAGGCAATTCGTACAATTAAAGTATGAACAAACCTGATGCTCGATTTCTCAATCCAACGACTCAAAACTACCTACGCCAACAAGCGATTCGCTTACGCGAGCAAGGAAAGCGATTTGTCGATATTGCAAATTACCTGGGAGTGCATCGCAATACGGTTTCGGATTGGTGGCAACAGTACCAGGAATGCGGCGAGATTGCCTTGAACCAGCAGGAGCGAGGACGCAACGTTGGGGAAGGACGCACCTTAACTCAGGAGCAGGAGCATCGCCTTCAACAGTTGATGCAAGCGCAATTTCCAGAGGACTTAGAGATTGACAGTGCCTTGTGGACTCGACGAGCCGTCCAACAGTTGATGAAGCAAGTGTGCGAGGTCCAAATGCCGATTCGCACGGTGGGAGAGTACCTCAAGCGGTGGGGGTATACGCCACAGAAACCCTTGAAACGGGCTTACGAGCAGGAACCAGACGCGGTGGAGGAGTGGTTGGAGCAGACCTACCCTGAAATTGAGCAACGGGCGCAAGCCCAGGGAGCTGAGATCGCTTGGGGCGATGAGTCAGGATTACGCTTGGATACTCAAGTCGGTCGTGGGTATGCCCCGATAGGCGAAACACCTGAAATTCATTTGAGCCAGAAAAAGCGGGTGCGGGTCAACTTCATTGCCAGTATCAGCAATCAAGGCGCGGTTCGATTCATGCTCTACACCAGCAAGCTCAACGAAATCGTCTTTTTGACCTTCATCAAACGCTTAGTTGCCAAGCGCAAACGCAAGTTGTTTTGGATTGTGGATCGACATCCGGTGCATCGAGGACAACAGGTAAAACAATGGCTTGCCGAACACACCGATGAGATTGAACTGTTCTACCTGCCCTCTTACTCACCGCAGTTGAATCCAACCGAGTATCTCAATGGGGATGTTAAGCAGGGCGTTCACTCTAAGCCACCAACTCGCAATCTCGCTCAGCTCAAGCAACGATTGATATCTCATCTCCATAAGTTACAGAATTTGCCAGCGCGAATCCAGAAGTATTTTGAGCATCCGTTCCTCGCTTATGCAGCAAAAAAGATGCAACCTCTATTATTGCCGGGTTAATAATTCAACAGCTCCAAAATTTATGCATAGATCCTCTCGAGAAGGAATGACTATATATCGTTAGCTCAAGCTCGCATCAGACGGCGACTTCAACATAGGCTGATGACGTTGTCGGTTGTGGAATCTCTAAACCTTCCAGTTTCAAGCCATCAAGATGAAACGCGATCGCTTCATGCATATTCTGTTCAACTTCTTCACGAGTTGATCCCGTCGAAACACATCCCGGTAAGTCAGGAGAGTAAGCAGAATATCCAGTTGTTGTCTGCTCGATGACAATCAGATACTGCATTATTTCAACCCCGCTTGCTTCAAAAGACTATTCAACGTTCCTGGTGCCAACTCGTCACTCGGTTCTCCGGGTACAGTCACGAGACCTGGCTTGTGTGGATGCTTATATTGCCGATGACTGCCTCGTGTTCGAGCCAGGTACCAACCATCCTGCCCAATCAGTTTAATGACATCCTTCACCTTCATGTCTCAAGCCTACAAAGAGCCTAGAGACTTGCCAATGTCGGTAAGTCTAGCTCGTGTTGTAGTTCGTCTGGTTTAGCTGCCATACCAAATGGCTTCGATCGCGCTTGCAACCTTCTGCCCACTTTGTTCTTCCAACAAAACGGTCGCATGTCCCAACTTACGTCCCAAACGCGATTCCGCCTTGCCGTACCAGTAGACATGTGCATGAGGCATCGCTGCCAATTGCTGCCGTTTCTCCAGATAATCGCTGTGAGAGTCCTCGTAACCCAAGAGGTTCACCATGACGGCTCCAAGAACGTGCATCGCTGGGCTTCCCAAGGGCAACCCGCAAACCGCGCGTAACTGTTGTTCAAACTGAGAGGTTTCGCAGGCATCTAGCGTAAAGTGCCCAGAATTGTGCGTGCGGGGCGCAATTTCGTTCACCAACACCTTACCGTCTGCTGTGAGAAAGCATTCAATGCCGAAGACACCCACCACGTTCAAGCTGTTGAGTAGGGTGTGCGCGATCGCCTCTACTTCCGCCGCGATCGCCGCACTCACGTCTGCGGGCGCAAATACACGACGACAAACCTGCTTTTCTTGCTGCGTTTCCACGATCGGGTAAACCACCACTTCACCAGTGGTAGAACGGGCAGCGATCGCCGCTAGCTCACGCTCAAACGGTACAAACTCCTCCAGCAGCAGCGCACATCCTCTGAGTCGCTTCAGCGTGCTATCCAACTCCTGAGCATTCTTGACAATAAACGTCCCCTGACCGTCATAGCCATGCCGTCGCGTCTTCAGCACCACCGGAAACGAAAAGGATGGCTGACTCCTGACTCCTGACTCCTGACTCCTGACCTCCTCCAGTGCCACAAATTGAGGCGTTGGTAGCCCCAAATCACGGAGATAACATCGCTGGTGATATTTATCCAGCAACGGTTTCAGAGCCTCCAAACTGGGACGAAAACAGACTCCCTGATTTGCTAGTAAAGCCAGAGCCTCTAAATCGACAAACTCATTTTCAAACGTGATGACATCGCACTGAGTTGCCAGTTGTGCAGTTGCAGTCGCATCATCGATCGCCGCCAAAACCACATCCGCTGCAATACTTACCGCTGGATCATCATGCGATGGCGTTTGCACCATTAGCTCAACGCCCAACTTGTCTGCTGCACCTGCCATCATCCAGGCAAGCTGACCACCACCAATGACCCCTACACGCTTTATCACGCTCTGCCACCTTCTTGTAAATCAGCTATTAGCGGTCAGCTATCAGCCATCAGTCATCAGCGGAGAAGTTCTGAGTTTTGAGTTTTAAGTTGAAGAGCGATCAGCTAACCCTGCGGGAAGCAAGCTACAGCGGTCAGCCGCCAGCTATCAGCGTTCTTCTTAAAACCAACAACTGCTTCAGCAGTCAGTGGTCAACAATCAGCCATTAACCGACTCCCCACTCCCGACTCTCAACTCCTCACTCCTTTCTTTTACCTTTTGTCTTCTACCTTCTCCCTTTTGCCTTTTACCTTCTCCTTAACGACACCCCAGCGAATCTCGCGTCTCCACACCCGTTTTCGGGTTCACACCACTTGCCAGAGTGCACAACTCCCGAATCTGAACCCGATCTAAAATAGCATCACTAAAATCAGCCCCAGCGATGTTCACCTCGTCAAAGACAGTTCGCAACATCATGGTATTGACCAAAACGGCATCGCTGAGGTCAACGCGAGACAACTTCACTTGATCTAGCATCGCCTGAGTGAGGTCAGCGCCGTGCAAGTTTGTCTCTGTCATCGTAGAAGCGCTAAACACGGCACCTGCAAGATCTGCATTGGTAAAATTGGTACGGTTGAGATTGGCGTTTGAGAACTCTGCGACTCGTAGCGACTGCCCAGAGAAGTCTTTGCCTGCTAGTTCTGCATTGCTGTAAGACGGCGGCGGCGCGTATTGGGAGGAGTATTTAGTGCCGATCGCCGCGTGTGCGGGCGCGATCGAAAGCCCAAAGAGCAAGAGGGCAGTGCATAGAAGAGCGAAACAGCGGTTAATCAGCATCCCTTCGGCGATCGAAACACCATGTTTCAGTGTAGTCAGAATTTCTTACT
Source organism: Stenomitos rutilans (assembly GCF_059505485.1). Lineage (NCBI taxonomy): Bacteria > Bacillati > Cyanobacteriota > Cyanophyceae > Leptolyngbyales > Leptolyngbyaceae > Stenomitos > Stenomitos rutilans. The sequence continues at coordinate 40,257 of NZ_JCACKR010000104.1, forward strand.
CTGGCTAAGTCACGCTGTCTAAGATGCACTCTCATTACAAAGAAGATGTAGCCTCACTAACTAAAACTACGCATGTCTGCACTATGTATTGCCTTACACTTCAAACCACTGCCAAGTGGCTAATGCAACGAACGCTCTGCTTGCTTAGCTAAGACCTGTCCGACAGATATTTTTTGCCTGTTGCCGCTGGACTGGGTTTACACCTCGCTGTTTTGAGAGTGCAGGACACCAGCGATCGATAGCACTTTTCGCCTCAGCGCGGGCAGACTGCTCTTGCGGGATCAACCGAGCCGCAACAATGGCAGCATCAAACCGACCTTGCCGACCCCGCTGTCGAGCGATGCGCAAAATTTGACCACTCCAATCTGCGATCGCTTGCTTCGCCTGAGGGTAATCTGGTTGCCCTGGCTGCACCTTCCTCGCTTCTTGAATGGCATCTGAGTAGGGCGATGCCTGGTCACGGTTCATCGCTGCCAGTGCTCTTGCTTTAGCCAAGTGAGAAGAAGCCGATAGTTTGGCAATATTCGCCGTTCTTGTTACTTGAGCAGGCTGCGGTTGTGTCGTCGCAGGCTTGCCCGCAGTCACATTAAGACGACTCGCCCCGGAAGCGCCAAGTTGAGTAGAGGCGATCGGCTTGAGCGAAAGTGGGCTAGCAGCAGGGGTCGTCGCTGGAAAGACGGACACTCCAGGCTTCACCTCAGGCGGCCTAGTGGAAAGCGTCGCTTGTCCCGCACCTGCCTGTCCTGTGTTAGAAGGGCTTGCACCGGATGGACTTGTACTGGAGGTCGCAGGTCGCTGTGTTGTAGAGGGCGCTTTTGGCGTGAAAGAGGCGCAGTTTCGGAGCAGTACACCCAAAATCAGCCCAACCACTGCAAGACCACCCCAACGAATCGCCGATCGCCAGAAGAGAGCATCAGAAATTTCGTTCGGGTCTTCGGGAGAGTCAGAATGAGGCTGCGTCACAGTAGTTGCTCGATCGGAGGAAGTCCCTCTATTTTCGTCATTCTGAGCGGGAGTGTCGATAGGCTGATGGATACCACCGCCATTTTGTAGAGCTGGAGGTGGTGTGCCCCCGTTAACAGGCGGCGTGGAATTAAGCGCAACCCCGGTACTTCTGTGAGGCAGGGCAGCACTTGAAGCTGGCGTTGTCCTTGAAGGTGAGATCGTGCCGCCATTGGTGTAGCTTGCCCCACTGCCATTGGCGTGAGAGCGACCATTGCCGTTGGTGCTGGTAGCGTTAGCATGTGCCCCATTAGTTGGAGTCGCCGTTGCTACCTGTCTAGATGAGGCCCAAAGGCTATTGCCGTTCGCATGGCTATTGCCGTTCGCATGACTGCTATTCGTTTGGCTGCCGTTTCCAGCGCTGTCATGGTTTGCAGAAGCAGCCACCAGAGGAAGGTTGCCTGCACTACCAGCAGATTGCATCGAGAGGAAAGCCGCACCATGCGCGATGGCCGTCTGCATGCCGATGGCGCGATCGCCCACTGGTTGATTTGCCTGCGCTACCGTTGGCAGTAAAAGCTGCTGTCGCTTCTCGGCTGGGCAAACCGTTACAGGCTGCTGAATGGGTCGCCAGTAATGTTCGCTCAAAGCGGGTAGGCGAACACTTAATATCTGGTCTAATGCTGCGACCGTTGTACCTTGATGACTACGCAAACTTTCTAACAGCGCCGCCGTGAAAAAGCCATGCCCCAAGGCAGACGTTTCGCGGGAAAACTGCCCTGGCTGGCAAGATAAAATCGTTGGGATACCAGTAATGCTTGCTAAATGCGCCGTATGATCGCCAACCATTTCATAGGAAAAACTGCTTTCATTGCGGTTCATATCGAGCAACACCAGCACGGTCGCGTCTGAGACCCGCCTCAAGCTACGAAAGATTGATTCTAAAGGAAGCGTAGTGGCTTGAACGGCGGTTGGCGTACCTGCGATCGGAATCAGATAATCTTGCCCCTGCTGACAAATGCCATAGCCGCTGAAAAAGAACCACAACACATCTCCTGGCTGCACACAACGCTGAGTGATAAAGTCAAGCCAGTTTTGAATCGTTTCGCGATCGGGGTAAGTTGATTTATCCCACTGCGGCGGCGAGGTTTCTGTCAACAACACGCACTGTTCGGCTGGCACACCAACCTCATCCACCAAAAACTGCTGGATCGCTTGAGCATCATGCTGGGCATAGCTCAATGGCTGAAATGCTTGATATTGATTAATGCCAATGCTGATTGCCCACTGTCTCATATCAGATGCCCCGGATATCTATTGACATAGCATTCCCAGTCCTCTCTATCATGACACGCTCACTCTAGAAGACAAAATGCTTTGTCATCGGAATGCTTTAACGGCATGAGACAGGAGCGATCGACCGCAATGCAGCCAAAGCATCGTCATCCCTTGTGACACCAGGATCGCAAGGATGAATGTGCATGGAAAGACATTGCGAAATCCTTAGATGCCGCGAGCATTGTTAGAAGGATGGTCTTAAAAGGTATGGCTCATCCCCAAAAGCTGTCGGGGCGAAGCAGGCCTTACAGGAAGCAAGCTACGGGCCACGATTCGCGGTCTACAAGGCTTGTTTGCTACATGCGATGCCCTACGCCAGACGATCGCACCACCTCAGACATCCTCTAAAACTAATCGCTGATCGATGAAAGCTGACGGCTGAAAGCTGATCATTTCAACCACCCCATACTTTTACGAATGATTGAGGACTGCCATAGATCACAGATCATTCGTTTGTTTCGCGGCCTCCGCTTTGCGCTTTCGTAACACACCAATGCCCAACCCAATCAAACCGGGTAAAAGCGCAGGTGTTGGCACAGCCGCAACTTCATTTGCCTGAAAGTTCGGACCAAAATATCCCAAATTGTTATCAGAATTTTGCACAGTGGTACTACCTGGAGTAGTGCCAGAAATCGTACCGGGAAAAACAAGCGTGTTGCTAAAGCGAAAAGCAGACGATACAAAGGTGATATTAGGGTTGACCGAAAACCCCGTTGGATTAAAGGTATAGCTTTCAGAACCTGTGACAGCTGCAATAAAAAAGGTACCGCCAGCTTTCAGCAACGTTGATGATACAGACGTGTACCGAAAGTATCCATCTAATGAATCGCCAGGTTTAACGGTTCCTTGAACCAGCAAGTTCCCGGTGTCATCAAAAATACCAACATCATGCGTTTGCGTTAGATTGTTTTGGAAGTCATCGTAGAACCCTAACGTCGTGACATTCACTGCTTTCTTTGTGGTGAACTGAAAGCCAAGACTCCAGGAACCATTCGTGAAATTTGTTGTCGGCGCGCTAAAGTCAACGGCAGTAAAACTGGCAGCGCTGACAGGCTTGATATTTTCTGTAGTAAATAGAAAACAGGTGGCTCCGATCGCAGTGATAAGCGACTGTTTCAAAAGGGTTGATTGAGACATCGAATTTTGTTACTCCCAGTAGAGTCGTGAGGATGGTAGGAGTACCCTAAACGTAAATTCAAACGTGTGCGCTTGTCTGCTTCTCAACCCAAAAGTATTATTTCGCTAGACATATTTATGGCTTTAAGCAAAATTTATGGCTTCAGGCAAAACAAGCAGCGGGTGATGCCAAGAACGCAATTAAGGTTGAAGCTGTAGTAAAAGCACCTGTATTGCATCTATGTCAACTTCATACTTCTTCATTGCAGTTTCATCTCAATCAGGAATCTAGCCCTGATTAATTCAGAGCAGCCAGTGTTTCTACGTATCTTTACAAGAAAAACATACAGCTCTGACATCCGTACTCCCAGAGCTATGGTAGCGTTATAGGCTCAGAAATTGGTGCCGTCAACTCTGCTGTATTGGGCTGTGTAGCTGTTACCACGATCGCGACTCAAATCGCTGAAGCACCAGGGCAGCTTTTTGCGGCTAGAGAATTTTGTAACATTGATTGCAATGCCTGAGTGATGACGATCGTAGTGCCCCTCAAAGCTAAACAGTTACAAGTTGTCTCTCATTTAGTTGCTTGAGTTTTAAGCTTAAAAAAGCTAGGCATTCTGTTAAAAAACTGTCAAAAAAATACAGCGCTACAAGAGCGTTATGGCTAACGTTAGCAACAGCCATCAGATACTTTTTTAGCCGTATTGAAGTAGACAATAAACTTTTTATCTCTACTTATTTGTTAAGAAGGTGTTTGAGACGTTGCACTTACACACAAGGGCCATGACATGCGGCGACCTATTCTGTAAACCGCGAACATCGTGGCTCGTAGTTTGCTTTCTGTAGGGTATGCTACGCCCTGACAGCTTTTGGTATTAAAAATTTGATGGTTGATTTTTAAGCAAGCTGAACCATAATGGCTCATCTCGGTTTATGTTTTCATTTCTTCTGCGGAATGCTGGGCTAGACGCGATCGCCATCAGTCGGCACAACCTGTCACCCTCAGCAAAGCTCACGTTAAAGAAAATGTAAAGCAGTCGTTCTATCGTTAACCGCAGCCAGGAGGCATTATGCGACCTTTGGAGTTAACTCAAGTGGATGCGCCTTTAGTATCAGCGCTAGTTTCCCCAGTGATCCGCAGGTGGCGTCTTTTACCCACAGGTTTGGCCGTTATGGTAGGGCTAGCGGCTAGCGGGTTGATAACACAAACGATCGCCCCTCCTACCGTCCATGCCTACACAGGTACTGTAAATGTGACGATCGACGTGCAGCCGAGCGAAACGTATGACACCCTGGTGCGCCGTGCCGAAGCGATCGCTAGAGCCGCAACACAACGCAGTTTCGATCGCGATATCTTAGTTACGGATGTCTCAATTATGGTCATCGCGCAGAGTGCTTCTTCTACCGTGCCGGTTCTGTCTTTAACCACCACTCGCCCTCAATGGCGCAGCCAGCCTGATCCCCGTCGCTGGGCCACATATTACAGCACCTCTAAAGCGCTTTTGAGATTAAACAGCTCCCCATCTGCAACAACAGCACAACCAACCGTAACAACGTCAACTCCGCAGCAGCCACAGCCGCGATCGACTGCTCCCAGCATTCCAACCCAGCCCAGTGCTCCTGTCGCCCCTGCCAATGGTGGAGCATCAACAGGGACAACTCAACCCCCAACAGCAACACCCAGTCCCACTCTGCCGCAGCGCATTCCCACACCGGGGAATATTGGGAAGTGACGGGAAAGAGAGAAGGTAAAGGGCAGAAGAAAGGAGTGGGGAGTCGAGAGTCGGGAGTCGGGAGTGAGTTAACGGCTGATCGCTAGTAGCTCTTTGACTCAAAACTCTCTTCACTCCTCACCCCTCACTTTTGTTAAGCTCTGTTTCAACTTGGCAGGATCTCCTACGACTCAGGAATGTCCGTGAAATGTCCGTGATACCATGCATCCTGTAGCTTCTAACAATTTAGGAGAAAACCTTTGGCACTACGGGTTGCAGTGGTTGGCGGCGGGCCAGCAGGTTCTTCCGCCGCAGAAATTTTGGCAAAAGCTGGTATTGAAACCTATTTAATTGAGCGCAAGCTAGACAACGTGAAGCCTTGCGGTGGCGCAATTCCACTGTGCATGGTGAGCGAGTTTGATTTGCCGCCCGAAATCATCGATCGCCGGGTGCGCAAGATGAAAATGATCTCCCCTTCGAATGTGGAGGTCAACATTGGCGGCACGCTGAAGGACGATGAGTACATCGGGATGTGCCGTCGAGAAGTGCTGGATGGCTTTATGCGCGATCGGGCCGAAAAGCTCGGCACCAAGATCATCAACGGCACCATGCACAAGCTGGAAATTCCCGGCAATGACAAAGATCCCTACACGTTGCACTACGCCGATCACTCCAGCGGTAGTCTGGAAGGGGAGCCGAAAACGTTGCAAGTGGATCTGGTGATTGGTGCGGATGGTGCCAATTCACGAGTAGCAAAAGCGATCGATGCGGGTGACTACAACTACGCGATCGCCTTTCAGGAGCGGATTCGTCTGCCTGAAGACAAGATGGCGTACTACAACGAACTGGCGGAGATGTACGTCGGGGATGATGTATCGCCCGACTTTTACGCTTGGGTGTTTCCTAAATACGACCACGTTGCGGTTGGTACGGGTACGATGAAGCCCAACCAGGCAAAAATTAAGCAACTGCAAGCGGGCATTCGCGCTCGTGCAGCAGCAAGATTACGCGGTGGCAAAATTATTCGTGTGGAAGCACATCCCATTCCTGAACATCCCAGACCGCGTCGTGTCGTTGGTCGAGTGGCTCTGGTCGGTGATGCGGCTGGAACGGTGACAAAATCATCGGGCGAAGGCATCTACTTTGCAGCGAAGTCAGCGCGGATGTGTGCGGAAGCGATCGTGGAGTTTTCTCACAAGGGCGATCGCGTACCTACAGAGGCGGATCTCAAAACGTATATCAAGCGATGGGATAAGCAGTACGGCACAACCTATTTGGTGCTCGACATTTTACAACGGGTCTTCTACCGATCGGACGCGGCGCGTGAAGCCTTTGTCGAAATGTGCTCGGATATCGATGTGCAGAAGCTCACCTTCGACAGCTATCTCTATAAAACGGTTGTACCCGCCAATCCATTGATTCAGCTTAAAATCACGGCGAAGACGATCGGCAGCCTGATTCGTGGCAATGCACTAGCACCCTAGAATCTAACCAATCGTGTTTGAATGAACCAGCATTGGAGCGTGTCTCTGATGCTGGTTTTTAAGTTGAAAGATGTAAACAATTTATTTAAGCCTAATCTAGCCGTCTTCAGGTTCTAAGTCCCAGCTTTGTTCTTGAATAACTTGTTGGATTTCAGCTTCTAAAGCTCCGAAAGCTGGCAAGGTTCGTAATGGAGAGAAATCATTGACAAACTGCGCTATTAGACGTGTACCAGCGTGAGCATCAAATTTCTTTCTTCGACGACCTTGTAGACCGCTTGCATCAAGCAAAAGGTTATGCAGATCGTTTTTAGGGTCAGGTAAGTCTTCAAGTCTTTTAAGCTCAGGTAAAGTTAAATCACCTCCGGCTTTGCCGGAGGCTTATCTTTGTTAGCCCCCCAAGG
>NZ_JCACKR010000105.1:0-45860 GCF_059505485.1 Stenomitos rutilans
AAAGGGTTACGGCTCCCTTAATTTTAATTATGAAGATGTCAAATTAACTCTATAGAAGCCACGATCGCCATCCTCCAGTACCGCCAGGACACCCTTGTGAAGCGTTGTAGGTTCTAGTGTTTTACCGCGTGCTTCTTTAACTAAGGCTAAATTAAACCCAACGATTGTTGCCAAGTCTTCGGGCTTAGCTCTACGAATGATTGGAGCGATCGTCATGAAGAAAACTCTAGGAATAATGATGCTTGCTTCTCATCAAATTGGGCAGCTAGAGCGCGTCATCAATTAAGCTCAGAAACATTGAGGTATCAGCAATACCATGCCCGTCCTAACAAATGAGACTGGGGGCTGGAACCCCTGCTGTAAGTGATGCGTATGAGTAATTGATGATAGTCTCTAGCTAAAGCGACAGATCCTTCAGCAATTCTACTGTTTGCCCTGGCTGTACTAACGTATTGGCGCATAGAATTCCAGAAGCCGCGACCGCAGGAACACCAATTCCCGGCATGGTGCTGTCACCCACACGGTACAGACCCGCAATCGGGGTTTGGGCGCTGGGAAACATCCCTTGACCAGCCGCAATGGCGGGGCCATAGGTGCCCAGATGACGACGGAGGTAGCGGGCGTGGGTGAGCGGTGTGCCGATGAGTTCTAACACAGTGCGCGATCGCACATCTGGAATCACCTTCTCTAACGCCCGGAACAAGGGTTCTGCACGTTCTCGCTTTCGTTCCGCGTAGTCGCTGCCTCGCTGCCAGTCGGTATAGGGTTCCAGGGTATAGGCATGGACGACGTGATGACCCGCTGGAGCTAGATTCGCGTCCCACACAGAGGGAATGGAAATCATGCAGGTATTGCCTGGAACAGTAAGATCCTGATCGGCACTGTGCAGGACAACATGATGTCCCGTGAGGTGCTCTAAGCCGTTCGATCGAATGCCCAGATGCAGGTGCATGAAGCTATCTACGGCGGGAGTTCCTAAAGCATTTTGGCGATAGCTTGCTGGTAGATCATCTGGTTTCAACAAGTGGCTGTACGTATCCCAAACGGTGGCGTTGGAAATGACGATCGCCGCTTTTAACGTCTCGCCATTCCGCAAGCGCACCCCAACGGCTTTACCAGATTCCACTAAAATCTGCTCAACGTGAGCACCTAACCGCAACGTACCGCCCCATTTCTGCAAGCCTCGTACCAATGCCTGTACGATCGCCCCACTGCCACCAATAGGATAATCAATCACAGAATGCGTCCGTTCACCAAACATAAAGGCAACTTCGGGTGCGATCGTTCCTTCGGCGTTGAGTCCAGAAAGGAGAAAACACTCCAGATCAATCAATCGCCGCAGCCAGGGATCGTGCAAATCACGCATCAAATCGGCAACAGAGCTTTGCACAGCGCCCGCTTGCGGCAACAGCTTGAGCAAGGATGGCAAATAGCGAGTGAGCAAAAGGGGAACCAGGTGCCAATCGGCTCGTAGTGCCAGAGTAGGAATGCCTTGCAATGCCTCGTACAAAGCCAGCAGTCGTTTTTCTAGCCGAGCCAGTTCGATGGCACCTTGCGGCGTGATTTGCGCGATCGCCGCCCGATAGCGATCGACATTTCCATAGACCGGGAAGGTGCCTTCAGGAAAGTGGTAATGCCCCATCGGGTCGTAGGCGATCGCGGGTACTGACTCTTCTAACACGTCCAGCACTTGCCGCAATGGGTTGAGTGAGTGGCGATCGCTCAACCCGCAGTAAAACGACGGTCCCGAATCAAACTCAAACCCCTGTCGCGAGAAGCTGTGCGCCGCTCCACCCGGAATGGTGTGGCTTTCACAAATCAGCACCCGCTTGCCATAACGAGCCAGCAGCGCTCCTGCCACTAATCCACCAATGCCGCTGCCAATGACAATGACATCAAGGTTTCCATCATCCTGACACTGCGACGCTTGTTCCATACCTGCATCATTGCCCACTCATGCCTCTGGCATTGTAACGAGAGGTCAAAGTAAATCGGGAGAATTGGTCGATCGCGTGTCCAGAATGATCATCTGCACGGTAGCGCGATCAAACATGCTAGGTTTAAACCACCGTAAGCGCTCGCTAGAGAAGGGTTGAGGCAATGTCACACGTGCAGGCAACCCAACCAGATGTGATCTACCCGGACAGTGACAAGCAACCAATGGCAGATAACACCAAGCAGTTTGAATGAATTGTCCTGATCAAAAAAAATTTAGACTTGCTCTTTGATGCCAATCCTGATGTATTTGTGGCAGGCGATTTGCTCTGGTATCCCGTGCAAGGCGACAACACCCTGTGGCAAGCGCCCGATATGATGGTGGTGATGGGACCACTCAAAGGCGATCGCGGTTCTTACAAGCAATGGGAAGAAGCCAACCTGCCGCCCACAGTCGTTTTTGAAATTCTGTCTCCTGGCAATCGCTTAAGCAATTTCGCCAAAAAGCTGCAATTCTATAGCCGCTATGGGGTTGAGGAATACTACATCTATGACCCGGATGACGGCAAACTGGATCGGTTGGCTCCGCACCGATACCGCGTTAGACATCATCGACGAAATGACAGGCTGGGTTAGTCCCTGCTTGGGTATTCGCTTTGAGCCAACCCCCGAAATCCTAGAAATCTTTCGTCCCGATGGGCAGAAATTTCTGACTTACACGGAGTTGGCACAGCAGTTAGAACAGGCAGAACAACGGGCAGAGCAAGTAGAACAACGGGCCGCACGTTTGGTAGAGCAGTTACGCGCTTTGGGTGTTGATCCAGAGCCGCGCTGAAAGACATTCGAGCTTGAACGCTAAAGTTGCAGTGCGGGTAGTCCCTCACTGTTGAGAAGGTTGCGATCGACATCGGCGTTGAGCAAAAGGGCGATCGCGTCTTCATTTTTTGCGATCGGCTACTCGCTTGCTGCGCTAACAAGCTCAACCTATCACTAAACGGATAAGAGAGACCAGAAAACTTAGAATTGTTCGCTCCAGAAGTGGAACGCTTCTGTTTCATACCGATTTAAAGAATGACGGCTACAGATCAATCGGTGGGTAGGGGCAAGGCAATGCCTTGCCTCTACAGGATGTGTCGCATTTTCAATTCAAATTGGTATCAGATGAGAAAATCTAATGCAAAAGAGCCGCGCTTACTGTTTGTGATGACACGCGGGACGTAAATGGCTTTTCGATTGATACCGAAAAGCGTTCACTGAAACAGGCAGCAGCATAATTGAACCATTAAGGACGATCGTTCACGCTTCAAACTGCGATCGTCCTACTTAAACCAGCATCCTTCAGCGTTGCGATCGCTCACTTTACCGTTGGCGTTTGCTTGTGCCAGTCGGTTGCTTGCTCATAGGCATGGGCAACTTGAAGCACCTGATCTTCGCGGAGGACGTTGCCGATAATTTGGAGACCGATCGGCAAGCCGTGATCGTCAAAGCCACAGGGCACGCTGATGCCGGGTAATCCTGCTAAATTGACGGGAATGGTCATCAGGTCAATGAGGTACATGCTGAGCGGATCGGTGGTTTTGTCGCCTGCTTTGAACGCAGTTGAGGGTGCGGTGGGACTCACCAAGACATCCACCTGCCCAAAGGCGGCTTCAAAGTCTTGTTTGATCAGTGTCCGCACTTTCTGCGCTTTGAGGTAGTACGCATCGTAATAGCCAGCCGAGAGCGCGTAGGTGCCGATCATAATCCGGCGTTTGACCTCCGCACCAAACCCTTCAGCACGGGTGCGCGTGTACATATCTATTAGGTTCTTGGCATCGGCAATCCGGGTGCCGTATTTCACGCCATCGTACCGAGCGAGGTTTGCGGAGGCTTCGGAGGGTGCAATGATGTAATACGCCGCAATGCCGTACCGAAAGCGCGGACAGGAGATTTCTTGAATTTCGGCTCCCAGACTTTTAAGCTGGTCGATCGCCCCTCTTACTGCTTTTTCCACCGCTGGATCAAGCCCCTCGCCAAACGTTTCCTTAATCACGCCGACTTTCTTACCTTTAAGGTCGGTTGTGAGAAACTGCGTGTAGTCGGGCACGTCAACCTTGAGGCTGGTGGAGTCTTGCGGGTCATACCCTGCGATCGCGCCCAGCAAAATGGCAGCATCTTCAACGGATTGGGCAAACGGCCCGATTTGATCTAAGGAAGACGCGAAGGCGACGAGTCCATAGCGCGACACCAATCCGTAAGTCGGCTTCATGCCCACAATGCCGCAGAACGAAGCGGGCTGACGAATAGATCCACCCGTATCAGACCCTAACGACACGACACATTCTCCTGCTGCGACGGCGGCGGCTGAGCCGCCTGATGAGCCACCCGGCACTCGTGAGGTGTCCCAGGGATTTGCTGTGAGCTGAAACGCCGATGTTTCCGTTGAGCCGCCCATCGCAAATTCATCCAGGTTCGTCTTGCCCACCATGACGGCTCCCGCAGCCGCCAGCTTTTGCGTCACCGTCGATTCATAGGGCGGCACAAAATTTTCGAGAATGCGCGAGGCACAGGTTGTCGGAATCCCTTTCGTGCAGAGGTTATCTTTAATGCCGATCGGAATTCCTGCCAGCAGCCCAATGTCTTCACCCGCCGCGATTCTGGCATCCACCTGTCGTGCCTGCTCCAGGGCATGATCCGCTGTCACCTGCAAAAAGCTATGCAGCGTTGGCTCCAGGGTTTGAATTTGCTCAAGTGCCTGTTGCGTGATTTCAACCGCCGATCGCTCCTTGCTGATGAGTTGCTGGTGCAATTCGCGGATGGAACTGCGAAGGGATGCCATGCCGTGACCTCGTTCTGACTCTATGTGCAACCTACAGTATACGGTTCAGCGCCAGCGCGATCGCTGATAGCACAGCAACCCCTGCGATCGCGGCATCTCCTATAGTGAAGTGAACCATTCTTGTTTTAGAGGCAACCATTGTGTTCACTCTAGCCCTGCGTCCCACGTTAGACCTCACCGATGAGCAGTTTGAGCAAATCTGTCAGGCCAACTGAGACTTGAAATTTGAGCGCACAGCCAAAGGAGAGCTTGTTATTGTGCCATTGAGTGACGGCGAGACAGGGCGACGCAATTTCAAACTAAGTGCTTGTTTGGAGCTTTGAAGTGATCAGGCTGGGTTAGGTGTTGCCTTTGGTTCATCTACAGGCTTTCAGTTGCCCAATGGTGCGATTCGTTCTCCCGATGCGGCATGGGTGCGCTTAGAGCACTGGCAAGCCTTGACCTTTGAACAACAGAAAAAATATATGCCGCTGTGTCCTGATTTTGTGGTGGAATTACGGTCTGCCAGCGACGAGTTAATAGATCTTCAGGCGATTTTGTGGTGGAATTACGGTCTGCCAGCGACGAGTTAATAGATCTTCAGGCAAAGATGCGAGAGTATCTGGAAAATGGACTGCAACTGGGCTGGCTGCTTGATTCGGAGACAGAAACGGTGGAAATTTACCGATCGCAGCAGCCTGTAGAGATGCTTACAAAGCCTGCTAGCCCTTCTGGGGAGAGCGTTTTACCCGGATTTGTCCTTACGTCAGCCGGGATTTTGACGGCTTAAAGCGCTTAGTTTGTCCATTCAGGTGATCGCACGCAGACGCAAACTGAAGCAACGCTGAAATGTTAGAGTTGCCTAGTCAGAAGCAGCAGTTTGTGGTTGAAGTGTATGGCGATCGTCTCAATGCGATATGTATCTCCAAGGCGCTGGTTTGGTTGGCTGGCGGGGCTTTTAGTGCTGTGTTTCACGCTCTTTGGCTGTTCCATCCCCACTAAGGCCGATAGTCAAGTCAGCCCTCAGCTTAAAGAGCAAGTCTTACAAATTATTCGAGACAACCCAGAAGCGATTCTCGATTCGGTGCAAGCGTATCAGCGCAAGCAACAAGCCGCCCAACAGCAAGCCCAACAAGCCTTTTTGCAACAAACAAAGACGAATCCCAAAGCGCTGATTGGTACCTCTCCTACAACGGGTGCCAAAGCAGGAAAAGTTCTGCTAGTCGAATTTTCCGATTTTCAATGCCCCTATTGCAGCAAAGCACACGCCATCCTACAACCGTTCATAGCAAAGCATCGCGATGTCGTGACCCTGGTTTACAAACACTTTCCTCTAACCAACATCCATGCCGAAGCCATGCCTGCCGCAAAAGCCGCCTGGGCTGCTGGACAGCAAGGGCAGTTCTGGGCGTTCCACGATGCCCTATTTACGCACCAGGAGCAGCTTGGAGAACCGTTCTACCAGGAGACAGCGAAAGCACTCAAGCTCGATTTGACCCGCTTCGATCGCGATCGGGCTAATGCCGAAGCTGCCATTCAGCAAGACGTTGAGCTTGGCAAGAAGCTAGGACTGGCTGGCACCCCCTTCTTTGTGATGAACGGCGAAGCTTTTTCAGGCGTGAGTTCGGTTGAAGAATTAGAGCAAACCCTGGCGCAGGTGAGTAAGTAGAAGGCAGGAGGTAGAAGGCAGAAGGCTAAATGTATTAGCAGAGGGTTTTTGCATGCGGCGATGGCATCAAGCTCACATGCGCGTTGCCGCCTGGAAGGGCTAGTGACGAAGCTAAGACGCGCAAGAGTTTGATTCTTGGAGGCCCTGATACGGTCGCTTATCGTTGGACAGCGCTGCCCCTAGGCAGTGTTTTAAAACACACCCTATATCCCTCCCCCTAAACCCTATAGCTTCTTACTTCAGATACGTAAACTTGCCGCTGCTGCCGTCTGCATCCATTTTGATTTGTGCCACGTAAAACGCCTTCTGAACAATCTCACCTTCTGGGGTAAACGAGATTTCACCCAACGGCGTGCTGTACTTGCCAAGGAGAATCTGCTTATTGAGCGCCACTCGCAAATCAGGTAAGGCTTGCTGACTCACTTTGGTCTGCTTATCTACGACCTTCAACGCATCGACAAAGACCTGTACGCCTGCAAATGCCTGTGCGCTGAACTGGGGCGGCTCTTTCTTAAATTGGCTGCGGTAGGCTTCGCGGAACGCGGCGTTGACATCACCAGGCTGCTCTGGGCTGTAGGCTTGAGCAATCAACACACCATCGCATAACGCTTTACAAACGGGAAAAAGGTTAGATGTATTGAGTCCGTTACCGCCGATGATTAAGCCTTTGTAGCCTAATTCGCGCAGTTGCCGCACCAAGTTTCCTCCATCCGCCGCGAGGCCAGAAATGATGGCAAGATCAGGCTTTAAGTTAAGAGCAGCGGTCGCTTGGCTTTGAAAATCAGTATCAGTGGTTTGAAACTTCTGAACTGTAACCAGTTCTAACTTTTGATCCTTGACGGTCTGCTGAAAAATCTCGGTTTCGGACTTGTTGAAGGCATCATTTTGGGCGTAGAAAACCGCTACTTTCTTGATGTTTGGATTGATTTTGAGTGCAGCCTTCACCGAGTTGGGCGCAACGACAGAGACAGGCGCAGACACACGGGCGATAAAGTCACCGATCTGGGGAATACCTTTAGCCGTGTTGGATGGCCCAATTACAGGTACTTTGGCTCGATCGGCGATCGGATCTGCACCAAACGCCTGCTGCGAGAGTGTAGGGCCGACAATACCCACCACCTTGTCTTTCGTAATAAGGGTTTGAAACGCGTTGATTGCCCCTTGCTCATCGCCACCAGTGTCTTGAAACACCAGCTTGATGGGCGTGCCGTTAATGCCACCTTTGTCGTTAAAGTACTTCTCCGCAATTTTTGCGCCTGCAACTTCTTCTTGCCCTAAAAGCGCGACATTGCTGGTTTGGGCAACTCCAACGCCGATCGCAATTCCGGCTACCGAACTGCTGGGCGATGAAGTGGCTGTGCCTGATGCTTGCGGCGACCCCGATGCTGTTGGTGCAGGGTTAGGACTACAGGCGCTCAGCGCGATCGCGAAAGCCACTAATAACGAGAATCGAGCCTTGGTTTGCATAGCTTTCAGCGTGAGAGACATTATATACATTTGCGTTGTCCATTAAGCCTGCTATTGATTGCGTTCAGATGTATTGCTCGCTGGCTCGTAGCTAGATGGAACGATCGCAGTTTTTATTTCATCACATCCTGCTCACTTTGTGCTGGCTTTTCAGAGTTGAACTTTTTCCAGGGTGAAGCCTTGCTGTGGCAATGGGAGCCAGGAAGCCGCACAATGCAGATGCAAAATGGCTTGCAGCGTGGCTTTTGTTGACAGATGCTCATTAAGTTAGAAGTGGTTTAAACCAGGATTCAAACTAACAACAGATGATCTTTTTTCTAAAGGATTGTAGCAGGTTGTTAATTAGTGTAAACAACAAGCGCTCAAAGCCATGAAACGCCTGCCAGGAAGGAGATAAGCTATCTACAATTAGCGATTTCGATGGTAGGATTCCGCATGAAACAGCTCATTTTCAGGGCGCTTTGAATGCATTTTTTAGACATATGACTGAAAGACGTTAACTTTAATTTCTTTGGCTGTTGCCTAATGAGTGACTCTGTTAGTCTCAAAGCGTAAGGGACTTGCCAAATGCTAGCAAGCGTGATCAAGAACTGGGCTTCAGTTTCATCTAAAACGCTTCACCCTGGCACTTACACCTTTTCCATACTTACCGTTTATTCACAACGACATTTACCAACACGTCGAGATATGAATCATTACGCCCCTCAATGGATTGAAGATTGGTGTGCTGAAAACGGTTGGACTGACCTGTTTCAAGAACGCACTGATTATTGGGCGTTTCCACCCAATGCAGTAATGCCGGTGCCCATTCCTACTCAAGTGTTGAGAGCAATCAAGGCAAAGCGCGGCTTGTGTTTTGAAGAGAAAATTTGGTGTGCCGCTGCTGGCCTAAGTGCTATCACTGCTGGTGCGTTTAGTTATTTCTTTGCCTCCCCAATGCCATTGGTGGCTGCTTTTACTTTCTGTGCCGTTGTGATGGCGCGGATGGAGGATGACGCGCTTTAGTCACCCGTTTGCGCAATGCTTTGCCCCAAAATGCTTCGCTTCAAAGTAGACAGTTTGCTTGGTCTAACGTGTTGGTTCCCCTACGTTCTATAGCAATAGGCGTAGGGGAATTTTTTGAAATCCGATCGCCTACAGCCCTCTCGTGCCTACGGCTGAAGTCGTTTATAGTGTAGAGTGTGCTAGCTCGCTACCACATGGCTTAACCATGAAGTCTTCTGTCTCTGCCTGTCCGGTTCCACTTGAGCAGCAGCCCTTAAACGAATACGGGGCATTAAAAGAATCCTGGTTTTTCCGGTGGGCAACGCTCGACTTACCGCCATACATCCGGAAGCTGTGCTGGGTTTGGGGCTGGAGTTGGCTTATTGCAGGGCCGATCGCGGCTGCCAGTTTTCCGCCTGCCAAACATCCGGCTCAGTTTGCGTTGGCTGGTACCGCAGGGGCTACTTTATTTTTGTCGTTAGTGTTGACTCGTCTATATCTGGGCTGGACGTATATTCGGTCTCGTCTATCAAACGCCACGATTTTTTATGAAGAGTCGGGTTGGTACGATGGGCAACTCTGGGCAAAGCCACCCGAAATGCTGGTACAGGATCGTCTTGTGGTGACATACCAGATTCAGCCCATTCTCAAACGTCTGACGCAAACGTTTGGTGTACTCGCGATCGTGTCGATTGCTGGTGCGCTGGCGTGGCAGTTTATATAGGCAGAAGGTAAAGGGCAAAGGGTAGGCAAAAGGTCAAGGGCATTCCTCGCAAGTTAAGACAAACCTGTTCCTGTCAAGACGGCTGGGGACGGTGACCAGTCGAGCTTGGGAAGGTTTTGGCGTACCGCCTTGAGGCCAGCAAGGTCGCGCTTTGCCGATGCCGCGATGTCGGGCAGGGGGTCAGTGGTCGTGCGCTTAGCCACGCAACGCCTGGCGTGGTTGGCTGACAACTGCGTTGGGTAACGCTGGTGGCTGACGTCGTCGCACGTGGTCTTGGAGGCTCGCTGAGTGGGGCATACTATCAAGTGGCTAGCTTGACTTTCACCTGCATTCCTTCACTTTCTACCAATGCCCTTTGCCTTCTGCCATCAGCGATCAGCGGTTAGCTTTCAATGCTCCACTGTCCCGCTTACTTCTAACAACCAACAACTTCTTCTGCCCTCTGCCTTCTACCTTTTGCAGCTCGATCGTGCAAAACTCAACGTTCAAAATGCTGAACTTTGGAATGCGGTTAGTACAATGCTAATTATGTTGATCGACAATGCTCTGCATCAAGATCGCAAACCAGTCAGCCAACCGCAGTTTTCTAAAGTTGGAAACCCAGACTCGCTATTGTGGGTGGTGCGTCAAATGGGCAAGGTAAGGCAAACTCTTTAATAGAGGGCGTTTAGAACGACTGGGATGACAACCTCATGGTCTTGACTCAAACGATGGTATTGGCTGACGTATTAGAAACCGAGTGGCGATCGCGCTTAGAGGCAGATATCCCACACCACAGTGCCGCGACGCGAGAGAGCATCGTGCGCTGGCTTATGGGTGAAAATCTGGATCGGTTTGATGACCTGTCCCCCACTGCACGGCAGGTTGCAGAGCAAGCGATGGACTACCGCTACCGGATTTTGCGTCAGCGCTATCTTGACTTTGGGCCTGAGCGTGCTTACAAAAGCCTGATTCAACGTCTCAGTAGCCTCTTCTTAATTCGCAACAAGATCCGCACGTGGATTGCGTTGTCTCGCGATCGTCAGCGCACTGTGGTTGACGTACTGCAAGAAGTCATTCAAGAACTGCTGCAAACCGATAGCTACATGCAACAGCAAATTCTTTGGATCTCCAAATGCACGCAAGACGCACGGCTGCGGAATGCCCTGCTGTTAGCAAGTACAGAAGAATACTGCCTGCGTCCCATTCGCAATCAGCCCCTGCTTTCCTATCGCTTTGTGAACTACTTGCGTCGCTCTCAACGAGGTGGCATGACCCAGGTTCCGGCCCAAGAGTTTATTCGCTTAGTGTCTGAAGAAATTTCACCGGATGAATCAGAAGGGTCTGTGAGCCTACTGGATTCCCAGGCTGTTGCTCAGTATCAGGATGCTCAAGCAGCAGAAGAACAACAAGAGCTGCGCGCCGCTGTTTGTCAGCGTTTTGAAGCTTACCTGCTGGATAAGCTTGGCCCTACGGCGGCGGAATGGTTGCGCCTCTATCTTCAGGGGCGATCGCAAGAGGCGATCGCCGAAGCGCTGGATATGCCTGTCCGGCAGGTCTACCGTCTTCGCGAAAAGATCAACTACCACGCCGTCCGCGTCTTTGCCTCTAAGAACCAGCAAGATCTGGTCGTCGCCTGGTTGGGAAACGCGCCAGACCGCGACAACTAGACCGTTAACCTTTTAGGCACTTTTGTCAGGTCAGGCGTTAAAGAGAGCCACTTGCTTGAGAAGAAGAGGACGGCGAACTGTGTATGCGACGTGAACTGTGATCTAGAAATAGTATGTGGGTAGTGAGCCGCCCAACAATGCAAAGGCAACGGACGGTTGAAAGTTGCTGGTGGTGCTGTCGAGGCTGCTTGCCGTCGCTGATTTGAGGCGTTACACAAGTGGTAAGAATGGTAAGAATGAAGGGTTCGTTTAGAGGGTGCGATCGACTGTGAAGTAAGTGACCAGAGCAAGGAGCTAATCTTATTTTTGCCATAAGCTAGACTTGATTGACAATCTCATCTGATTCGCACTTCGACGGTTCCGACTGGTTCATTGCCTTTAGCTTCTGCGATCAACCAAAGTAGTTTCTTAATGGCAGTTTGGCAGGCCGATTGGCTCATCTCCAAGTTTGTTTTGTCGAGTACCTTTGGTTTATTCGTTAAGTTCGGGTTGCTTGCATCTTGCTTACGGCTGCAGCTCAAGCATTCGCTCCAACCTTTACAAGACTGTCAACCGCGAAATGCGTGCTAGACGCTTAAGCACTGGGGCAATCTAGATCCTAAGTACACAGGTTCAGTTCACTCCTATGGTGTCTTCACCGAGCGATCACTTTGAAGCACAGGCAGCAGACTCTCAAGACTTTGCGGTTACAGCTAAACCCAAAGCCGATTGGACTGCCCATCTTGATACCGAGCAAGTTTTCCGTTTGATTGATAGCATTCTCCCGTTTGAGGCGTGTCTTTATCATCAACTGCTGCCGCTTTCCCTGGACGGCAGTCGTCTAAAGCTAGGGATGGTCAACCTGGAAGATGCTGCGGCTCTAGACTATGTGCGCCGTATTCTGGCCTACATGAACTGCTCACTCGCACCGCAAACGCTGGCGACCGATGTGCATCATGCGGCGTTGTCTGCGTATCTGAGCTATACAGGCAGCCAGCGACAGCCAAGCCGTCCCAAAGCGACTGCTGTACGCGCGATCGCAGAACACACAGGACAACGGTTGACGGCTCAAGATGCAGCTAAAAAGAGTGCGGCAGAAAGCGCCAAGACTGAGCCTGTTGAAGCAGAGCCTTCCCATCTTGATCAAAACTCCCATCCGACCCTGCTCGTTGATAGTCCCGAAGACCTTAACTTCTACGATTTAGACATTGCAGTCCCTGAAGCGCCGCCTGTGATCATGTCGTCTCCGCTGGTTGCGTCTGATGCTGAGATGGATGCACGATCGCCAGAGTCTGAACAGGTACCCAGCGATGCCAATCGTCTTCGTGAAACGTTCATTCTGAAAGCAGAGCGTCCGCCTACGGCAACCAATCCACCAGAAGTCCCCTCCCCTGTCGATGCATTGCCCATTTTGCCTGTAGAGCCGAAGCATCTGACCGAACCTGTAGTGGCTCTGGCTACCCTGCCACCCTCCGAACTGCTGGTTGAACTGCTAGGACGGCTACTGGTAGGTGGCATTGGGCGCTTGTATTTTGAACGGCAGGCGCAGTATGGTCGCATTCTTTGGAGCCAGAACGGTGTTCTGCAATCGGTTCTAGAAGAACTGCCCCTAGACGCAATTCAAGGCATGGTCAACGAGCTGAAACTGCTAACTCACCTACCCTTGATTCCCATTCAAAAGCCAAAGCAGGTCGAAATTGAGCGACTGTATCAAAAGCAGCGCCTCTTACTCCGTTTACGCGTTATGCCAGGAGCTAATGGAGAAGAAGCAACCGTTCAAGTGCTACGAGGTGCTGCGCTGAAGTTTTACCAGCAGCAACAGCTTGCAAGCCTCAGCCGCGATACGCTGGCGATCGCCCAGGCCCTTCAGCAAAAAGTGACCGAGATCCGCATCCGCTCACGCTTTTACCCTCTGCACAGTCCTGAGCAATTGAATCTTTTGCCTGCGCTCGATCAAGTCATTCAAAACCTTGAGCAACAGCTTGCAGCATTAAAGGCCCTGAGACTGGCTCACAGCCCCGATCAGGAAGCGAAATGAAGTTATGGAAAGAGTAAGGTCTTACCCTGTTGGCTGACAAATCTTGCCGTGATCTCCTACCCCGCCCTGCACTCAAAGTGCGGGCTAACAGAAGGAAGTCCTCTCAAGAGGACTGCAAGCGGCTTTCAACCCGTTCTAACGGGTTTGCATCGTTAGAACGGATTTTAATCACGGGCGGGTAAGCAACGGAACGATCAGCCTTTCAAAGCTTCTGTCAGCCAATCAGAGTTTTATCTGAGCGATCGACCCAACCTCATTTCATTGTCCGTTCCCGCGATTGTGGCAACCTTGCCTTACCAGCCTCGCTCAACAAAGGACTTGGTTGTTTGGACAGCTTGCGACGGTAGCTGTACTGCCCATAGACGTTGACCAAATATGGCATTGCATATGTGGCAGCGACTGAGATCCAGCGATCGACGGTCATTTCGTTGCGTAATAGCGCTAGCCCATGATTGATGGCAAACAGCAAAGAACCCACAAAAACGGCGGTTTTTACGCCTGTAGTGACAAATTCTGGATCAAACAGACTGAGAATATAGCCTCTTATCATCCGCATCAACTCATTGGTTCTAACCGCCCTTAGACAAATTCACCACGCGCAATCAACTGCACTCGACCACCAACAGATACTTGAATCTTAGTGGTTGTCTGGGTTGCTCTTAGTAGCAAGAGTGACGGTCTACCGATTTCATAACCTTGTTCGACACGAACATCAATGGAAGGGGTATCAAAGTAGCGGTACTGAACTAAATAGCCTGCTAGGCAACCATTTGCACTGCCCGTCGCAGGATCTTCAGGAATGCCTAAAGCGTCCGCAAAAACGCGGACGCTCAGTTGATTTTCGGGGTGATAGGTTTCTGGACAAAAGACCAATATTTCTTTGGCTTGAGTCTGTTCAATGAAGGCAAAATAGCGATCTTTATTAATTCTAATTTGCTTTAATGCTTGATGGGTTTTAAGCGGCACGATGATGAATGGCACGCCCGTTGAAACATCTTGAATGGGGAAATTGAGATCAAGATCAGTAACATCCAAATTGAGAATAAGCGCGATCGCGTCTGGTGTAAACGTCTCACCAAAAACGGGCGATCGCTGCTCCATCCAAAGCACGTCAGCCAAACCGTTCGCATAAAAAATATTGACCGGAATTTGACCAACCTTAAGGTTCAGCGCCACTGTCTCAAAAGGCTTCTGGATGATCTTATGCTGCAAAATAAATGCAGTGCCTAACGTTGGATGTCCGGCAAATGGTAGCTCTTGATTCGGTGTAAAGATGCGCACATCATAGCCGCTCGATCGTTGTTCTGGCGACAAAATGAACGTGGTTTCTGAATAGTTCATTTCTTTCGCTAGCTGCTGCATTGTTTCAGTTGCTAGCGATCCAGCATCTGTAAAGACTGCTAACTGATTGCCTGCATATTTCGTCTCGGCAAAAACATCAACAATATAGAAGGTTAAAGACGACATAAGATTGAACTCAAAAACGGATTTAACAGAATAAATATGAAATGATAAGGATTAATAAAAAATCTTAATTCTTGACATAAGAGGGGTGGGAATCTAGCGCTTAAACATCACGCTGTTTCCTGGTTTGGAAACTGCAAATCACATCTTTTCTAACCAATCATCACAT
The DNA here is from genome assembly GCF_059505485.1 of Stenomitos rutilans. Lineage (NCBI taxonomy): Bacteria > Bacillati > Cyanobacteriota > Cyanophyceae > Leptolyngbyales > Leptolyngbyaceae > Stenomitos > Stenomitos rutilans. The sequence continues at coordinate 14,876 of NZ_JCACKR010000105.1, forward strand.
GAGAAGACCGCTGTAAATCACGGGAGTTAGCACAAAAACGTTTCATAGTGTAGCTATGTTTACCAAAGGAACGCCCCCAATATGCCATCTCCACACACACAACAAACACAACCTGCTCAGAGTGCTTCTAGTGCTGAATTTACCGCTTCTAGATTCGCACGTAAACCGAAACTCACAATGATTTGGGTAACGGAGTCGATTGGCGATCGCACTCGTCTTGTCGCTCGCTGGACGACGCAAGACTAGAAGCCTCCAGACAAGCGCCTTGCCACAAAAATCCTCTGAGCCATGACGACTTCAGAGGATTTTTTCGTTTTACCAAGTTTTCGTTAACTTTGCCGATTTTTTTGTCGCCACCAGAAGGAAGGAGTAGACGTTGACAAAGAAGCAACATGGTCAGATTAATTGGAACCGGGCTAATTGCAATGGGCGTAGTAGTTGTGTTGATTAACCCCATGCTGGTGCAAATCTGGGTCGCTGCGATCGCGTTGGGGGTGTTGTCACATTGGGTAACGCAGAATTGACAAAGACAGAAGGCAGAAGAAGTTGTAAAGCCCTCGGCATGGCTTCGCTAGGGTTGTTAGTTATTAAAAGCAAGCGGGACAGTGGAGCATTGAAAGCTGAGGGCTGATGGCAGAAGGTAAAAGGCAAAGGGGAAAAGGTAGAAGGCAGAGGAGGCAACTCAAAACTCTTACACCTCTCGCCTCTCACCTCTCTTGAAACTCAAAACTTAGAACTCAAAACTTCTCCCCTCACTCCTCATTCTCCACTCCCTACTACCCGTTCCCACTGATTGCTGACCGCTGACCGCCAAACCTTCCTCGACTCTTGTAAAATGACATCAATTGCCGCAACTAGAGGAACCAATGGCAGAGACACTTTTCTTTAATGCCCTGCGCGAAGCGATCGACGAAGAAATGGAGCGCGACCCAACCGTCATGGTAATGGGAGAAGACGTAGGGCATTACGGCGGTTCCTACAAGGTGACGAAGGATCTGTATAAGAAGTATGGCGATCTGCGGTTGCTGGATACGCCGATCGCGGAGAATAGCTTTACCGGAATGGCAGTGGGAGCCGCGATGACAGGGCTACGACCCATCATTGAAGGCATGAACATGGGGTTCTTGCTGCTGGCCTTTAACCAGATTGCCAACAATGCTGGGATGCTGCGCTATACATCGGGCGGCAACTTCAAGATTCCGATGGTGATTCGGGGACCAGGGGGCGTGGGTCGTCAGTTGGGTGCAGAACATTCGCAGCGGTTAGAGACCTACTTTCAAGCCGTACCAGGACTCAAAATCATTGCGTGTTCCACTCCTTACAACGCCAAAGGATTGTTGAAGTCTGCGATTCGTGACAATAATCCGGTGCTGTTTTTTGAACACGTCCTGCTGTACAACCTGAAGGAAGATTTGCCAGAGGGCGAATATCTGCTGCCGTTGGACAAGGCGGAAGTGGTGCGATCGGGCAAAGATGTCACCATCATCACCTACTCTCGGATGCGTCATCATGTGCTGCAGGCAGTTAAAACGCTTGAAAAAGACGGCTACGATCCCGAAGTGATCGACTTGCTCTCGCTGAAACCGCTGGACTTTGACACGATCGGCGCATCGATTCGCAAAACCCACCGCGTCATCATTGTGGAAGAAGCCATGCGAACGGGCGGGATTGCGGCTGAAGTGATTGCCTCGATTAACGATCGCCTTTTCGACGAACTCGATGCCCCCGTCCTACGGCTCTCATCTCAGGATATTCCCACTCCCTACAATGGCGGTCTGGAAAATCTGACGATCGTCCAGCCGCAGCAAATTGTGGAAGCGGTGCAAAAAATGGTGACGCTCAAAGTCTAAATTGAACGTTTCGGTACTTAGTCATTTTGACCAAAACCTCGGAGGTTTAAGCGACTACATTTGATTGTGATGCCTGATTTTTGGTGAAAACCTCCGAGGTTTGCGTGATACCGATTTAAAGAATGACGGCTACAGATCAATCGGTGGGTAGGGGCAAGGCAATGCCTTGCCCCTACAGGATGTGTCACATTTTCAATTCAAATTGGTATGAGTCGTAATAAAAAAAGCCTCTCCGAAGAGAGGCGTTAGGTGTGAGCCTTTTAGAAACGGTGACTAGACACCTCTAACTGCAAGCGCACCCGCCAAGGCCGCCGCTCCAGCCGAGACAAGGGCGGTGCCAAACAACCACCACGCAGCACTGGCAGCCGCTTTCTGAGTTTCTTTCACCTGCTTCTGCGCCTGATATTTGACCTCTGCCAAGCGGTGTTGAGCGTCTGCTTGCAAACGTTCTGCTCGACGTAGCACGCTGGTACGAGCGTCTTCGACCTGATCGATAATGTGGTTGGCTTGCTCTTCGGAGATGTCTTCGCGAGAGCTAAGGACGGCTACCAGCGTATCGCGGTTGAAACTGCCGAGCCGATCGCGCATCGCGTCAAAACCAGCCTGGGGATCGTAGAACATCGTGCGGACATCGCGCTTGATGCCGTCGTAGTTCAGTTCGGGGCGATCGAGCGAGTTGAGGTAATCCCGAATGCGTGCCAGAATGCTGTCGATAACCGACTGAATGCGGCTCTGGATTTTCTGAACCTGAGCTGACACCTGATCCCGCACAGAGAGTACCTGATCAACAATCCGTTCCGCTTCTGCGGTGGAGATATCCTGACGCTGGGAGAGCAGTGCCACGATGGTTGAGCGATCGACCTGGCTGAGGCGTTCGCCCAGGCTGCTAGCTCCTGCACGGGGATCATTCAGCAACAATTGCAGGTCGCGCTTAATGCCCTCAGGATTGAGTTCATCCTTGTTTGTTTGCAGCAAGTAGCCTTCCACATTGGTCTGGAAATCTTGCACGCGCTGTTTTGTACGCGAAGCTAACCGACGCGGTGAACGGACGATGCGACGAATCGCTTCCTGCACCTGATCGATGTATTGGTTGACTTGTTCTTCGGTGAGGTCGTCTCGTTGGCTTAGCAGCTTGACCAACGTTTCACGATCGACCTGAGAGAGCCGTTGCCGTAGTGCGGATGTGCCCTGCTTGGGATCGTGCAAGAGCGTATTTAAGTCTTGCTGGATGCCATTGGGGTCGAGTTCTGACAGGTTGGTGCGACGCAAATAATCAGCGATCGCGGTCGTCACCTGGTCGTACTGATCCTTCGCTTTGTCTGCCACAATGCGCGGCGCATAGATGACATTGTGACGCACATCCTCAAGTTGGGTGACAATGCGATCAGCCTCTTCAGGCGTGATGTCCTGCCGTTGGGCGAGAAGCTGTACCAACGTGTCTCGATCGACCTGGCTGAGGCGATCGCGCAGGGCAGAACGACCCGCTTGCGGATCATCCAGCAGCAGTTGAAAGTCGCGCTTGATCCCTTCGGGATTGAGTTCTGACTTGTTGGTGTTGCGCAGGTAGGTTTCGACCCGATTGCGTACAGCCAGAGCTTCAGTCTTCACCCGCTCCTGCGATTCACGCGCACTATTCAGCACGCTATCGCGAGTGCTTTCAAGCTGGGTGACGATGCGATCGGCTTCTTCTGGGGTAGTGTCCTGCCGTTGCGCAAGTAGTGCCACCAGCGTGTTGCGGTCAAACTGACTGAGACGAGACTGCAGGGCATCAAAACCAGCCTCGCGATCGTCTAGCAGAAGACGAAAGTCGCGCTCAATGCCTTCGGGATTCAGTTCTTCCTTGTTGGTCGATCGCAGATAGTTTTCCACCCGACTACGAGCATCTTGCGACTGTTCTTGAGCCGCTGCTGCCATCACCGTACTCAGCGTTGAAACCCGAATGACTTCTAGCTGATCGGCAATTTCAGAAACTCTCGCAGGCGTGAGGTCATTACGCTGCGTCAGCACATCCACAAAGTAGGAGCGGTTCAGTTGCTCTAACTGCCGTTGCACGGTGAGCGGATCGGCTTCAGGATCGTAAATCACATCCCGAAACTCAGTCTGTAGCGTTTCGCGATTCAGATGCCAGGAATAGGCATTCAGCAAGTAGTTTTCAACATCTGCCTTGACAGTGTTAAACGGCTGTCCCGGAACTTTTTGCGCCACCTGTTTTGTAGTGTCGCCAAGCTTATCCTTGGCTGTCTGAAGTTGACCGAGAATTTTCTCCACATTCAGGTCAGACAAATCCCCACGTCCCATCACCGTTCCAATCAGGCTGGTAAAACCAAACTGAAGCGCTCGATTCACCAAACTGCTTTCTTCTTTGGGCGATTGCGCAGAGGCCAGTTGCTCGGATTGCACTAGCTCACGTTGTGCACGGATCTCTTCGGTCAGACGATCGAGCTTAGCGTTGAGTTCATTAGAGTTCAGCGCTTCAGGTTGAGCAGACTTGAGGTACTCGACTAATTCTGCGGTGGGGTCTTTCTTTTGAAACTGATTGACGACCGACTGCCAAACCGATTCAAGCTGACCAATCACACGCTCCGCATCCCGGCGAGAGAGGTCGGTACGGCTGCTGACCAGATTCACGAACGTACCGCGATCGATACTCCGTAGCCGATCAGCAATTTCTACGGGAGAGCCACTGCCCGCAATTTCGCGCAATTCTGGATCGTTGACTAGCTTCTCAAATTCGCTACGAACCTTGGACATATCCAATCCCGCTGGACGCAAGGCATCCAAATAATCTTCGATCGAATCGCGCACGCTAGCCGGATCAAGCCCTGAACCTAGTTCTCGTCGGACGGCTGCTGCCGCTGCCTCTGCGGTTGCTACAACCTGATTGTTAACAGCTTTTGCACCCAACGCGGCGGTCGCCGTACCAAAAATGGCTTGAAAGCCGGAGACAGCCGTGTTGACGACTGAACCCGCGAGAGAGCCAACGGTCATTGAGCTAAACAACACCAGTAAAACAAAGTAAGCGCCCCAGATCACGACGCCCACGATCGCGCCGAGTGCAGCACTGGTGATAAGGCTTAGCTTTACGGCTAGCAAACATGCTAGAAACAGCGCCACACTTACCGTAATGAGCGTCCATAACCCTACTGCAAAGCCAATTTTCTTCACCGTTCCGCCGAGACTTCCGGCTTCGTGGTCATCATCTGAGTCCGAATGGGACGATCGTCCCAAATACGAAATGCCTGCTGCAACCGAAAGATTGGTTAGCAATAATTGAAAGGCAAACGCCAATACCAACCCCGCAATCAAGGCAATAAAAAATTGTGGACCTGAAAATACTAGAGCGGCCCTCTCAGGTGTATCGACCGCCCCTTCCACGGGCACTTGAGCCATCCATAGCGGTAGGCTGCCCAGTCTCAACGCTAGGCCAAAATGACTAACCATACTGAAAATTCCCTCATGAAAGCTCAACTCAAGCAGCCCACAACTTGCAGAGGTTTAATACGCCTTTAGCATAGAAGCATTGCTCTTGTTGTACACAGAATCGCCGAGGTCATCGCGTTGCTTCATCTCTCCTGAGTTGGAAGCGATCGCGCCCAAGGGATGAAATGTAGGGGGTAAGGCGCTGTTGATTAAAAGAAGGTAAAGGTTGAAAGAGAGAATAAACGCTAGAAGGGAAGAGAAAGAAGCTAGGGCTTACGCGCAACCTTCGAAGGTTTGAACCAGGAATCAAGCATCACCACCAAATGACATCGCTTAAACTTCCGAGGCTTTAGTCAAGATTAAGTCATTTTTCTGCTTCGGAAATTTTGGCAAACAGTCGAATTTGTATTACAATACTACTTCTGTAGCATAACTCAAGGCTTCGTGCTGTGTGCCTGGAAGCAAGCTGTGCGATCGCTCAATGCACTATCCGCTCAATGCACAATCTGCTCAATGCACTATCCGCTCAATGCACTATCCGCTCAATGCACTGTCCGCTTAATGCACTATTCGCTTAATGCACTTGCATCGTTAATTTGGTACATCGTCATCTGACACCTAATTCGTTAGTGAAACCCTTATAGCAGAACCGCTGTTCGTCGTGAACAGCTAGCTTGAGTTGCTTACGCGGCTCAATGCAAATCAGGCATCGACCGTTCAAGGAGGAATCATGGCGAAATTTCAAGACATTGTCCGCTATTACCATCGGTACTGGCGGATTTCCGTCTTCAGCATTGCAATGATGAGTGTCTTTGAAATCATTGATTTGTTTGGCCCTTACGCGATCGGGCAGATTCTTAACGTGCTATCTAAGCAGCCGCTGGATCAGCCTGTGCAAAACCTGATTGCAAGCGTTGCACAGGTAACAGGGCAACCACAGGGGCAAATGCTTTCGTTAATGGTTCTCTTAGCAATGGTGTGTCTCGTTTCAGTCGGTCGGGCACCCATTCAACCCTGGTTGGGGCCGTGGTTTAACTGGGATACCGCCTTTCGTGCCCGTCGTGATCACGCTCAAAAGGCACTGGAAAAAGTGCTGACCTTACCACTGGAGTTCTACGACGAAAACAACCCTGGACGGATTGCGGCACGCGTTGCTAAGGGGATTTCTAACCATACATGGACGTATCCCGAAATTACAGGTCAACTCTTGCCCAAAGTGGCCCGCATTATCGGCATCTTCACCGTCATCTGGCTGATTGAGTGGCGCATTGCGATCGTCTTGCTTCTTTCCTTTGTCGGCATTCTCAGCTTCAGCCTATCGGGGTTGACCAGGTTGACAAAACAGGAAGAAAAGCTCGATCGCTATATTGAAGACACGGAAAGCCGAAACTCGGAGATCATCACGAACATCAAAACGGTGAAAGCCTTTGCGACTGAAGCCCAAGAGCTGACACGACAGCGCCAACGGTTCGAGCGTGAGTTCAAAGTGGTGGATTATCGTATTCACAAAGGTTACGTCAAGCTAGGGATGTACGAGCGGACGATCGTGCAAAGCTGCGTCTTTTTGGTGCTGGTCTTTACGCTCATGGCAGCGGTGCGAGGCGAAATTTCGCTCGGTCATTTTGTCACCACGCTAACGGTCTCCAGCATGGCGTATGCCGAAGTCGAGCCGATTAGCCAACTGGCAGAAGTCTTTGCCCGCCGCTATGCCTCAATGATTCGCTTTCACGAATTCATGCAGCTTCCCATTGGGAAAGATGCGGGTAGTTTGGTGCGAGACAAGGATGCAGAGCCATATCAGTTCACAGGCAAGGTGGAGTTTTCGCACCTGACCTTCGGGTATGACCCCGATCGCCCGGTGCTGAAGGACATTAATCTGCTCATCGAACCGTATCAAACGGTGGCATTGGTAGGACGATCGGGGTCTGGCAAGTCCACCCTGGTCAAGCTTCTGTTCCGCTACTTCGAGCCAAATAGCGGCAGCATTCTGATGGATGGGTACGACCTGCGCCGTCTGGATGTAACCGGCTACCGCAAACGGTTGGCGATCGTCCACCAAGAAGTGGATATCTTCAACGGCACGTTGATGGATAACCTACTCTATGGCAATCCCAACGCGACGATCGAGCAAGTGCGCGAAGCCTGCCGCATTGCCCAGGCAGACGACTTCATCCGCCATATGCCCAACGGCTATGCGACGATCGTCGGTGAACGGGGTGTTCGCCTCTCTGGTGGTCAGCGTCAACGAGTCGGCATCGCCCGTGCCCTGATTATGGAACCAGATGTGCTGATTTTTGACGAAGCGACCTCTAGCCTGGATTACGAGTCGGAGCGATCAATCCAACTGGCGATGCGCGCCATTCTTGGCACCCGCACGCTGATCATCATCGCTCATCGTCTCAGCACCGTCCGTGAAGCTGACAAAATTGTGGTTCTCGAAAACGGTCGCATTGTGGAAGTTGGCAACCACGATGAATTGCTGAACAGCGCAGGCATCTATCGCCGCCTGCACTCCCTCCAGGAAACAGGCGAACTGCTGGCTTAAGCGAGAACAAGGGGTTCCAGGAGTTTTGTCAATCAACCAGGGGTGAGCGCAATCAGGTAGAGAATATGCTGGTTCAATCCCTAAATCGGCATTGCGCTCTCCTGCAAGACGTTAGTGTGGTGTGGGCAGACAAAAAACCCTGGTACCTGGTAAACCCGATGCCAGTAATACCGGTTTAAAGAATGACGGCTACAGATCAATCGGTGGGTAGGGGCAAGGCATTGCCTTGCCCCTACAGGATGTGTCGCATTTTCAATTCAAATTGGTATGAGATACAAAAGGACTGCAAGTTGGAGCGTTTAGCAAGCAGTTTTCGACAAATTACAGGGTGTGTTGACTTCTGACCACGAAGCTTGCAGTTCTGATCTCGAAGTTCCGTGTTCCAGGCTCGACGTTCCGGGTTCTGAGCTTGGAGTTTCAATCTCTGAGGCTGGAGTTTCGTGTTCTGAAGTCAAAGTTCCGAGTTCTGTAGCTTGCGTCTGCAGAGCAGTGGTCGGAGTTTCGAGATTGGAAGGTGAAGTGTCAGGTTCAAAGGTCGATGTTTCGAGTTCTGAGATCGAAAGGTGAGGGTTGGAGGGCGATCGCGCATTTGTCTCTGGCGATCGCCCTACCACTTGGACGGCACATCCGGATGCAACTGGTCTTCCTGCCAGGACAGGGGATTGTTCTGAATGTATTGCCGCAGGTATTGCAATGATGCTTCGTTGCGGACGATATGTTCGTAATAATTGCGCTGCCAAGCCGGAGTTCCAGGTGCCTTACGAAGGAGATTAATCTGTTTGGTAGCGACTGATTTGAATGAACCGACAATGGTTGATAATGAACCTGCGATCGGTTTTCCAAATCTCCGTTCTTCAGGTCGTATCGTCGGGTAGGGGCATGGCAATGCCATGCCCCTACAGGTATCGGCGGTAGAAATAATCCCATGCAGATGATTAGGCATCACTACAAATTGATCTAGTTGAACCTTGGGAAAATGATCTGGAATTGCCTGCCAACAAGATTCTGCTATTTCTCCAATCTTGCTCAACTGCATTTCACCGCCACTAATTTCACCAAACAGACATTGCCGTTGATACGTGCAGATAGTAATAAACCACATCCCGGCTGAAGCGTAATCATATCCTTTCAGACAAATCGATCGCCTGTGATGTTTGCCTGGATCGTATTTCACAAAATTCTGCCAATGTCCCTGATTGATAGAATTCCCAGCCAATAGAGGCGATCGTTATTGAGTGGTGAAGAGTGGAAGGCGTTCGCAAAGCGTTCCGAAGAAATCGCTGTTCCAAATCCTTCCTGGCTCAGAATGTCTATTTTGGGTACACCAACGCTCGAAAGCGCTCATTATCCCGAATACGGTCAAAATCTGGGTTGTGCCTGGCTTCCCTGCGGCTGAGACGAGGTGCAATCGCAATTGCTTTTTGCAAGTGATCAATTGCCTGTTCAAGTTCATCTTGCAGAGCGTAGTAGCAGGCTTTGGCGTAATAGCCGCTTTCGTGCTCAGGGGCTTGCTTTACTGCTTCCTCACAGGCAGCAAGGGCTTCAGCGTATCGACCAACCCTCGCTAGAACAATACTGCGATTCGCTTTGTATAACACTTTTTCAGGCTTCAAGTTGATTGCTTTGTCAACCGCCGCGATGGCTTTCTCAAACTCTTGAAGCAGGCTCAACGTTAAGGCATAAGAGTTCAGTGTATGAGAATTTTCAGGATCAATTTCAAGCGCTCGCTCACAAGCGACAAGAGAATCATCATACCGCTTCAGTTCTTGTAAAGCATCCCCTCGACTTCTCCAAGCAGCAATATCCTTGTGGTTGAAGTCAAGCGCTTTTTGATAGCTTTCCAATGCTTCCTCATAACGCTCTAGGTTGGCGAATGCGTTCCCTCGATTTCTCCAAACCTCAACAGTCTTAGGATCGAGGTCAAGCACTTTTTGATAGCTCTCCAGCGCATCCTCATAACGCTCTAGATTAAGGAGTACATGCCCTCGATCCATCCAAGCAGCAACATCTTTAGAGTCGAGGTCAGTCGCTGTTTGAAAACTTTCCAGTGCTTCCTCATAGCGCTCCAAGCTAAAGAGTACCCCCCCCCGTTTTCTCCAAGCAGCAACATCTTTAGAGTCGAGGTCAGTCGCTGTTTGAAAACTTTCCAGTGCTTCCTCATAGCGCTCCAAGCTAAAGAGTACAGCCCCTCGGTTTATCCAAGCATTAATAGCTTTAGGGTCGAGGTCAACTGCTTTGGAGAAGCTTTCTAGCGCTTCCTCATAGCGTTCTAACTCGCCGAGTGCCACACCTTTTACAAAGAAAGTGAGTGGATTACCTTCGCACAGCTCTAATACGTTCTCACAACAATCTAGCGAATCCTGATAGCGTTCTACTACGCTCAGCAAAGCACCAAGCTTTGAAAAAAGACTGTGGAGTAGTTTCGGACGGCAATGAGTCTGTAGCTGTTCAGCCTGACTTTTTGCTTGCAAAAGTGCGTCAATGATTTCTCTGGATCGATTGCAACGTAGGGACTTATAGATCAGTCCGACACACTTACCCAAGCCATCCTGCAAGTTGCCTACTTGCTCCAGCAAAACTTGCAAAGAATCCTCAACCTTTTTCAAGTGTGCCGCGATCTCATCTTCTGATAAATCATCCTCACCTTCAAATTTAAGTTTGTAGCTTTTGGGCGGCTGACCTAGAAAAAGCCAACCGAATCTGAGCGCCATTGCAGCATCCTTAAAAAACTTGCCTGTTGCGCCAGGAAGCAGCGTTTGGCTTTCTTCACTCAACTCTGCATTAATGAAAGCAAAGGGTGCGATAAACACATCTGGTTCTCGCAAATAAGCAGCGATGAAGACTTGCTCAATATAGTGCTGAAGTCCTTCTCTGCCTTTGCCAAAAAGACTGTAATAGAGAAACTCCGCGATTAATCCTCGCCACTCCTCATCCTCATACGGATCGGGTAGAAGACTTTGAGGGTCAAAAAGCTCATCTGCTTGCTGTTTAAAGTAGTCAGCGAGTAATGCATGGGTTTTACGAAACTGATTCTGATCGTCCTGGAAGTAGGACTGCCGAAAAACATCGCGCGCTACATCATCTAAGCAATAATGCCCTTTGCTAAACTCAACAAAATCTGAGTGCTTCAGCCATTCAAAATAACTCTCTGCATTATCAATGCCTTGTTGCCAATCTAAGTTCTTGCTCCCTAACAAAACTCGAATCATTGGGAGATCGAACCATCGGCAACAGGCTACCACCTGCAAAAGCTGCCGCTGTTGCTGCCGCTGCTGGGAGTCTATTCCCTGCAAGAGTAGGTCAGCGATCGCCTGATTGCCTTTGGAGAAGTCAGGTTCTTTACCGTCCTCTCGTTGTTTCCGTACCCAATCCAGATAATAGGGTAATCCCTGGGTTGCCCTATAGATTTTGGCGCGTGTCCCGCCATTTTGAATGCCAATATGCTGAAGGTAGTCCTCAGTTTTCTTCTTGTCAAATCTCTGGAGTGATGTCTCATGCAGCAGCTTTCGATCTTGATTGAGCTTGCGCCAACCTTCATCGATTTGCAGCGATCGCCGCCCGACCACCACCAGCCGCACGGGTGCCATATACAGCGGGGTATCTTCAACCAAATACTGCCAAAGCCATTGATTGAGATAAGCCTGCGCTTTCTCGTAGGTATCTAAAATCAGCACAAGCGATCGTTCTCTGCGTTGGGCAGCTTGCATTAAACTCTCGGCAAACGCTTGCGTCAGTTTGGAAACGGGTTCCAACATGAGTGCCTGTAGCTCAGGCTGATCTTTGGTGGCAGGATGATGCCGGACTCGCTGCTGTATCCAGTCTTGTAAACCCTCAGCACCCTCACCAATTGCCCCTACAGCCGCAAATTCCGCGCCTGAAGTGCCATAGGCTTTCGGTTTGCTTGAGGTCGATGCAAAGCTTGCTGTCCCTAACCAGATAAACCGTTCAAACCAGCTCGTAATCTTCCTTGCGTCTTCACTACTGGGTTCTTTTCCATCTACCGACTGCTGGCTCAACGCAAAAAGCGTTGTTTCAAATAGCTGCTCCCGCTGTCTAAACGCGTCGTTGCTCGTCTCAGTACCCAAAAGCGCCATTACCTGCTGATGCAACTTCCGCATGAGTTTTAGCGGCGTTTCGATATCAGCCGTCTTCGCAAAGCAAACCTCCAGAAAATCAACGTTTTCTGCATGAGCTTCCTGCAAGCGACCCAATAATGTTGTTTTGCCAACTCCGCCAATGCCGCAAATATTAAACAGTAAGGGCCGTCCTTCCGGCTGCTGGAGTGCGGTTTCAAACCGTTCCAATAGCTTTTTCGCCTCATCCCGCTCGATATAGTGCTCATCTGGAACGCGCGATCGCATTGGCGATTGGCGAGCTAATTCGCTGGATTGAGCAGCTTGCCTTGCCTCTTTTTCCTGCTGAATCCTGTTAACAGTTGCACGGATGCCTTTGGCAACCACGGTAAAGGCTTCATCCCGATCGTCCCACTTAGTAATCGGTTTGGTTGGCTCCGGTAATCCTTGTAACGTTTGTAGGGGCGTTCTCTCAAGTGCGCCCAGATCAAGGGATCTTAGAAAGATTGGAATAATGCAAGCCTCGCCAGCATCATGACGTTTTCTAGCCTGCTCCAATTCGGTGCAGTAGCAAAAATCGGAATTGACAAAGCTTGGGCTAACAAGCAGCAAAATAATATCTGCCGAGTTTAGCTGACTGTCAAGCTCTTTACGCCAATCTGTACCGGGGTCAATTTTGCGATCGTGCCAGGGTTCAATCTTGCCTTGCCGCTCTAAAGACTTCAAATGTTCTTCTAACCCCTCACGCAAGTCTTCATCCTTGTGAGAGTAGGAGAAAAATACCTTGACTTTGACCTCAGTCATCTAGCAAGTAACCCAAAACCTTTGACACCGTAGCCTCCATTTTGAATCATTTTATTCGTTGACACCACAACAGCTTTACATTGCTCATCCTTAGGAACAACTGCTCCTCCTGGCGCAAGCATCAGATCAGAGAGCGATCGCCCTCCAACCCTCACCGTCCAACCTCTGCACTCGACAAATCGAGCTTCGATCACGAAACTCCGCCCTCAGAACTCAAAACTCCAACCACTGCTCTGCAGACGCAAGCTACAGAACTCGACACTTCGACTTTTTTACTCAACACTTCGACCTTTTTACTCGAAACTCCGACCTTTTTGCTCCAAGAACGAAGCTCAGACCTCGGAACGTTGAGCTTTTTGCTCTAACATCCAAGCTCTGAGCTTCAACCGTCAGCTTCGGAAGTCAAATCGTCAGGCTTTAAGCTACATTGTTGCCCCTTGCGGCTGTGTCGTTCCTTCTGGTGCCTTAGTCTTTCGGGGTTTGCGAGCAAACCGTTGCCCCATCTCACCTACCACTGCATCTAGCCCTGCACCCTGTCCACTTGCTTTCGCGTAGTTATATACCTGCAACGCCGCCGCATATGCTTCACTTCCTGCTGCCAAGCACGTATCATCCACCAGTTCCTGCAACTGCGTCAGCGCCACCACGATCGGATACATCGCTTCAAACAACTGCACATCTCTCCGCAACTCCTCCAAGTCAAACGACCTTGGCAAAAAGTCCGGGTTCTGCGTCGCCACCTCCAACGCCTTGCTGACAAACGCCCGACTCTTATCGCCCATCTTCGGTAGAGCCTTGCGGTCGTCCGCTGTCAAATCAATCAAAAACGGTAGCTTCTCTCTAATGGTCGTCACAGCAGCCATCACGGCATCCCGGTCTTTTGCGTCAAGCGTTGCACTAATTGAAGTCATCGACATAGTAGCGTTCTCCCTGAGAGATTTACCAGCCTAGAGTGCCCAACCACAAATACACTCTCAACGTGACTAAAATCATCCCAACCGCGATCGCTACCGTAACCAATCGGCTGGTTTCCACCACTGCGGCTCTAAGAAGCCTCATGGGAACCATGAGCACGCTAAGCAGCAGAGTGCGATCGCAGCATCTCCCCTACCGTAATCACACACTCTGGAAACGCCAATGGTGCGATTGTCAATGCTTCAGACAGAATAGCTTCACTCTGATACCCATCCGCACTTGGCACACGGTAGACATGCAGCTTGCGAGCGTTTACATCCAATACCCAATACTCTGCAATGCCAGCACGAGCATAAGGAGGTGCTTTTACCTCTCGGTCAAACTTGAGGGTTGCATCAGAAACTTCAATCAGCAAATACACTTCTGATGCCGTTGGATGATGCTCCTCATAATCCAGTGGATCTGGAACTAGAATCGCAATATCCGGTTCTGGTTCTGAATAATCATTTAGCTGAACGGGATCTTGCAAACAAATCAACACACGATCGCCCAAACGCTGATCAAACAGCCGTTGAATTCTTGTCACGGCTGCTCGATGAGCCGTTCCTTTCGCTGCCATTTGGATAATTTGTCCTTCTAATAATTCAACCCGTTCATCCGACTGGAAAATCCCGGATTCTGCCATCCGGTAATAATCGTGTACAGACAAACGACGAAGAGCAATAGCAGTATCTGTATCCATAAAATAATCTCCTATACCAGAAAGCTGCGAAACGCCTATGAACTCGTTGGTTGTTTAGAGCGGCAAAAAGTTAAAGTTCTATACTAAAAAGACGGATTTGCGAAAAGTTGAAATTGGTATAAAAAATAAAGTTCTATACTGCACTAACAGTCTAGTACGAGCCTATGCAGTTGTTCAGCAATCAGCACAGTCTTGCTGTGCGAGAAGGCTGTCATTTTTTCCAGTATAGGCAAACTAACTGAAGAATTTTTGATGTCGCATAAGGACTGGTACAGACGGTTCTGCCAAAAATTGTTCGGACACAGATGTACAGTTTGCCAAGCTTATCGTTATCAGTCTCTGCGAAGGCGCGATCGCGCTAAGAGGAGCAACTTTCTGAAAATTAAAGCGATGCCTCCGTCACTTCTCATGCGCTTTAACTTGTTGACGATGAGCATGAGAATTTCCATACCCGTCAAGTCTGTGGTTGCTACCGCTGCATTGCGGGAGGGATGATCCCAAAGCCAGGAAGCACCGTTCTGATTTAAGAGTTGGTAAATCTCACTGCCATACTTGCTGTATAGATCCGGGTGGAGACGAGCGATCGCTTCATACAAATACAACAGTTGCTCCCGATTGCTGGTGCCTAAGCGGGACGTGGGGCGAATCCGGTAGAAGTAATGCAGTGCTGGCAGCACCACTCCGACCCAGCCTTGCTCACAGAGGCTAATCCAGCATTCATAGTCTTCCAGGTTTTCGGCTAAGGCTGGTTTCATGCCGCCCACTGCTAAGTAGGCAGACTTTCGTACCACGGTACATACACCAAGCATATTGTGGCAGAGTAAGTAGGGAAATTCAGGATTCCAGGCAAGCCAAACTTTCTGGGAACTGCCGAACTCTTGAAGCCAGGAGGCAACAAAGCCGACGTTTTGGTAATGGTCTAATACTTTGACGGCTTGAGTGTAGAAGGTGGACGATACCTTGTCGTCGGAGTCCAGAAACGCGATGTACTCACCACTGGCGATCGCTGCCATCTGATTACGAGCGGCAGCAACGCCTTGATTCGGGGTACGGATCACCTTCAGGTTCGGGTAATGGCTTTGAAGCTTTGCCAGCTTTGTTAGGCTTTGCGGGTCGGTGCTGCCGTCGTCCAACAAAAGCACTTCGAGATCGGGGTAGTCTGAGGCGTAAACCGACTCTAGCGTTTCTTCGATGAACTGTCCGTGATTGTAGAACGGGACGCAAACAGAGATTCTGCCTTTGTTTTCTACGTTGTTAGTCGAGACTTGGGGAAGGGAAATATAGCCGTGCGGTGGATAGTTTAAGGACGGAAAGAACGTTCTTTGGGTGTGGCGATCAATGACTTTTTCCAGGTATGCCAGTCGCTGTGAGAGGACTTGAGGATGTCCGGTGAGTTGCAAAACCACATCCCGTGCTTGCTGACCTGCCTGCAAAATCTCTTCAGGAGTGAACGCCAGAATTTGCTTGAGTTGCTGCTCAAAATCACCGGGCACGTTCCAATCAAAAAGGATGCCTGCTTCTCCCTTGGTAGTCCGGAGCATCTCAACATGACCAACGCCGGAGCTTGCCAGGATCACCTTTTCCAGCAGCATGGCTTCTAGGCAGGTGTTAGGGAAGTTCTCCCAGAGGGAAGGAAGCACTACACACCAGGCTTTAGCGATTCGTTCGTATAACTGAGCCTGAGCCAGTGGTGGGAAAAGGACGAGTTGACCGGACTCAATGTACCGACGATATTTCTGTTGCAAGTAAGCCTTCATGTGACAGCCCTGGAGGTGATACCAGGTGTCGCCGCCGATCGCCGTTAACCGAAACTCAATCCCGGCATCCCACAAACGACGACACGCTTCGACCAGGGGCAAAATGCCTTTCCGCACTTCGAGCCGCCCAAAGTACACGATGTCTCCCGGTTGGGGTTGAGCGTGAGGGAGTTGATCGGTGTGGAGAAGCTGTTTAGATGCAGGTAACGGAATGATTTCAATGTCTAAGTCGTCACCTAACGCGGCGATCGCCTGTTTCGCAATGTATCGAGTCGGTGCCACAATGCCATCTGCCGCCAGGGTACAAAACTTTTCCATGCGACCGACCCAGTAATCAGAGAGTCGATAGCTGGGCATCTGGTCGGCGGGGTAGAGCATATATTGGGCACTGTGCAGGGTGAGGACGATCGGCACTCCTTGCAGTTCCGGGCAGCCGATGAGCTTCTGCTGCATCAAAAAGTAGGCAAGTCCGCTAAAATCTTCGCTCTCGATCGCGTCGGGTTTGCCGTGCTTGCGAATGTAGTCAATGACCGCTTCTGCTAGTTGGTAACTTAAAGCGCCCCAGTAGCCCATGACGTTGTAGGGAAAAGCAGGGTGGGCTTCGGAGAGGGAATGTGCTCTTGTGGGAGCAAGGAGATGCACGTCTTTGGGCGCGATTTTGATGAAGGTGCAGTGTCCCTGCTGTGCGATGCCTGATTGCTGGCTGCGGGCAAAAACGGTGATGTCATGTCCAGCAGCGGCAAACATCGCCGCCGTGTTGCCGACATAGGTGGCAATCCCACCCGGCACTGGAGGACATTCGCTGGTGATCAAGAAGAGTTTCATGGTGATATATGCTGAAACGCGCGATCGCTGTTGGCAGAAGCAAAACGCTCTGATCCTTGTAAATAGCCCGCAGCCTCTAGCCAGGTCATGATCTTAGCAACGCTCTCCTCTACCGTTTCTGCGGCAGTATTGCAGGTGATGTCGGGGTTGAGTGGTGCTTCGTAGGGATCATCAATGCCCGTAAAAGATTTGATTTGACCTGATCGCGCCTTAGCATACAACCCTTTCACATCTCTGGCTTCACAGACCTCTAGAGGCGCATTGACATAAACTTCGACAAAGTTGTGGAGGGTAGAGCGTAGTTCATCTCGGACGGTGCGGTAGGGGCTAATGAGGGAGACGATGACAATCACTCCATTACGGTTGAGAAGATTTGCCACATAACCAACGCGACGGACATTAGTATCACGGTCTGAGCGGCTAAAGCCTAACTCTTGCGAGAGGTGCTGGCGAATCGCATCTCCGTCTAACCGTTCGACTGGGCGATCGCCCTCTCTTAGTTTATGCTCCAGGTACTGGGCGATCGTCGTCTTCCCTGCTCCGCTGAGTCCAGTTAGCCATAAGATTATGCCACTATGCTTTAAGGGAGAGTCATCAGTCATGCTTTAGCAGGGATCTAAACGTCATGGTCTATTATCTGAAAACCAGCTAGAAAAAGGTTTCGAGATTTCAAAGAAGTTCTACATTTTTTGAGGAAGTATGTCTAGTGATGAACAACTGGTTAAATTAATTGAGCATTATCAGAAAGCGTTGCTGATTAATCCACGCAGCGATGTCATTTATCATCAGTTAGCTGAACTTTACGATGAACAAGGTAATTTAGAGAAAACCCTTGAAACCTATCAAAAAGCCTTGAAAGTTCAGCCCCGATCGGTAATGACTTCTGAAGCTTTAACCAAAGTCTTCGCTCGATTAGGTTTTAACGAAAAGGAAAGGGAGTCTTTACTGGAATCCTTTTCAAAAACTTTGACTTTAGAAGCAGCTTTTGCAGTTTTGGCGGATGTTGTAAAGCCGCTGGAAGAATTGAGAAGTAAGGCTGATACTACAACATGGAGAGATGCTCTTATTCTAGCATCTGCGCTTGCACAGCAAGAAGATTGGAATAACGCTTTGAAGCTAAGTTATAAAGCCATTTATCTAGAGCCAAGCTTACAGTTTCCTCATTTTACAATTCAGTATTTTGTCTTGCCTGAAATCGATGAGTTGGAGTCACTAGCCAACCTCTATTTGCAAGTGATACGACTTCCTAAGATTCATCGTCTGGCTTATGCAGTATTGGGAGACATATTGACGAAACAGCATAGATTACCTGAAGCAATCCAGGCTTATAGACGTGCATGGCTACAATCAAATTACCAAATATCGGCAGAGAAAAAAATATCTCAGCAGCAAACGATTATCAACTATTTAATCATTGGCGTAGGTAAGGCAGGAACTACCTCTCTCTTTCACTATCTATCACAACATCCTCAAATTATTAATCCACATGAGAAAGAAATACAATTTTTTAATGAAAGATATGAGTATGGACTCGATTGGTATTTGGCTCAATTTCCTCCACGCTCATTCAAGAAGGAGAGATTTTTAACCGGAGAGGCAACCCCCTGGTATCTGGGAACGATTGGTGCAGCAGAACGAGTCTTTAATGCGTTTCCCCTGATCAAATTGATTATCCTACTGAGAAATCCAGTTTCCAGAACAATATCTCACTTCTACATGTCTGCTAAAGCGGGCTTAGAAAACCGCTCTTTAGGTGAAGCGATCGCGGATGAAATGGCAATTTTAGGAAATGCTGAAAATCTTGCTCAGGTCAGCGAAACGTATTGGAAAACAGAGCATGGCTATCTTTGGTTCAGCCTTTATCTACCTTTTTTAGAGCGATGGATGTCACGTTTCCCTAAAGAGCAATTTCTAGTTTTGAACAGTGAAGACCTGTATGGTTCACCCTCCAACACCTTGAAGGGCGTTTTCAAGTTTCTAAATATACCTGATTGTGATTTAATCAGCTATCCCAAGTTGAATCTGGGATCTTATCCAACTGTTGATGATCAATTACGAAAAACTTTGTTTGATTTCTTTTATAAGCATAACCAGGAACTAGAAGAGTATTTGGGGATGAAGTTTGGCTGGAATGATCTGTAATAGATCAACTTCAGAGAATTGCACTACCTAGATTTCTTCTTCTTGAGTGAATCGCAGCCACCGCTTCAGCTTGAACCACTGTTTTCGCAACTGCCAAAACTTAGATGATTCCATTGCTCGCTTTTTCCACGCCAGTTCATGGCGTTCCTCTTCCAAGCGTTGCTTCTCTTGCCGTAGCTGGTTCCTTTCTCGTTCCAGCCAGCACTTTTCTTGCCACAAATGGCTGAAGGCTTGATCCTGGTGTACGTATTCTAGAGCCAGCAACAGCATCTCTGACGCGATCGCCCGCTCTACTTTAACTTCAGGACTGGCTTGACGCAAAGCGATCGCCTCTCCAAAGATCGCTTCCATCTGGTCAGCCATACTTGCCAAACTGAAAGATTCAACGATGCGCTGGCGGGCGCGATCGCCCACTTGCTGGCGTAGCGACTGACTCCGAATGAGTGGTAGCAAAACCTGTAGATACGCCAGTATCTCCGGTGCATCGCTCTCGCCTTTAGCCACAAGAAAACCCGTTCAGGAGTCACTAATTCTGCTTGTCCTCCCACATCTGATGCAACAACGGGGAGTTGCATTGCCATCGCTTCGTAAAGGGAGAGGGACACCCCCTCGTAGGCTGACGGTAAAAGCAAGATATCGGCGGCAGAGTAGAAGGCGAGCATTTCGGCTGGGGCAACCGGAGGGAGGAGGTGAACGTAAGGCTCCAGATTCAGGTGGCTGATTTTGGCTGTCAGGTCAGGCAGCAACTCTCCATCACCGATTACAAGCACTGCGATCGAGGTAGTGTGAACACTTAGCGCGTTAACCAGATCGACTAGGAAGAGCGGACGCTTTTGTTCGACCAGGCGGGCAGGAAACAGTAGCACCACTATGTCATCGGCAAGGTTCAGCGTTGATCGGAGTTGTTGACGCTTCTGGCGATCATGAACCCATTGCTCGGCATCAATGTTGGTATAGCAGACTTGCAATTTCTCTGGGTCGATCGCGCTCTGATAAATCGTTGCTAAAAACTTAGAAGTGACAACCTGGCGATCAAGCCATTGGCTGAACTGACAGGAGAGCCTGGGATAGCCATTGCCGCGCCAACCCGGATCGATCGTGTGCGTGAAGTCAACGAAGGCGACGTTGGGAAACGCTTGGCGGAGCAGGGGCAGGAAGTAGTAGGCGATGTAGCAATTGGAGATGAGGACAAGATCAATTTGTCTTGATGTAAGGATGTACTGAGTAAACGCCAGCCAGTCCTTGTCATCTAAAAAATGGGTCAGGTGGAAGATATCTGGAGTGACAGCATAGAAGTGCTGGTGCCAGCGATGGTTGGACTTTAAGGTAGTGGCGATCGTGAACTCATAGCCACGCTCGGTTAGCAGTGTCAGGAGATCTAAGTTGAAGCGATCGGCTCCACCCACTTCCAAAAAAGGGAAGAAGCAAAGGACACGTTGACGATTGCCATATCGTTTCAGTGGATTTTTGACGGCAATGGTAGGCTGGCTTGGCTGACTATCAAAACGGTGGCTGTGAATAACAGGAGGATTAAAACAGTCACGGGTGAAAAAGGGGCGATAGCGAGCTTGAATTAAATCGATTTCTCGCTTATTTTCAATTGGATCGTTGAGCAAGGTCGCCAACAACCCAGAACCTGTGCGACGGTAGCAGTCCAGGTATTCAGGTATGGTCCAGCCCTTTTGCTGGTTAACGATCGCCCTTAACCAACGTTCCCAATCGCCATACACGTTCAGGTCGGTATCAAAGCCACCCAAACGATGAAAATCTGACTTGCGATACAGCAGGCGACCCGTCACCCAGTTCTGCTCAATAAACCGTGCAGGCTGATCAAAGCCATGATGCCACCAGTATGCCTCAGCCTGAAAGCCAACCGAGTAGGAGTTGACGATCGAGCAGTCGGGATGGGTCTCCAGAAACAGCACGCACTTTTCGATGTAGGTCGGATCGATCAGGTCGTCTAAGTCGATGAAGAAGAGGTATTTGCCTTGCGCGTGGGCGATTGCCGTGTTCCTACCTGCTGACAAGCCCTGATTGACATCATGTTTGAGCGTTTTGATTTTGCTGGACTTGGTTGGTAGCGTCTGGAAGAGGGCGATCGCGTCTGCATCGGTAGAGCAATCATCGACAAGCACCCACTCAAAGTTCTGAAAGGTCTGGTTGATGACCGCTTGGTAGGTTGCTTCAAAATACTGATGGGCATTGAAGAAGGAAGAGATGATGGAGACCACAGGGGTTGTCGGCTCGTCGGTCGAGTAAACCGCCCACTTTCTAGTTTGCAGAAGGTGGATGAAGGCACTCACGCTGTCGGCTGGGGTCATGGTCAACGGGCGATCGCTCACGGTCAAAATCTACTCAAGGAGGAAGCTCTCCGATACTATACAAGAGTCGCACAGTGAGCCAAGGATCAGGAATCCTTTGAGTAGCCAAACTTTTGTGTCGAAAACCTGAGCGATCAAACAAGCTGTGTTGATTCATCACCTTTATCACTATCGTCGTTACATTCTCTACAATGCCTGGAATGAACTGCACTTCCGCTATGCAGGCACAGGCATCGGCATCTTCTGGAATCTCATCCATCCCCTGTGCGAAATTATCATCTACACGATCGTGTTCTCCCTGCTACTTTCGCGTGGCACCCAAGGGCATTCTTATGCGCTCTACCTGACCAGTGGCTTATTGCCTTGGCGCACGTTTGCCGATGCGATCGTGCAGGGTGGTAATGCTTTTACGCAAAATGCTACCTATCTGAAACGGTTAGCCATTCCTCCTGAAATTTTTGTGGCAAAGGTGGCTGTCACCTCTTTTTTGCTGCTGTTCATTTACCTGGTCTTACTGTTGCCGCTCAGTGCTGCGTTTGGTGGACACCTGGGTTTGAGCCTCCTGCTCTTACCGCTGCTGGCAATGTTGCTGCAAGGGTTAGGGTTCGGGATGGAGTTAGTGCTGGCAAATCTGCAAACACTGTTTCCCGACATCCGGCAAAGCCTCCAGTTCCTCATTCCCCTATGGAGTTGGACGATGCCCATCTTTTATCCCGATACGGTGATTCCGCCAGCGATTCATCCCTGGCTCTACTTGAATCCACCCTATGTTTTGATTGAAGCCATTCGCTATGTGATGCTTGAAAATCGACTGCCGAGCCTTCAGAGTTGGATCATCATCACAGCGTGGATCACTTTATTTGTTTGGCTGGGGGCGACGGTGAATGACAAACTGCAAGATGATGTGCGAGACGTGGTATGAGCGATGTAGTGCTGCAAGTCGAGAATTTAGGGAAGTGCTTCAAGATCTACCGCAATCCCTGGGATCGGGCGCGGGAATGGACCAGTCCTAAGCAGCAAAGCTACCATCAACCGTTTTGGTCACTCAGGCACGTCTCGTTTGCAGTGCGACGGGGTGAGTTCCTGGGTATCATGGGCGAGAACGGTGCGGGCAAAAGCACGTTGTTGAAGATCATCACGGGCGTGTTGAAGCCCACCGAGGGCAGCTATCGGTTAGAGGGCAAAGTACTTTCCCTGCTGGAGTTAGGCACGGACTTCAACTTTGAACTGAGTGGACGAGCCAATGCCATTTATAGTGCCGAACTGCTGGGTTTTCCACCTGGTTTTGTGCAGAGTCGGTTGCAAGAGATTGAGGCGTTCTCGGAGTTGGGGGAGTTTTTCGATCGCCCCATGAAGCTCTACTCCTCTGGCATGAAAGCCCGGTTAGCCTTTTCCCTCTTTGCCTTTCTAGATTGTGATGTGCTGATCCTCGATGAAGTGCTGGCAGTGGGCGACATTTTCTTTCAGCAGAAGTGCTACGCCCGTCTGGAAGCATTGATCAAACGACAGGTAACGATTATTCTGGTGACGCATCAACTGGATTCGGTGCAGCAATATTGCAAGGAAGCGATTCTGCTGCATCAGGGACAGAAGCTATTTCAAGGCGAACCGAGAGCCGCGATTATTCAGTTCCATCAACTGCGAAGGGGCGCTCTCAACCCTGCTACTCAAGCGTCTGCGCTGATGAAACCAGTGACAACGGCGATCGAGGCATCAAACGCCTTTTTCTGGGCAACGGCTGACAATTTTGTGGCGGTTGACTCGCCTGATGCCAAAGAAGCTCAACTGGTTCGCTATGCCATTTGCAATCAAGATGGACAATTTTCAACGGTCTTCCAGCAGGGAGAACAGGCTTATCTCTGTTGCGAGTTTCTGTTAAAAGCAACCATTGAGGTGCCGATCGTCTCTCTGATGATCACGAATAAATTTAATGTCGTCGTACATGCAAAAGGCTCCCATCAACATCAAGCGATCGTCCCTCATCAAGTGCAGCAGGGCGCTTACATACGCTTCTGTCGCAGCATTGACTTCAGTATTGCGCCCGGTCAATATGTGCTGGGTTTTGCGTTGGTCACGATGCCAGAAAATCTTTATGAGCAGTTAGATGAACTACCGCAAGCTGAGGTGAATCAACAGCTTCAAATCTGCGATGTTTTTGAAAAAGTCGGCACCTTTTACGTCAAACCCCACTACAGCTACAACGAGCACTCTCATTTTGGCATCTGCAATTTATCAGGAGAGTGCTACATGCAGGTGGTTTCAGCGCTCGAAGCTGAGGACGAACACCCAGTAGAGGGGCAGCATAATGGATCATGACCACTTGGTAAACTAGAGGCAGGAGAACGAGAGGGGTATGATGCAGATTACAACCAGTTGGGCAGAGGAAGCAGAGCGATCGCTCATTTTCCGATTGTTGAATCGGGGGTGGGTGAGTTGCCGGAGCCGGTACGATCGCAAATCGCTGCCCTGCCCATTGCTCAGTTGGAAGCCTTAGGTGAAGCCTTGCTCGATTTCTCCGGTTTGTCTGATCTAGAGACTTGGTTAACCGAACAGAGTAATAGATGAGTTATGAAGTTGCTTAAAGCGTCGAGAATATCATGCCTGCAAGAGATATTTATCATGATGCCGTTAAAAATGCTCTGATTAAAGATGGCTGGACAATTACTCACGATCCCCTGCGAATTCGACTGGCGCGTGGAAAGAACCTGTTTGTTGATTTAGGTGCAGAGCGATTATTAGCTGCATTGCGAGGCGAAGAGAAAATAGCGGTTGAGGTTAAAAGTTTCACCAGTCCTTCAGACATGAAGGATCTTGAGCAAGCTGTTGGTCAGTTTGTGTTGTATGCTCGGTTACTAAAACGCTATTACCCTGAACATAGTTTGTACTTAGCGGTGACTGAAAATACCTATAAAACAGTTTTTGAAGAAGAGGCAGGCAGAACCTTAATTGAGGATGGCATTGTTAGTCTAGTCACCTTTGATCCAATTGAGGAGGCGATCGCCCGATGGATTCACTAAACCCTCAGTATTTTGAAGCCGTTGAAAAAGTTTTGCAAGACTACGCCGACTTTCTCGCTGGCGATGACCAGGTTCAGATTGAGTTGGTGTGCGATCGAGACCGCGATCGCTATCTTTTGGTCGAAACGGGTTGGCAAAATGGCTATCGGATTTACGGGACGTTAATCCACATTGATCGGATTGGCGACAAGCTCTGGATTCAGCATGATGGCACAGAGGAGGGCATTGCGGTTGATCTGGTCGCGGCTGGCATTCCCAAGGAGCGAATCGTGCTGGGCTTTCGATCGCTTGAACAACGGCAGCATACAGAGTTCGCTACGTCATAATTCAGCAAGTTGCGGCTTGAAGTTGCAAGACGCGGCGGTAAGAGACGCTGGCTTCGTGGATCTGACCGCGTTCGGCTAGCGCATCGCCTAAGTGTTGATGGGCTAGAGCATGAGTTGGATGGAGTGAGATCGCTCGTCGATAAGCCGCGATCGCCTCATCCCATCGCGTTGCTTGCTCTAACGCTTTTCCGAGTTCCAGGTGAAGTTCAACGTTGTCTGGATGGAATTGGAGGGCGGTTTGGTAACGAGCGATCGCTTCATTAAGTTGCCCTTGTCTGACTAAGGCATTGCCTAGCTGTAAGTGAATGTGGGCATCGTCGGGTTGGGTTTCGAGTGCCTGGTAATAGAGTTGGAGGTCGTCAGGGTTGGTGGCGATCGCATGACGATAATAATCCATGACACCGGATGTTCCCTGAGTGTGCTGGAGGTACGCTTTGAATCGCTCTAATTCTGCTTGCAAGCTCTGTTGTACCGATTCAGCCTGAGTTAGTTCTGCCTGAAGGACTGCCAGGGCGGTTTGGGTTTGAGCGCGATCGCGTTGAGCCTCTGTTTGCAGTTGTTGTAGTTGAGTTTTGGTTTGCTGAAGTTGATCGTTGAGCTGCATTAACGCTGCTTGTGACGCATTCAGTTGCACTTGTATCGGGTTCAAATCCTGTGGCTTATCTCGAAAGGATTGCACCAGGTTGGTGACTCGTCGTTCGATGCCGGGGTAGAAGAGAATCACCTGTAGCAGAAGCAAGATGGCGAACCAGGCGTTTTGCAAGGAGGGAGCGATCGCCAGGATGAGGGGCAAGCCGACTTCGTAGAAATCGTGGGGGACAACGTAGGCTTTTTGGATGGGTGCGGGATCGAAGGTCGCGGTGGGATCGGCTTTGAAGAGGGTGATTTTGAGGAGGAAATAGCCGATCGTGAAAACGAGAATGAGGGGTGTGGAGTGGGCAATCACCAGGATGAGGGCACTGAGCAGCAGCAGTTCGATCGGAAAGATAATGCGACTCATCCAAAACCGAACGCTCCCGACATCGGATTCTGTCACCAGTGTTTTTACACCAGACCTCAAATCATCGGTACGATCCCAGAGTTGGTGTAGGAGTATGCCTCGGATGCCAGCAAAGCATGACCAGGCAGTTGCAGCGATCGCTAACCCTATCACTTGCAGCGATGGTGTAGCTACGAGATGAGCAAAGGTGGTGGCGATGAAGAGGGTAGGGATGGCGTGTGCGCCAGCAGCATCGCTGAGAATGCCGAAGATGCCTTTTTCTTTGAAGCGGAACGGTGGCGCGGAGTAGAAGGTAGGTAGTAGATAGTTGATGCCCAACAGCACGATCGCCAGGGTGCTAAAGTGCATCAGGATGGGCAGGCTGAATCCCAGTACTGCCAAGGCAAGGCAAAACAGGGCGCGTTGCCAGGGCGAGAACCGAGCCATTGAGTTGTGTTTGCCGACCTGTCGATCGACTTCCACATCAAAACTGTCATTAATAATGTGTCCGTAGGCAGCGACACAGGCGATCGCAAATAGCAACGCAGCTACAGTCAGGATCGATTGGAGGAAAGGCAGATCCAGCAAGAGGATTTCAGCATAGGCGATCGCCAGTAAGGGTGGAATTTTGTAGAGCCACCAATCGCGCGATCGAATCGCTTTGAAGAATGATGAAAAGAATCCGCTGGATGTTGGGATTTTAATTTTTGCGGTTGTCTCAGGACTCTCTTTTTGCTTTTTGGAACGAGCCACGATCGCTCTCCTTGTCGCTCCTTCAACTAACGGATATTCAATAATCTCTACTTGCTCGAAGTATTTCTTAAATAGAATAAGCATACACTTCAGTTGTGGAGCCAACAAATTGAGATGTCGTTTTCCAGCATCTTCATCGATCCAACTCCAAATGACTCCTTCAAACTGATAAAATCCACCCCCTTCACCTAGATCCTTGCTGGTGTAGGGAAGTTTCAGATCACCAGATCCCAATTCGGCAGGATCGCAAACTGGCAAAAAACAAATACCTCTATCAGATGTCCAACTTGCAAAGTTCTCAATGACCTTTTCTAGTTCTGATAACGACTCTACATAAGAATAAGCCCACCACATACAAGATACTAAATCCCATTTTTCTTCCCACTGCGGACGTTTATCTCTATAGTCTCCTTGAACAAATAGAGTATTTGGGTTTGCTTGCTTGGCAACCTTGAGCATTGCAGGTGAGATATCTAATCCGGCTCTTTCTATATTGGGAAAGCGACTTAGAAAGTAGCCCGTGCCACAGGCGACATCTAACCACATTGCTCCTTCACCGATTTCACTTAAAAGCTTGTTAATTGTTTCTGCTTCAAAATCAGCATTCTGTTTAGATTTCTCATTGAGAAGAAATCTTTGATTATATTCCTGGGCATAGACTTCATCGTAAATTCCAGGTATGTCCTTTTTGTCCATGCTTTTCTGATGGGTGATCGCGCAGATGTGAAAATACTTACGATAAGCTTACTGTAGTTGCTAGAACTGCGATCGTTATCGCATTTTATGAGCAAGATACGGAAGATCACTGAGGTTTTCTGTGAAGGCGCAGAAAACCCGAAACTTAGACCCAGCCTCTCATTTCTTCTTTTGTCAGAAGTCTTTGTAGCTTCAGATAGTCCCGCTGTGCTGCTTGAAGAATGTGTTTCATCATTAAGGGTTCATCGGCATCAGCGGCCATAAAAGCGGCATTCAGGGCAATATTGCGGATGTTGCCGCCAGCGACCTGTAGCTGTCCAAGTTTTTGGTAGTCTAGCCCTTCGGTTGGTGTTTGCGGTGGGAAAATGCGCTGCCAAATTTGAGCGCGATAGAGGGCTGTTGGGAAGGGAAACTCGACCATAAAGCGGATGCGGCGCAAAAAGGCAGTATCGAGGGCGTTTTTTAAGTTGGTGGTTAAGATCGCTAAACCGCTGTAGGCTTCCATGCGCTGAAGTAAGTAACTCACTTCGACATTCGCGTGGCGATCGCGACTATCTTTCACTTCCGTCCGCTTGCCAAATAAAGCATCCGCTTCATCGAACAGTAAGATGGCACCTCCCGTTTCTGCTGCGTCGAAAATCCGGGCGAGATTCTTCTCGGTTTCACCAATATATTTGCTGACCACGGCGCTGAGGTCAATGCGGTAGAGGTCGAGATGAAAATGCTGGGCTAAGACTTCCGCTGCCATTGTTTTCCCCGTCCCGCTATCGCCGTGAAACAGGGCAGTGATGCCAAGACCGCGACTGCCTTGTTTGGCAAAGCCCCAGTCCTGGTAAACTTTCGATCGCTGTTGCAGATGAGTGGCGATGTCGGAGAGTACCTCGCGTTGGGGGTCTGGTAGCACTAAGTCATCCCAATTTGCTGTGGTGTCGATGCGTTGGGCTAAGTCATCCAGGCGCGGACGAGCTTGAGTGCGGCAGAAATCCCACAGTTGATGGTGGAGTTTAGAGTTTGGCTGTTGGATTGACCATTCATCGTCACGGGTGACTTGCAGGCAGGCGGCTTGAATGGTGGCGGGGCTGAGGTTAAATTGGGAGACCAGCTTGGTGAGTTGTCCGTTCAGTTCGGTTGCGGCAGTGCCGAGGTGAGTTTCCCAGAGGGATTTTTGTTCGTGGAAACTGAGGGGAGGAGCGTCAAAACTGACGGCAGTTTGCTGTTGAATGGGCAAGCGTTCTGGGGTACTGAGGATGCAAGGAGTCTGGAGCGTTTCAATCAAGAGAGAAATCGCCGTTGTTTTAACCAGATCGGCGGCGGAGAGGGTGTCGCAGTCGAGGCATAAGACGCGATTTCCTAAGATGGCTTCTCGTTCCCACCGTTGCTTGAGTTGATGCAGTTCGGAAGGGAGTGTGGGCAGGACAGCGGCGTTCATCATGCCGGGGTTAAAGCCGAGGCGATCGCAGAGCTTGCGGATGATTTGATGTTTGGTGGTCGATTCAGCACCGCAGAGTTGTAAGAGGGGTAATTTGCCTGGGGCTTGCGACCAGGTGGTCATGAGGCGATCGGCGATCGCGTGTTGGGAAAGCGGCAACGGGTGAGTTTCTGGTTCGGGGAACGTGACCAGTCCCAACAAGTGTTCGTCAACGGCGGTTTCGCCTAACAGATAACAGAGAATGCGTTTGTCGATTCTGATTGCCGCTTGGGTGAGGGTGAAGCCGGGAGCGAATTCAATTAGTTGCCAGCGTTGCAAGGGGTTTTGGGGCGAGAGCACCGACCAGCGGGCAGCGGGAAAAATGGACAGGGCTAGACTCAGGGTGGGAAAGGGGCGATCGGGGTTGCCGTTGGCTTTCGCACAGAGGCGGGCAAAAGCGGGGTCGATTTCCATGCCGATGCACAGCAAGAGGATGTCTCGCTCGAAGGCGGACAACTGGAATTTAGTGCAGAGTTGGGTTAAGGCACTGGTTGGGGCACTGGCATCGGGAAGACTGTCCAGCGATTTGTTCTCCAGGAAAGACTCGACCCACTGCCGAATCCGCCCGACTTCTTGCTGAATCGTTTGCCAGTTGGTCTGATACCACGTGGGAGATGCGATCGCGGTCATAGCGGTTCTTCCTGATTGCTGATGGAGGGACTCAATGGGGAGGACGGTTCACCGGATCGGCTGCTGTGCCAAGTTGCACGCCCAATGGATGCCCTGATAACCCCTCAAACTCGATCGAGGGTTTGAAGTCTTAAAGATTCTTCATTTTTCGTGATGAGGAACAACTATCGCAACAGTTCTGAGGGTTAAACGGCGCGATCGCGTTGTGTTCTGTGGATGAGTTGCGATTCGCGGTGGGTGGCTGGGTATGTTAAGGGCGATGCAACATCCGAGAGAAACGGCACCGAGCGGCGAGGAGCAACGATGGCGAAAGAGAGTGGCAAGGTAGAGGCGCAAACGTGGCAACCTCCCGCACCGCAGACGGCGAGTAAAGAGACGTTTGCCGCCCGACCGTTTCCTGAGGTGGCGCGAACGGAAGCGGGGCAGGAAGCCAGTTCCGATCGCTTTGAGACGAAAGAAAATCAGTCGGGCGGGATGATTGAGAATATCAACCGCTCACTGGCAGCCGCCAGCCCACCCGAACTACCAACATTGGGGCTGGAAGGTGTGCAAGCAAAGCTGACTCTCGGCACGCCGGGGGATGTGTACGAGCAAGAAGCTGACCAGGTGGCGCGGCAAGTGGTAGATGAAATTCACAGTGACCCATTCCAAGCACCCAGTACAAGGTCGGAGGAAAAGAGTCAACCAAAGGTTGAGGATGCGGGACGGGTGCAACGGCAGATTACCGTGCAGGCAGCGGGTGATGCTGAGGGAGAAATTTCTAGCGAGTGGGAAGCCCAGTTGCAGGGAGCGAAAAGCGGAGGACAGCCGTTGTCGCTGTCAGTGAAAGAGCCTATGGAGCAGGCGTTTGGGGCGGATTTTAGCGGGGTGCGCGTGCATACGGGGGCGCAGGCGGATGGGTTGGCAAGGTCAATTCAGGCGAAGGCTTTTACTACGAAGCAGGATGTGTTCTTTGGGCAGGGGGCATATGAGCCAGGGAGTCGTGGGGGGCAGGAGTTGATAGCGCATGAGTTGACTCATGTGGTGCAGCAAAAGTTTGACTCAGCAAATAGAGCTACTATTAAAAATGGAAAGAAAAAAGGTGGATCAAAAGACAAAAGAATAGCGGAAGCAATAGACATAACATCGCAAATGAAACGTCAAAAAGATACAACTAAAGGAAAAAATATATTATATAGTGATAAGCCAATTCTTAGAATATTTAATAAGGAAACAATCCAATGTGTAAAACAATACGCTTCCAGCAGTAGCTCTAAGAAAAAGAGCGTGCCAAAAAACACCAGAACACCATTTACGAATAACATTAAAAAAGCACAAAAAGAAATCAAGAAATTATTAGGTAAGACAGCTTTTGACCTAGCTCATCGATTGTCCTACCACGATATAGCAAAAACCGTGCAAGAAAAACCAAAGCAGGCAATTATGAGTATGATAAAAAAGGTTACTATACCCCAACGAAATTTTGGTACCTATATAAAAATAGGAGATAAGACCTACTACAATAATGTTGTTCAGCATATTCATGATACGAGGAAGCTGATAAGATTACTAAATTCATCACCTTACAATTTACGACCGGGGGTTTCAAGCGACAATAGAAGTATAGGAAAGAGATATGATGGAGTTTATGAAAATGGAAAATTATCACCACAAAGTAAAGGCACAAAAAGTTTTGGGTAGTGCGTCAAAGAATGGTGGGTCGAGTAAAGTAGGGAGACCGCT
>NZ_JCACKR010000106.1:0-44496 GCF_059505485.1 Stenomitos rutilans
TTTGAGTTTGTGACTCACCGCCAAACCTTTGACTTTCCAAAGCTTTTTTCCTATGCTTGTTTCTCACAACTCATTTAGGATCGCTATATTTGAAAACGTGGATATCTAGACTCTTCTTTTTTTAAGCTAATCTTAAAAGCTAAATCAACAAGATTTCTTAACCCCTCTTCCGAAAGCCTTAAAAAAGGTGAAATTGCATTCACCTTTTGAATTGCTGTAGCAAACTCCTTTGGGCCACAAGTTTGATTGGAACTGAATTCAGAAGCAATTTCATCTCGTACTTGTAGTAATTTGACTGTCAACTTAAGGGCTTCATCAAACACGATAATACGCCTCTAGACTCTAAAAATAGATCTTATGTGCGAGGGGATTTGTCCTAAGACATCAGTATGTAGCAATTTTAATTGAAAGTATCTGAAGTATCAGGTTAGCAAGATTTCTATCATATCTAGTGTATGAGCTCAACCTAATCGTCAACCTCTTTTAGGTTGAGTTGAGGCGAAAAATTAAACACTTTCCAAATAGTGCATTCACCCCTATAGCTTGTTCTAAAAGAATTCAAGCGACAGGAAATTGCCTACTGCTTCAACTTCTTAAAACAACAAACTGAGACCTATGCGGCTAACAGACCTATGCGGCTAACTGTTTCGTGCCTCTTAAAAAGATGAGACTGCTATAGAGATGGAAGGCGGAATCCCAATAGCTATCGGTTTGGCGTGAGAGGTGAATGTGAGACTTGAGGCGGAGCAAGGGCAGGGTAAAATCGGCGGCGGTTTCGGCGAAGGGGGTGAACTGCGACCACGTTTCAGCATGAGACGTTTGACGATCGAGCAATGCCATTAACTGATTCCAGTTGGTGCGAATGGTGTTGCGATCGTGGGGGTCGATCGACGCTTGGTTTGCAACAGCAACGCCTTGATTAAAGTTGTAGCTACTGTCATGCAAACGGAGAATGCAGCGTCGTCCCGGCAGGTGTAGATCGCAAAAGTGGGCGTAGTCCTGGGTTTCTTCCTTGCGTTCCAGGCGGTTACGGTAGCCCAGATCTAATACCCGCTCAAAAATAGGCAACATGCCTTCCACTCGTTGCGCTATTTCTGACCAATCAAAGCTGAGAAAGCCCGTCTGGTCATGCATATTCTGACAAACCACGGTTGCTTTTGGAGCGGCTGACTGAAACGATTTAACGCGAAAAAGCTGAATGGCCTGGATTTCCGGTTGCGATGCCCAGACATTTGGCACGCCAGCCTGCCGCAATTCCTGACTCAACACTTGCAGTTCACCCGCCAAGCCCGCTCGATATAACCGCCATCCTCGATTGGGAATAAGCAGTCGTGTTGTATAAGCGTCCAACTTCATCACCCGCGCAAAATTTTGGACGATGGTCGCGCGATCGTCTCCCGATACGGCCTCCAACGCCAAAAAACCAGGTGCATTATTGTTTGGTTCAGCGCTTGCCTGAGCGATCGCCCGCTGCCGTAGTTCTCGCTGCGTTGCCTCAACCCGCTGAATGCTCTGACGTACCTGAGTCACCAGCTTTGGATTCGGCGTATCGCGCAGCAGTTGACGATAGATGTCTGTCGCCGCCTCCAGTTTGCCCGAAACTTCCTGCAAACGCCCGGCGTAAAACTGTGCCCAGGGATTTTGCGGCGACTGTGCTAAAAATTCTGATACTAGTTGAGCAGCCGATCGGTAGTCTTGACGGTCAAAAGCAGCGGTAATTTCGTCCAGCATAGGGAGGGCAGAGATGAGAGGTTTTGAGTGATGAGTTTTGCACTAGTTGTCAGTTATCAGCCATCAGCAGTCAGCTATCAGCTTTCTTCTAAAAACTAACAACCAACAACTTCTTTAGCCTTTTACCTTTTACCTATACCCACTCCCATCTCATACACCGCTGCAATGAGTGACAGAGCTACTAACGGAGCTGTCACAGCGCGGAGAACACGGGAGCCGAGAGAGACGGGTTGGTAGCTTGCGGCAATCGCCTGTTCAACTTCAGCATCCGTCCAACCGCCTTCGGGGCCGATCGCAATAGTAATTGAGGTCAGGGATGGGGTAGCACCTGCTAACGAAAGACAGTCAGACTGAAGACATTCTAATAAATGGGGAGCCTTTCCTCGTGCAGCGCAAAGATACTTTTTGACCCGTGTTGCGGACTGTTGTTCTGGTTGAAGATGTTCAACAAAGGGAACTGGCGTGGCGATACGCGGAACGCACAGGCGTTCGGATTGTTCGGCCGCTTCGTTGGCGATGCGCTGCCAGCGTTCTAACTTTTGAGGACTGGGATGCAGCAGCGTGCGATCGCTCAACACAGGCAAGATTTGCTCAACGCCTAACTCGGTTGCCTGACGCACGACTTCATCAAAGCCATTCCCTTTTGGAAGTGCCGCCACCAGGGTGACACGGATAGGCAGTTCGGTAGAGTGAGCGATCGACTCTAAAATCTCTGCCTGTGGCTCTAGTGTATGGATCGCGCTCAGCGACGCTAACCAGGCGTGTCCATCTCCATCCATTGCGATAAAGCGATCGCCAGTGCCCAAGCGCAGCACTCGTTGCAAATAGTGCAGTTGTGGAGGGGTTAGACGAATATGCCCGTTTTGCATTTGTTCAGGGCTAACAACCAATCGCTGTAAAGGCACAAGTATTTCCCAGACTAACGAGCGATGAGGTCTATGATTCTCCGCGATCTATCGTTCCTAGGCAAAGAGCAATGGAGACGCTCAGAGTAACAACGGGTCAGAATCCGTAGCTTTAGAATAACAGCCTCTATGTCACGAGGTGCTGAGACACAGTCTTCTCAAAAACAGGAGAGATTAATAAAATTCTGTACGGTAGAAAAATGAATTCATTCCGGGGTCGTATGCTCGACAAACCCTCTCTTGCCGTAAAGCGAGGGGTTTGTGTGCATTCTGAGCCACACGCAGCGATACCGAGAATGGGTGATTATCCAATTTTCTTTCTGGAATGCTGATCGGTGGCGCTGTTGATGTCACTAACCCCCGCAGAGGCATTAAATCATGGCTGATACGATTACATTGACTGGAATCATTCGAGATTTTTCGTCTGTAAAAAGCAACTTGCCTGCAAGTCATCCAGATTTTGAGACCGATACATTCGACGAGCATAATGTTGAGAAAGGCATCGTTGGCCCACTGCTTGGTGCTGATAATAAACCCGTCTATGTCGGCGGCAGTGGTGCAATCAAATCAACTCATGGTAAGGCTGCATTTGACAAGTGGTATGCCAATAATCATCCCGCTAACGCTCAAAAGCCTTTTTCAATCACGCTGAGCAAAGTTAGCTCAAACCCCGACGTTTTTCGCTACGACAATCAGGCATTCTTCCCGATCGACAATGAGCTGTTAGGCAACGAGGGTAACGCTCATAACTTTCATTTCACCTATGAAGTGAGCACTCAATTTACTTACCAGGGTGGAGAAGTCTTTACCTTTATCGGTGATGACGACTTGTGGGTTTTTATTGATGGCAAACTGGTGATTGATTTAGGTGGCATTCACACTCAACAGTCAGCATCCGTGAAGTTAGACACCTTGGGCCTCACGGTTAGTAAAAACTACAGCCTGCGTTTGTTCTTTGCAGAACGCCACACCACGGAGTCTCATTTCCGCATTGATACATCCATTCTGCTCACCCAGCCCGTTGCTACGATCGTCGCGTTAGACCCCAATGTCAATGAGCTTGGCCCGGATACTGGCAAATTTACGATCAGTCTAGATAAAGCGGCGCTCACCGATGTAACTGTGAACTATACCGTGGCTGGCACCGCAACCGAAGGAGCCGATTATCAGCCGATCCCTCGCAGTGTGCTGTTTCCCAAAGGTCAGACTAGCATCAAACTCCCGGTGACGCCGATCGCTGATCAACTGGTCGAAGGGCCTGAAACGGTGATTGCAACTCTCACTAATGGCAATGGCTATCAGGTTGGCGCACCCAGCAGTGCCACGGTCACGATTTTGGATAACCCACCCCCGGTTGCCTCGATCGTCGCGACTGACCCCAACGCCAATGAGCTAGGGCTTGATCCAGGTCAATTTACCATCACGCTGGATAAAGCTGCGCTTGTGGATCTGATCATTGGCTATACCGTTTCAGGTACCGCAACGGAAGGTGCCGATTATCAACCGATCCCTCGCAGTGTCTCCATTCCAAAAGGGCAAGTCAGTGCGGTGATTCCAGTGAAGCCGATCGCGGATCAGATTCAGGAAAGCGATGAAACTGTGATCGCTACTCTACAGCCCGGTAACGGCTATCGCTTGAGTCCGACGATTACGGCGACTGTGGTGATCAAAGATAATCCTCCCATTCCTCCAGCTATTCCGATCGTGACGATTATGGCGACTGATAACGCGGCGAAAAAGCCTAAACCCGCAGAAGCCGTTTCTGACAAAGGCGAGTTCCTGATTAGCTTGAACCAGGCGGCTCCTACCAATATGGTGATCAACTTTAGCGTGAGTGGTTCTGCGCTGGAAGGCTCAGATTGCCTAACGATGCCTCGTAGCGCCCCGATTGCAGCCGGTCAGACTCAAGTAAGATTTCCGGTTGTGCCGATGACTTACTCACCGCTGCGAGCTGGGGCAGGCGTGAGAGGGGTAACCAATGTCATCGTAACGCTGCAACCGAGCACTGGCTGCCAGCTAGGGGCCAAAATTAGCGATACGGTCGTGATCAACGTGCCTGTAGACATTGCGGTTGGCCCTTAAGTCAGAACAACGCTTTTTAGCTCTGCATATCAGGGCTAAAAGGCGTTGTATCAGTTCTGAGTTTTAAGTTTTGAGTTTTGAGTGACCGAACCTGACTAGGGCAAAAGGCGTTATACCAATTCTCAGATTTGAGTTTTGAATAGCGCTGTGCACCGACAAGCTAGAGAGTTTTGAGTGACAGCCCCTAGCACCGCTGGTTGGAGTGCCGCATCTGTCGCTCAATCAAAGGGAAGCGGTATTACGTCTACTGCTATCCGGCAGGGCTGTTGAATTAATGTCGCTGAAATAATATAGGATGCAAATTTAACGAGGTGAGGTGTAAGAGATGGCATTTACTGTTCTAAGACATTCTTCGAGACATTCATGGGTCGCAACATCGGGATTGTTGGGCGTGCTTTTAGCCAGCGCACAGGTAGGGGCCGCCGTTTCGCAGCCCAGCGCTAAAGATTTGCAGCTACCTGCCCCGCAACACAGCAAGCTCACGATCGCTGAACAACCGCTCGTTTCAGTGCAGAGCCTTGCAGGTCAGAGTGCTACAAGCCAGAGTGTTACAAGCCAAAGCGTGATCGCAATCATTCCTGACATCAATGTTGCATCCAGGCCACTAAATGGCAAACTGCTGATTGCAAATAAACAGAATGGCTATACAGAACCATCTGAGCCATCGCAAAAACCTGCCAAACCGATCGCCCAACCCGCTAAACCAGTCTCTGATCCAATCAGCCCTGAATACACGGCTCCAATGGGGCCGATCACCTCGGTTTCACAACTTTCGGATGTCAGACCGACCGATTGGGCCTTCCAGGCACTGCAATCGTTGGTTGAACGCTATGGCTGCATTGTAGGCTACCCCGATCGTACGTATCGAGGTAACCGGGCACTCACCCGCTACGAGTTTGCTGCCGGACTCAATGCCTGCATGAATCGCATTGATGAACTGATTACAGCGGGCACGGCTGATCTGGTGAAGAAAGAAGATTTGCTCGTCGTACAGAAGTTGCAAGAAGAGTTTGCGGCTGAACTGGCGACATTACGTGGTCGCGTTGATGCGCTAGAGGCACGCACCGCCACGCTTGAAAAGCAGCAGTTTTCGACCACTACCAAGCTGGTTGGCGAAGCCATCTTTGCCATCAGCGACTTGTTCGGTAGCCAGGTCGATCGCTTAAACAACACGGTTTTTCAGGATCGGGTGCGCCTTGGGCTACAAACTAGCTTCACAGGCAAAGATGTCTTAAATACGCGGCTGGCGGCTGGCAACGTCAATCAGTTCTTTGTGATTGCTAATCCCTATTCACCGTTTGTCTTAAACAGCAGCGGTCAGCCATTGGGTTCGGCTGAAGGCACACCCGCTTATCGCATCAATGGGCAAACGGGTAACAGCATTGTCCTCGATCGCCTGGATTACACTTTTCCTGTCAGTGATCGGTTGAAGGTCTACATCGCCGCTGCGGGGGGTAAGAGCCAATACTACGTTGCCAGTACTGTCAATCCGTTTTTTGAGAACTTTGACGGTGGCAACGGGTCTATCTCAGCCTTTAGTCAAGAAAGCCCCATCTATCGCATTGGAGGTGGTGCGGGTGCTGGCTTTAATCTAGCGCTGGATACAAAACGGGTCTTCACGCTGTCGGCTGGCTATTTAGCTAACAATGCCAATATTCCTGGCGGTAGCAACGGACTCTTTAATGGAGATTTTGCGGCACTTGGTCAAATCACCATTTCGCCGGGCGATCGCTTTCAGGTTGGCCTAACCTATGTTCGCGGTTATCACACCAGCGGTAACTCCATTTTTGGGTTAGGGTTGGGCAACAACAGCTTCTTCACAGGTACGTTGCCAGCAAATGCCATTCACACGGCCTTTGGGCAAGCCGCGACCACAAACTCCTACGGAGCACAAGCATCGTTTAAGCTCAGCCCCAAAGTAGTCATCAACGGCTTTGGTGGTTATACCGACTTACAGCTTGTGGGTGGCGGAAACGGTCAGATCTGGTATTACGGGTTGGGGTTAGCCTTCCCTGATCTGTTCAAGAAGGGAAATCTCGGCGGTATTTTTGTGGGTGTGGAGCCGTATCTGGGTGGTGCTAATATTGCGGGCTTGAATCTGAGAGGGTTGGGTCTGCAAAATGCAACATCCCTTCACGTCGAAGGGTTTTACAGATACCAGCTTACAGACAATATCTCAATCACCCCAGGCGTAGTTTGGATTACGGCACCCGATCAGAACAATAGCAACGACGATTATGTGCTTCTGACCTTGCGTACTACGTTCTCGTTCTAGCCAAGCTGCGCTAGTCACTCGCACTCTGAAGCTTACGCGGCGGTAATGCAACGGCACGCTTAAACAGCATACATAAGCCTCCTTCCTCTTCATGGTGGGAGGCTTTTTACTTGATGACCTGTGCTGTCGTGTGAATTCACTAGCGTCTGCCCCTTTGTGACATCGATCGAAGAGGTGGACATACTTCCGTAGGGGCAAGACAATACCTTGCCCCTAACCAACGATCATCTGTAGCGATCGTTGGTTAAATCGGTATAACACCGTGATTGTGTTAGTGGCTTACGGCTTGTTAAATCCTTCAGCATTGTGAATTAAAATACGAGCAGTAACAGCGCCGTTCTTTAGTGCCTGCTTTCTGGCTCTTGCTTTCTGGCTCTTGCTCTCTGGCAGTGGTACCCCGGCGCGATCGACCTACCCTCACCATCAGCACGCCCACCCTTCGCCACTATGACACACCATCACGCCCACCATGACCACGACCACGGGCACAGTCATGCTGGACATCACCACACTCCAGCAAACTATAGTCGAGCGTTTGCGATCGGGCTGGCGTTAAACGTGGGCTTTGTCGGTGTTGAAGTGGTTTTTGGCTATTTGGCAAATTCGGTTGCACTCCTGGCGGATGCAGGGCACAACTTAAGTGATGTCTTAGGGTTGGTATTGGCGTGGGGGGCGAGTGTGCTGGCGCAGCGGCAACCCTCTAGCCGTTACACCTATGGTTGGCGACGATCGTCTATTTTGGCGGCATTCTTAAACGCTGTTTTTCTCCTGGTGGTTACCGGAGGGCTAGCCTGGGAATCGATTCAACGCTTTAGCAGACCCGACGAGGTGCAGGGCGGCCTGATTATCGTTGTGGCGGCGATCGGCATTGCCATCAATACAGCGACGGCGTTGATGTTTGTGTCTGGGCGCAAACAGGATTTAAACATCCGAGCCGCGTTTTCGCACATGGCGGCAGATGCTCTGGTATCGGCAGGCGTTGTGCTTGCAGGTATTGGCATTTTGACCACGCGTTGGGTCTGGCTTGATCCAGCCTTTAGTTTGGTCATCAGCGCGTTGATTATCGGCGGCACCTGGCAGTTGCTGAAAGATTCCTTTAATCTGGCGATCGATGCTGTGCCAGATGCGATCGACGAACGTGCTGTGAAAGCTTACCTGGCAGAGCGTCCTGGTGTTGAGCAGGTGCACGATTTGCATATCTGGGGCATGAGCACGACAGAAACTGCACTTACGGCACATCTCGTCATCCCAGAGGGGCATCCTGGCGATGCTTTCCTCGTTCACCTGTGCGAATCGTTGCAAGCCCAATTTGGCATTGCCCATGCCACGATTCAAATCGAGCTGGGCAGCGCAAACTGTACCTGCACTCTAACGCCAACCACAGCCCATCCTTAGCAAGAAGAGTCGGTGCCTATGACGTGGCTTGTCCTGACGTTGGTTATGCTTCTCAGCCTAGCGTTAATCGGGTTGTTAGAGCTACCATTCTCCATACTCCATACTATTAGTGTGCCGGGCTGGTTACCGCTGCTGGGAGCGATCGCACTTTTGTCGTGGTGCCTGGATGATTAACGTCCTTGCTTGATGACGCTAGGTAGAAGCACCGCTTAAAATTGACGGTCGGCAAAAGTGCGATCGTCAGGCAATTCGTTTGAGTCAGCAGTGAATGTAAGAATAGATCAGGGCAAACTCATACAATGTGCAGGTTGACGATCATCCCCTGCTGCTTAAGCAGCAGCACTTTGCTCCTAACGACCAGATAGGCGAGTCTATGGTTTCAGAATCGTTTATTCGCTTTGACGCTTTGTGCATAGATGGGTCAGAAATGAGCATTCCAGCCGACCAAGGGTTAAACCATGAAGCCAGCGCAATCGGATAAGGACGCAAAAAGGTTAGAGGCTTTGTACCAGTATCAAGTGCTGGGTACGGCACCTGAGGAAGCATTCGACGATTTGACCCAGTTGGCTGCTCAGATTTGCGGCACGCCAATGGCCTTAATGACATTAGTTGCAGGTGATCACCAATGGTTTAAGTCAAGCGTCGGGCTGGTCATTGAGGAAGCGGGTCTGCACGTCGGCTTCTGCCCACTTTGCGTCGATCGGCAGGATGTTCTGGTCATTGCCGATACAACCGCCGATGACCAATTTGCAGCCAATGTGGTCGTTACCGATGCCCCCTACGTGCGCTTCTACGTTGCGGCTCCTTTGATTACACCCGCTGGCTATGTGATCGGCACCATCTGCGTGATGGATCAGGTGCCGCGTGAGCCACAGCCACAGCAAATTGAAGCCCTGCGGCGGCTGAGTCGCCAGGTGGTAAGCCAGCTAGAGCTGCGGCTCAATCTCGGTGTGCTGACCATTGCAATGGCTGAACGGCAGCGGGTAGAAATTGCCTTGCAGTATAGCGAAGAACGCTTTCGGAGCGCGTTTCACTGCACCGCGATCGGGATGACGATCGTTGCGCTGGATGGGCGTTTTCTTCAAATCAATCAAGCTGTGTGTGGCATTTTTGGCTATGACGAGGCAGAAATGCTGACGAAAACCTTTCAAGAGTTGACCCATCCCGATGATCTGGCGGCGAACTTGCAGTTTTATCAGCAGGCACGAGTCGGTACGATCGGCTCCTACCAGTTAGAGAAACGCTATATCCATCAATTAGGACACGTCGTCTGGGTGTTGCTGACCGTTTCGTTATTACGAGACGCGGAGGGCGAACCGCTGTATTTCGTCTCACAGCTTCAAGACATTACGCAGCGCAAGCTCACCGAACGGGCGTTGCGGCAAAGCGAAGGGCATTTTCGTGATCTGGTGCAGCATCTTCAGGCAGGCGTTGTGCTGCAAGGGCCACAGGCCGAAATCTTGATGGTCAACCCTGCCGCTCTGTCTATGCTGGGCCTGGACGAAGCCCAGCTATTGGGCATGACATCCTATGACCCTCACTGGCGGGTCATCCATGAAGATGGGTCACCCTTTCCAGGTGAGCAGCATCCCGTGTCGCAGGCGATCGCTACTCGCCAACTGGTGCATAACGTTGTCATGGGCGTTTACCGCCCAAAGTATGAAAACTGGATCTGGCTACTGGTCAACGCCGATCCGCACTTTAACCCCGACGGCAGCATTCAGCACATCCTTTGCACCTTTAGCGACATTAGCGATCGCAAACACATCGAAGAAACCCTACGTAAGACTGAGGCCCGCAATCAAGCACTGTTAAACGCAATCCCTGATTTAATGCTGCGGGTTGATCGCGAAGGTGCTTATTTGGATGTCAAATTTGCGAAAGAATTTGATACTCTCTTACCGCCTGCGGATATCATTGGCAAGCGTGAAGCAGACGTACTGCCACCAGACGTTGCCTGTAAACGCCAGCATTGTCTCGCTGAAGCCCTACGCACGGGCGAACTGCAATTCTGTGAGTATCAGCTTGCGCTCAATGATGGTATCCACTACGAAGAGGCCCGCGTTGCGGTAAGCGGCGAAGATGAAGCTGTGATTATCGTGCGGGATGTAACTCAGCGCAAATTAGTCGAGCAAGAGCTAGAAAGCCAGAATCACCGGGCCTACCTGCTAACTGCGATTACCCTACGCATTCGTCAATCGCTTAATCTGGATGATATTGTCAGCACAACGGTAGCTGAAGTGCGCCAGTTTCTGCACGCCGATCGCGTCCTCATCTACCGCTTTGAACCCGATTGGTCAGGCACCATTGTAGTAGAGTCTGTCGATGGACAATGGACGCCTGCCCTGGGAACCGCCATTCAGGATTCTTGCCTGATGGAGGGCGGCTGGCAAAAATACTATCGGGGCAGAACGCAGGCGATCGACGACATCGAACAGGCCAATCTCACGGACTGCCACCGTGCTCTATTGGCTCAATTTCAAGTGAGAGCAAACCTGGTCGTCCCGATCATTCAAGGGAGGGGTGTCGCCGAAAAAGCACAGCTTTGGGGCTTGCTTATTGCTCATCAATGTACGGCACCGAGACAGTGGCGTTCCTTTGAAATCGATTTTCTGACTCAACTGGCCGATCAAGTCAGCATTGCCCTAGCACAAGCACATCTACTAGTGCGCGCAACGCAACAGCGAGAGCAACTAGCAGAACGCAACCTGGCGCTAGAGCAAGCCCGTCGAGAAGCCGAACAAGCGTCTCAGATGAAGAGTATCTTTTTGGCAACCGTCAGTCACGAAATTCGCACACCGATGAATGGCGTGCTTGGCATGACTGAACTGTTGAAAGACACGAATCTGGATTTGGAACAGCGGGATTTTGTCGAAACCATTCAGACCAGCGGCGAAACCTTGCTGAATTTGATTAATCAAATTCTAGATTTCTCCAAGCTAGAAGCGGGTGAAGTCGAGCTAGAAGTGCTCGATTTTGATCTCAATCTTTGCATTGAAGAAGTGGCAGACCTTCTGGCACCTGCCGCCCATGCCAAAAAGATCGAACTGGCTACCCTCGTCTACCGTAACCTGCCGACCCATCTGCGCGGAGATGTCCATCGACTACGCCAAATTTTGACCAATTTGGTAGGCAATGCGATCAAGTTTACCAGCCGTGGCGAAGTTGTGGTACAAGCAGCGCTGCTTGCAGAAACAGCCACCACTGCCACCATTATGTTTTCGGTCACGGATACCGGCATTGGCATTCCTGCTGCTGGGCTAGACCGTCTGTTTAAGCCGTTTTCCCAAGTCGATGCGTCTACAACCCGGCGGTATGGTGGCACAGGCTTAGGGCTAGCCATTTCACGGCAATTAGTTGAGCTGATGGGGGGTGAGATTGGTGCCGAAAGCACCGTTGGGCAAGGTTCGCGATTTTGGGCCACGTTAATCTTCGATCGTGCTTCCAATTTGCCTGCAACACCTAATCAGCCCGCGACGCCGCTGCCCAATCAACTCAGGCTGCTCGTGGTAGACGACAACGCCACCAATCGCAAAATTGTACGTTATCAAGTATCCTCCTGGGGGATGCAGATTGATGAAGCTGAAAATGGCAGAGTGGCACTTCAGGCTTTGCGGCATCGCGCTCAAGCAGGCGTTCCCTACGATTTAGCCATCTTAGATATGCAGATGCCGGAGATAGACGGCGAGATGTTGGGTGGTCAGATTAAAGCAGATCCGCTGTTGGCAAACACCAAACTAATCATGATGACCTCTCTCAACTATCGGGGCAGCAGTAAGCAGGCAGTAGCCTTGGGCTTTGCGGCCTACCTGGTGAAACCAGTCAAGCAGTCGCGCTTAATGGATTGCATCATGGATACTCTGATGGACGATCCACGCTTCCGCTCCTTTACTCAGGGATTGTCTGAAGGCACACCATCGCCTCTGGCGATCGAAGCACCCTCTCTGAAATCAAGCGCGGGACATACCGCAGGGGCACCGACCACGATCGCACCTTTATCACTGTCACCGCCTTTAAAACTTCTACTAGTGGAAGATAATATCGTGAATCAACGTGTGACGTTGAGCCAACTCAAAGTTTTGGGCTATACCGCTGATGTAGCCTCTAATGGTGAAGCCGCCTTACAAATGATGCGCCAGACCCCCTATGACCTGGTTTTAATGGATTGCCAGATGCCTGGTCTTGATGGCTACACCACAACCCGCGAAGTACGACGATCGCATCCCCAACCGCAGCCTGTGATTATTGCGCTGACCGCTAACGCGATGAAAGAAGACCGTGAAAACTGTCTTGCAACTGGCATGAATGACTATCTCAGCAAGCCGTTGCGTAAAGATGTGCTAGCAGCCAAATTGTCCCAATGGAGCCGGGTACTACTTGAGCAAAGGAGCAATCCATTGACCATGAACAACCACATACCCCACTCGCTTACCACAGAGAAATTCTCTACCTCAGCCACGATCGCCTCAGAGCATTCTACCTTGACGACTGAGATGTGCCCCAGCCCAAATAGCCAGCAGACCGGAGACATTTTCCCCACAATGGTTGAATCGCCAAACACCAACATCGACTCCTGCACTAGTCGGTTTAATGAATTGATCGATTGGGAGCATCTGCATCAACTGTCAGATGGCAGTGAAGAGTTTGAGCTGGAATTATTACAGGTGTTTGTGGAAGATACTGGAACTCATTTGGGCACGCTTGAAACAGCGATCGCTCAACGCCATTTCTATAACCTTGAGCAAGCAGCCCATCATGTAAAAGGAGCTAGTGCCAATGTGGGCTTGACTGCAATGGCTACAACCGCCGGACATCTTGAACAGCAAGCACGTCAGCAGCAGCTTCATAACGCAGAGGCACAGTTAGCTCAATTACAGCAAGTCCTGAATGACGTCCGGCTCTTTTTAGCGACAAAAAGGTAGGTTTGAGCGACGACAGGTAACTTCACCAGGTGCAAAAAGGCTATGAAAGAGGCATTGATCCGCTACCGTTTGCGCTTCCATGCAGGTAGCTCATCACCAGTGCTGTAGTGCTTGACAATCAACAAACAATTTCGATTCCCTGTTCGTGTATAAGTCAAGCCATCAGTTAGCTTTTGCATTAACTGAAG
This sequence comes from Stenomitos rutilans, assembly GCF_059505485.1. Lineage (NCBI taxonomy): Bacteria > Bacillati > Cyanobacteriota > Cyanophyceae > Leptolyngbyales > Leptolyngbyaceae > Stenomitos > Stenomitos rutilans. The sequence continues at coordinate 13,499 of NZ_JCACKR010000106.1, forward strand.
CCCACGCCCCCCTTCAGCATCACAATCAAACGAGGATGATAACTGCTCAAGCTGATGGGCCAAATTAAACGGAGCTCCGCAATCCCAAAGCCGAATTTCGATTCGTCCCGCAAAGATCATGACTTCGATATCAATTAAAAGCTCAACCGGAAGACCATTGTGGGCATGGCGGACTGCATTGGTAAACCCCTCTGCTAACACAAGCTGACACTGCTGCCAGTCGCGATCGGGAAGGGGTGGTCCATTAAACTGGTCAAACCATAAGAGAACGTCAGCGAGTGCGTTCAGGTCTGTTTTGACTTGTAGAAAAGCTCTTTGAACTGCTGGCAAGGGTAAAGAATCCTCAATAGCGCTTAGGTCGGGCTTTAGCAAACACGTCACCGAGCGCCAAGAATGGGTTAGCGTCGTTTTCATTGCAGCAAAACACAGCTTTGCTAGCCCTATTTTAATGGTTTTGCTGCCTGCATTCTGGCTCAAACTGCCCTAATCAATGGTTCCCTTAGAGGATGTCTTAAAAGGTATGAATGCCTACCCGAACCGCCCCCCTGCTCCCCAAATTTGAGGGGTTCTGAGGTGGAAGTCCCCCAGAATTGGGGGATTGAGGGGGCGAAGGCAGCGTCTCTGACACTTCTCAGACATCCTCTTAAAGCTTCAATGACGTCTCAACTCTATGCCGCACGTTTTAATTATTGATGATGACCCAACGATTCAGCTCATTTTAAAGAAAATATTGGCTGATCAGGGCTATGACGTAAGTGTGGCAAGCAATGGCTTAGAAGGCATTAAACAGGCACAAGCGCTTCGCCCCGCCCTCATTATTTGTGATTGGCTAATGCCACTAATGGACGGCTTGACTGTGTGCCGCAACCTTAAAACCGATCCCGATTTGTCTACTACCTTCTTTATCTTGCTTACCTCTCGTGACGCGATCGAAGACCGGGTCTACGGCTTAGATAATGGTGCTGATGATCTCCTCACAAAGCCCTTTGAACTGAACGAATTGAAAGCACGCGTGCGGGCAGGGTTACGGCTCCATCAGGCTAGCCAGGATTTAACCGCTCAGAAACGCCTGTTGGAGTCAGAATTTAGCGAAGCGGCAGAGTATGTGCGATCGCTCTTGCCTAAACCGTTAAGCGGCAGTGTGACGATCGATGCCCGCTTTATACCCTCTCAACATCTGGGCGGTGACTGTTTTGACTATTACTGGCTTGATCCCGACTATTTGGTCATTTATTTATTAGATGTTTCAGGGCACGGTTTAGGGGCCGCATTGCCGTCAATTTCTATCTTGAATATGTTGCGATCGCAATCCATGTATGGCGTCAATTTCTATCAGCCAAGCCACGTCTTAGCAGCGCTCAATGAAGCGTTTCAAATGGACAACCAAAACGATAAATATTTTACGATCTGGTACGGCGTTTATAATCGCGCAAAACGGCAGTTGGTCTATTCAAGCGCAGGGCATCCACCCGCGATCTTACTGCATGAGCACAGCCATCAAGGCATACAAGTGACGCAATTAAAAACAACGGGCATGCCCATTGGTATGTTGCCGGATACCCGCTTTACCGATCAACGCTGCGACATTGATTCATCGAGCATCTTGTATGTTTTTAGCGATGGCATCTATGAAATCTTTCAAGACGGAAATGATTTGTGGGGGTTTGATGCCTTTGTCACGCTATTAGTGAATGAGCAGGAGGCTATTGCCGATGCTGGGTTGGACCACATTTTAAACCACGTCAAGACGCTCAACACAAAAGCATCCCTGGATGATGACTTATCTCTACTGCGTATTCGCTTCAATCCTGATGGTTGCCCTGATGTTCATGCTCAAGCCAACTCTGCCTGATACGCATCTTGGAGGAAATTAACCAGCCAGTCTTTCGCGTGATAGGTGGCGCGACAGTCATCTTCGTTATAGGTGACGATGGCATCAAGGTAGGTGCGATCGCCCGTTGAAAGCCATTGAGCATACCAGTAAATGGATTGGGCACCGTTAGCGCTGGGGTCACGCCAGTCAAAGCCTAACCAACGAGCGATCGGTTTGAGCGCATAGCTTTCGACGGGCAGTGTCACCATACGCGTAACCCGCTCGTGCAAATCGACGAAGCGGGTTAGAAGGGGTTGTACGCGATGGGCTGGTGTGCTGTAGAGTTTGGCGAGTCGCTCAACCGTTTGGACTTCAAAGGGACAGAAGTGAAAGATGGGAGCGGTAGGATACTGCCAAACCAGGTCGAGAAATTGGTGCCAGACGAGGACTTCATCTTCGGGTCGTTCGGCGAGCAGTGGGTAGAATGTCTCGGTTTGAGAGGAGCGATCGACCACCAGCACGCCATGTAGATAGACCAGATTCAGCGCGGGTTCGGCTTCAATGTCGAAGTAGAGTTCTACTGGCGCAGTGGGCACTTCTTCTAACAGGCTTGTGTTCGTCTGGCTCTCAATGAAGAGCGCTCGATTGTGCAATGTCGATCGCGCCTGACGCACTAGCTTATAGGCCGTCTCGGCTCCAAAACCTGGCAGAGGGGCTAGTTGCGCGACGTTCGTTTCGGCCACAGCTTTTACAGTGGTCAGGTTAAGCGCCTGTAGCTGCTGATAGCGAGTGGGGGTCACACCTGGTAAGAGTGAAAGGTGTTGCTCGCTTTTGGCGATCGCATAACAATGCCCAAACCAATGGCACAAACTACAGCGATTGCGAGCGATAAAGACTTCTGGCGAGTCGGGTTGAGATAGCACCTGAATGCATTCATCCAAAATCGCCTGCATTCGAGGTAGCATCTCCCACAGATCAACCGCATAGGCTCCGCGTTCACGCAGCAGCAACCACGCTGTTTCTGACCAGGCACCCTGTACCTCTGCCAGCACCAGCATGTGGAAGGCTGTGATAATTTGATACTCCAACTTAGGGCGCTTGCCTAGCTTGATTTCTGTTGGCTCATACAGCCAATCCCCAAACACAGACTCGCCCGATCGCTTCACCAGCAGATCCGGATTGCTGACCAGCGTGACCCCATTAGGGCCTTCTGCCATCAGCACACCCTGATAAATGCGTTCTACGCCTTGTCGCATTAACCCTAAGGTGGCTTGTGCTCCAGCATCCCAATCTCTTGAAGCGTAACGAGGTTGGTGAATGGCTTGCTCTGCTAAGAGCGATCGCTGGTTGCTCTGGCTATCTTGCATCAGCTTTAGCAAATAGTCACTGGGCGGATCTCGCTGGCTAAGATCGCCATGTAGATCTAAGAACGCCCGTCGGCTACAGCGCTGATAGTTTAGTAGCAGTTCAGCATTCAGTAACATGCTTTCAAGCTAGCAGGGTTTGCTCAAAATGGTAGGGGCCAACGATGAATCATAAAAGCGCCATGCGATCGCAGAACAATGGCAACCTGGAATAAAGAAGCAATGGTTTCAGCATCGATCGCTCTCATCCTTGATCGCTCTATGTTAAAGGCTGGCTCGCTGTCTGTGTTTAATTAATAACAACTAACAACTTTCACGCTTACTCCTTGCGTGTCGCAATGGACTCCAAACACACCTGCTAGAATGCTAACGCTTTGTCTCTACCAGTACGTTACCATGACAGGCATTTCTGCTTCCCACGTTTTTCAGGCTCAAGCTTCTCTGACTGAAGATTCTCTGGTCAGTTATCGCGCGCAGTTTCCTGGTTTGGCGAACAAAGCGTACTTTAACTACGGTGGACAGGGGCCAATGCCACAAAGCGCGCTAGATGCGATTCAACAGTCCTATGCCCAGATTCAGCAGTTAGGCCCCTTCTCAGGTCAAAGCTATGACTGGGTAGTGGAAGAGGCCGCACAAACGAGAACCACGATCGCCACTGAGCTTGGCACCACCGCCCCAACCATTACATTAACTGAGAACGTTTCCGCAGGCTGCAACATCGCCCTGTGGGGTATCGACTGGCGATCGGGTGATCACCTGCTGCTGTCTGACTGCGAACATCACAGCGTCCTTGCCTCAGTGCAGGAGTTACAGCGACGTTTTGGGATTGACGTTTCAACCTGTCCACTGCAAGCAACCTTAAATGAAGGCGATCCGGTGGCAGCGTTAACTCAATGCTTACAACCAAAGACCCGTCTGGTTGTCCTTAGCCACATTCTCTGGAACACAGGCCAATTGTTGCCCTTAAAGGATATGGTGACTGCTTGCCATAGCTACCCCAGCCAGCAGCCGATTCGGGTCTTAGTGGATGCGGCTCAGTCAGTCGGCATGCTCCCTCTTAACCTGGATGAGCTACAGGCAGATTTCTACGCCTTTACAGGGCATAAGTGGTGGTGCGGTCCCGAAGGATTGGGGGGGCTGTACGTTCGCCCAGAAGCACTAGACGAGTTGCACCCAACCTTTGCAGGTTGGCGGAGCATCACCACCGATCGCAGCGGTCATCCTACAGGATGGAAAGCAGACGGGCAGCGCTATGAGATGGCAACCTCCGCCTACCCGCTTTATGCTGGATTGAGAACTGCGATCGCGGTACAACAGCAATGGGGCACCGCACAAGAGCGCTATCAACGGCTCCAAGCCCTCAGCCAGCGACTTTGGCAACAGTTAACCGAGTTACCTGAGGTGATCTGTCTGCGATCGTCCCCACCAGAAACAGGGCTAGTCTCGTTTCAGCTACAGAGCAAGTCTCATCGGTCACTGGTGAATTACTTGGAAGAAAACGGCTTCATGATTCGCGTCATCCTCGACCCGGATTGCGTTCGCGCTTGTCTGCATTACCTCACGTTAGAGTCAGAGGTTGATCAATTAGTGGAAGCTATGCGGCAGTTTGGGTAGAGGTGGCAGAGGGCAGAAGGCGGAGGGGGTAGGGGAAGCGGGGGAAGCAGAGGAAGCGGGGGAAGCAGTTAGGAGACAGAAGGAAGGAGTCAGAAATAATTCAACACTCCTCACTCAGCACCCCATACCCCACACCCCATACCCTCAACTCGGCTCGGTTGGTACCTGCCGTTGGCTTTGGCGGCGGCTGAGTGAGACGTAGGTACTCCAATTCAGCACTTTGCGACGCATTCTGGCTTTCATGGCTTTGGCGGCTAGCGTGTAGCCACCATCGGCACCATCGATAAAGTGCACCTGTGGCCCGTTGTATTCTCCAAAGACAAGGCAGGTCATCAAAGCACGATCGGTGACATGGGTACCATACACCAAATGACCAGCTTTGTACTGCGCTTCCAAATAGTTCACAAGCTGTTCTCGCTGCACTTTAGAGCCAGACATCACCATGCGTAACATATCGTCGAATTTTCGATAGTCAGTTGCTTCTGACAGGATTTTTTTATAGATGCCCCAATCCATTGTGCCAATTTTGAGCTTGAATTTCATAAAAACTAGCCCTAAAAAATTTGCCAATTTTATCTTCCATAGATACAAGCATTGATCGAGCCATTTGCGCGACTTAGCACGTAGCTTTGTTTCTTTAATAAGATGCTTCGTTTTAAACGTAAGATTGATATTTTTATCATTAATTGGATGGTAATTCAAATCATCACCATAGATCGTTTCGATCTGATCAATGACATTTTTGTAGGTCGTGCCCGCACGCTGAAGATGGTGCCCTGTTTCCAAAATGATCAAACTGAGAATTTCTTCGTGTTGACTGGGAATATCTTGCCATCGACACTCCAGGCCAGAAAGATCAACGCCTGAGAAGCCTTCTGTCGGATGTAAGCAATAGGGATTATCTGCATTTGGCGCTTTGACTAGCTCGGTGGCGTAGGTGAGACCTCCACCTGTAAAAAAAGCTTGGTAATAGTTTTCTGAGACTCTTAACTTAGTGGCTTTAGTGGCATAACCAGCAGCCGTCACAATCGATACAGGTACAATACCAACTCGTAATTCTAAAGCGAATTCCGAATAGGCAAGTTGCTGAATGGCAAGCAACACTTTTTTGGCATTGACATAAAGAATGGGCGGAATGGCGATCGACGCTCCATCGCCTCCAAAAACATACGGAATATCGATCTTTTGCGCAACATTTAAAACGGCAATAATGGAGCAAGCACCAAGCAAATTTACATCTTTGTAACGACCTTGCTCGATCGCTTTCGTGGATTCAACAATGTCTGTGATGAGGAGATACCAATCGTTTGGCAGGGGGACGAAGTTATCTGGGTTGGTGATGTCAGAAAACTGTTTAATTGGCGCTAAATTTGAGTAAAAAGCTTCCGTGAACATACGTCATTCTGTCGCATTAGCAGCTTTAGCGTGAAACGGATTATCACTGTGTAGAGACCCTACGTTCGTGGACAGTATTTTTTCTTACACAATATAGGCTGATTATGGCTTAGAAGAAGCACGGATCGATACCGCGTTCCTACCTGGATTGGCAAGTGAAATCGCTGAATTGCCGCAAGCAGCCGTCAGCCTAGAATTTAGAGCTGAAAGCTGATAAGTCATTCGTGAAAAGGAAACTGTGTTGGACCTAACCAGTCATCAGCGGTCAGCCTGGAATTTAAAGCTGACTGCTGAAAGCTGGGCCAGAATCATTTTTACAAAAAAAAAGGATTGCTACATGCCCCAACCCATTCTCTACATCGCTATCACCAATCATGGCTTCGGACATGCCACTCGTGCTGCGTCTGTAGCTGCCGAAATCCAGCGGTTATGCCCTGAAATCTTAATTATTTTGGTGACAACAGCACCCCGTTGGTTACTGGAGGCATACATTTCAACCGATTTTATTCACCGTCCACGAGCCTTTGATGTGGGCATTTTGCAGGCGGATAGCGTCACGATGGATTTGCCTGCAACGCTGGAACGGCTGAAACAGCTCAGGGCGCAGCAAAACAGCTTGATTGCCTCTGAGGTGAACTTCATTAAGCAAAATCGGGTGGGGCTGATTCTGGCAGACATTCCGCCGCTGGCAGCCTTGCTAGGAAAGACGGCCCAGGTGCCGTGCTGGATGATGAGCAACTTTGGGTGGGATTTTATTTACCGTCCTTGGGGCGGCGAATTTGTAGACGTGGCGGATTGGATTGCGGACTGCTTTAGCAAGTGCGATCGCCTCTTTCGCCTACCCCTGCATGAACCGATGAGCGCCTTTCCCACGATCACGGATGTCGGGCTGACGGGTGGAACGCCCCGCTACAGCGTTGCCCAACTGCGAGAGACCTTTGGGGTGAAGGCTGAAGTCGATCACACTGTGCTGATGACCTTTGGCGGTTTAGGCTTGGCGCAGATTCCCTACCAAAACTTGCAGCAGTTTGTGGATTGGCAGTTTTTGACGTTCGATCGCACTGCACCTGACCTGCCCAATCTGATCAAAATTGCTGACAATCACTATCGCCCCGTCGACCTCATGCCCGTCTGCGGTCGCTTGCTCTCAAAGCCTGGTTACAGCACCTTTTCGGAAGCCTGCCGCTTGGGTACGCCGATCGTCTCCATCACCCGCGATGATTTTGCCGAAGCCGCCATTTTGCTCGATGGCATTCAGGATTACGTGCCATCGCAAATCCTCACGCCTACCGAGTTTTTTGACGGCAATTGGGAGTTTTTGCAGCAGCCGTTAAAGCCCACGCGATCGCAGCCTGTGATCACAGACGGCAATCAAGCTATCGCTCAAGCCGTGATTAATTACTTGATGAAAGCTGATAGCTGATGGCTAATAACTGATTCAACCTCGAATTGCTCGCCACCGATTGATCGCTGCTGCCAACTCAAAGCGGCGAAAGTGAGCGAAATCACCGTTAGGAAACCCGGTGAGGTCATCGAAGCCACCTGCGACGATATCTGCCATTGCGTAATCGAGAACTTCGGTGAGAGGACGGTTGCCGCCGAGGTAGTGCTGTTGGAGGTAAAGCAGTGTGGCAGCGATCGCGCGTAGCTGCCCCGTTTCGGCAATTTGCTCAACCGCTGAGAGGTCAATTTCATCGTGACCGAGAACAATGGTGTCTAAATCGCGGACTTTGCGTTTGGGGGGACGATCGTTGTTTGTAGAAGACTGAACAGAGAGAAAACGTGGTGTCAGTGTTCCAAACTGGGTGCCGCCTTCAGGAGCGCGATCGGTCGTGTACTGCTGCGCGATCGCCTGTGCCTGTGCGGTCATTTCCTGCGGTTGAAAGTCTTGCATGGCAATGACCGTATCCGCCACATCAAAGTAGTCACCGCTGCCACCCATCACCAGAATGGTTGAGACGCCATATTCGGTGTACAGTTGGCGCACTTTGTCAATAAACGGTGTGATGGGTTCGCGGTCTTTCGCAATCAGTGCCTGCATCCGGCGATCGCGGATCATAAAATTTGTCGCTGCCGTATCTTCATCAATCAGCAGTAGCTTGGTGCCTGCTTCTAGAGCTTCGATAATGCTGGCGGCTTGAGATGTGCTGCCACTCGCATTTTGGGTAGAAAACGGCGTGGTCGATCGTCCCAGTGGCAAATGGTTGATAAATGGCGATAGATTGACTCCCGCCACACTGCGTCCATCTTCTGCCCGGACTTTGACCGCAGCAGACTCGGTCAACACAAACTCGCGTCCATCATCAGGAATATGAGTGTAAACGCCTAGCTCGATCGCCCGCAGTAGCGTCGATTTTCCGTGATAGCCACCCCCCACAATCAGCGTCACGCCTGCAGGAATGCCCATGCCCGTAATCACCCCTCGATTGGGGCAGGTGAACTCAACTCGCAGAGAGGCGGGTGATTGGAACGGAATGCCATCAAGCAACGGGCGATCGTCCACACCACTCCGACGAGGCAAAATAGCACCATCGGCAACAAACGCAACCAGGCTCTGATCCACCAACTGTTGCTGTAGCCAAGCCGCATCTTCTGCAACTTCGACATGACGTTGAATGGCACCAGCATTCAGGGCACGATACAGCACCCGATCGATCAATTGGGGTAAATCATCACACAATAGCTCCGCTGCCTGAAGCCCTGCCACCCGTCGCCCAAAAGCAGGCAATCCCACCACAAACCGAATTTCTAACCACGCATCATCAATAAAGGCTGCGGTACGTTCGAGAATCGTCTGCTTGGGTTGAGCAATTGCAATTAGCCCACTGCTACCGTTCCCCCGATGTTGACGCATGGATTGAGCCGCCTGATCAAACTGACGAGTAATGTAATCCCGCAGCGCAATGGCTCGACTGGGGTTGCGGTATAGATCCTTGGAAAAGCTCGCGATCGTCTGCGGTATCCTCACTCGGCACTGACTCGGTGACGCAAACGGATCACCCTGGATGCGATCGAGCAGCAGCGTGAAGTCCGCAAACTCGTAGCTTCCCCTAAGGTCTTTGTACGCCTTGTAGTTTTGCTGGTCGAGCCGATGCAAAAGCAGGTGCAGAGAAGCTTGGGTTGACATGGGGGGGAGGGGGGAGCAGGAGGAGCGGCGGGGGCAGAGGGAGCACAGAGAGCGAGGGGAGCAGGGGGGAATTTGAGGTGGAAGGAGCAAAGTTTGAACTCGGAGTGTCGAGCTTGGAGGTCAGAGTATCGAGTTTAGAACTTGGAGTGCTGAACTCAGAGGTTAGATTGTCAAGCTAAGAGGTCGAAGTGTCGAGTCTAGAACTCGAAGCATTGGGCTTGGAACTCGGAGTGTCGAGCTTAAAGGTTGGAGTGTCGAGCTTGGAACTCGGAGTGTCGAGCTTGGAACTTAAGGGATGGAAGTTTGAGCTTGAAAGGTTGGGCTTAGCGTGTTGCCTTTCCCTCCTGCCCTCTGCCGTCTGCCTCCTAACCACCTGTGCTGGAGTAGCGTGTAAAGATAGTAGCTAGGCGCTGAACGATCGCGCTGAGTTTTGAGCAGGGTTGAGTATGACGACAGAAGTGATTAAGCTGGATCAATTTTTGAAGGCGGTTGGCATTGTATCGACGGGTGGACAGGCGAAACTGCTGATCCAGTCAGGAGAGGTAAAAGTCAATGGGACAGTAGAAACGCGTCGGGGACGCAAACTCGTTCTGGGCGATCGTGTCTCTACGATGGGCGAAACCCTTAATGTCGAACCCTCAACCCTTCAAGCACACAATACCAATGAGCCAAACCCCTGGGCATGAACCTTCCCCCGACTCCCGATTCCCGATTCCCGATTCCCTACTCCCTCACACTGGTGGGCATCTCCTGCAAATCAAACCGATAATTCTCAATGACCGGGTTTGCCAGCAGTTGATCGCAAATGCGATCGATTTGTTCGCGGGCGACTGCTTCGCTTGCCGCCTCTAAAGTCAATTCAACGTACTTGCCAATGCGGATTTGAGCCACATTCTCATACCCCATGTGTTTCAGCCCAGACTGTACGGCTGTCCCGGCAGGATCAAGAACCGACGGGCGCAAAGTAACATAGATTTGAGCATGATACGTTTGAGTCACCGTTGTTTCCTGCTAGTGCGTTTACCGTTATTGATGCTACCGCTTTATGGAAGGCAGAGGGCAGGAGGCAGAGGCAGAGGGAGAAAGTTAAAGGATAAGGGATGAGGGATGAGGGATGAGGGATGAAGATGTGAGGTATGGGAGCAAAGCTTTCAGGTCCAGGCAGGACAGACCGAGTTCCAACCTCGACCCTCCGACCTCCAAGCTCAACCTTCCAAGTTCCAAGCTCGACCTTTCGACCTTCAAGCCTAATTCTCCGAGTTCCAACCTCGACCCTCCGACCTCCAAGCTCGACCTTTCGACCTCCAAGCTCAATCGCTCGCGTTCAGAACTCAACCTTCCGTGGTCCAAGCTCGACCTTCCAACCTTAAAACACGATCTTCCAACCTCAAAGCTCGATACTCCAACCTCAAAACTCAACGCTTCCTCCGCCTCCCCTGCCCCCTCTGCCGTCCTATTTCCTCCTCTCTCTCACTCCTCACCTTCTCCATGAAAGCCAGTCGTACTCGCAGTCAGGAACGGATCATCAGCCTTCTTAAACATCTCGATCGCGCGATTTCGGCGCAGGATTTGTTTGTGGAGCTGCGGAACTGTGATCAGGCGATGGGGTTGGCGACGGTGTATCGGGCGTTGGAGGCGCTGAAGCTGGAGGGGGTGGTGCAGGCGCGGACGATGGCAAGCGGTGAGTCGCTTTACAGCCTGGTGCAGGAAGATCGGCATCATTTAACGTGCTTGCAGTGCGGCGGATCGATTCCGATCGATACATGCCCAGTGCATGAGCTAGAAGCGCAGTTAAACCAGTCTTATCAGTTCAAAATTTACTACCACATGTTGGAATTCTTTGGGCTTTGCACAGAATGCCAGGCGGCTGATGCCACAGGTGAGTCTGTAAATTAGCGGAATACATTGCATTTCTGACTCAACAGCGGAGCAGCTTCAATTAAGTATTCGGGAGCCAGGAGTCAAAAGCCAGGAGTCAAAAGTCAGTTGCTCAAACCACTGCTGACTCCTGTATTCTGGCTTCTGGATTCTTCTCGCTTTGCCGTTATACTTCACTCGCATGGAAAACGCCATCAATGACTACACCCGCGATCGCTTCAGTTCAACCACTCCTCCATCAGGTAGCCTCACTTCTCGTTTATCGATCGTTACTTGATGACCCCATTGGGCAGGCGTTTTTGACCTTGCTGCAAGCCATTCGCCATGCCGAACGCAACACGGCTGCCGAAAATACCGAATGTTTGCTGGCGTATGGTGCTTGGTTTAGCGCGTTGGCGGAGGGTCAGCAAAGTTGGCAAGATCATCTACTCACCCAACTGTTGCACGCGGATAATCCGTTTACCCAGCAGGCACAGCACAGAGCGTTGAATGAACTGCCTCCGGCTCTGGTGGCAGCGGCTCGCCATGATCTTCAGGTGGTGCAACAACTGTATGCCTATGATAGTGAACAGTTGAGCCGAGCAGTTAAAGTGGCAGCGCATCTGATGGTGGCTCCGGTGATCTGGCAGTGTGAAGCAACCGCAAGTTTGGAGTGGCTGCGATCGACTGTGCAATCTGCATCCAACTGGGGCGATGCCTTAGAGCCACTTGCCGCCCACTATCACAAGCAGGGTGTGGGGCTGTTTGCTCAATACAAGGCGTTTCGCTGGCAGGCAGGAACATTGGTGGGCCTTGCCTATCCCGATCGCGTGCAGGTCACGGATTTGGTGGGCTATGAGACTCAAAAAGAGGCACTGCTGAAGAATACGACGTTTTTGCTCAAGGGCTATCCGGCGCTGCATGTGCTGCTTTACGGCAGTCGGGGTTCGGGTAAATCGTCACTGGTGAAGGGGTTGCTGCATCGCTACGGAGAGGATGGTCTTCGCCTGATTGAGGTCGCCAAAGCAGACCTGACGGATCTGCCTGCGATCGTCGAGCGACTCCGAAACCTACCGCAGAAGTTCATCATTTTTGTCGATGACCTGTCGTTTGAGGAAGATGAGGATGCGTACAAAGCTCTTAAAGTAGTGCTGGAGGGAAATCTAACGGCACGATCGCAAAACGTGGTGGTTTATGCCACTTCCAATCGACGACACCTGATTCGCGAGTTTTTTGGCGATCGTCCCCGTCCCAGTGATGGCGATGAAGTTCACGCTTGGGATACGGTGCAGGAAAAGCTTTCGTTTAGCGATCGTTTTGGCTTAACCCTCACCTTTGAACCCGCTGACCAGAAGACGTATTTGCAGATCATTCACCACCTCGCCCAGCAAGCAGGGATTGCTCTGGAGCCACAAGCGCTAGAAGCTCAAGCCTTGCAATGGGCAACGCGACACAACGGGCGATCGGGCCGCAGCGCACGACAGTTTATCGATTTCCTCACCGCTGACTTAGCGGGAGTAGGGAATGGGGAAGAAGGTAAAGAATAAGGATATCGCTAACCTCAACTTTTGTCTACTGACTTCTTTAAAAAACTAACAACATTCCCAACCATCCGCAGCAGATGATCTCGAATACTTGCAGATAACTTTGCAGCAATTGGGGGGATGTGATTGCTAACCTTACAGAATTGTTAGCGCAATATCTGTATCACAGAACTTGATAGGAACTCCACTTTTGTTGGTAATAAAGCCGTCCAGTTTAAGTACATCTTCATCTACAGAAATTAAAACTTCTGCATCAAAGCTAATTGCACTTGCAACATGAAGTGCATCAGCAGCCCGTATATCCCTAACGTATAACTCCATATTACTTAACTGCTCTTCTACTGTTGTAGAGGTTAAATCAAGAACATTAATGCTAAAAAAACGCACTGCTGTAATAGTTTGCGGAACAATAGAACGTGCAGCAAGAACTCGAATTGTACTTGCATTCACCATACCTGTAGCAACTGATGTGAGTTGTTTAAACAAAGCTTCTTCAACTTCGTAGTAAGTTAAACTTGATGTTGCTACTGTGTGCAAAGAAGCTACTTTTTTAAGAACGTTTTCTGCATCTTCAAATAGCTTGTGAGGAGCACGTCCCCGACGATCTGTAGACCGCAAGCTTGAACCAGCAATTGCTTGTGCGCTAAGGTAATCTATGAAAACCCCTGTGTCAATGCAAACCTTCACACCTGCTCGACCTTTAAACTTTGCTTGTAAGTTGAGATATTAGCTGTTCAGGTGTCACGACTTCAGGCTTGCCAGTTGACAGAGAATTAAGGGTTTTTTTCAGTGCCTTGTCGTAAGTTACAAGATAATCACAATTCGATGCACTGCTTAAAATCAAAACATCGTTGGAGTGGGCTATTCGATTACGAAGGTTTGCCGCCTGCTTAAGATACTCCTCAGCCTTTTCGAGGTTTAAGGGTAAAAGCCTTACCTCTTGTTGAATCTCATCAAGCATTTCAGGGTGTTTGCGAGTTTCAGCGAGGAAGAAAAGCTCCTGCAGAACTACAGGGTTTATGGCGAGATGAACCTTCTCAATTATTTCGTGGGAGAACAAATGCGAACTGGGTGGCTCACCACGCAAGTAAGAAGCCACAACATTCGTATCCAGAAAGACAAGAGGTTTGCCGTCAGGTTCTTGCACTTTAGCGCCTCTTGGTAAGCTAGCTCTTCTCTAATTCTAAGCAAGGTAGCAAAATTTGGTGGCTCTGATACGCTTCTCCTAGAGTCAGTTAAAGAGCTCTCTCGCAAGATTTTTGAGGACTGACAACTTATTAACCAGTTCTAAATCACCCATTTGGCAAGAGTGTAGAGCAAAGGCGCAATGAGTAAAGCAGGTAAGAAAGATGCGACTTTGACTTTGGCGATGTCGAGTAAATTTAAGCCGATGCCTAAAATCATCAAGCCGCCAACGCCGGAGGTGATGAGGACGTGGGGATTGGTGGTGGGGTTTGCCAGGATTTGAGGGAGTAGCCCTGCGAGGAGTGACAGTCCGCCTTGATAGAGAAGAATCATGAGGCTGGAGAAGCCGACCCCGATGCCGTAGCTGCTGGTGAGGGCGATCGCGGCTAGTCCATCCATTGTGGCTTTAATGCTCAAAACCGTGTTGTCTCCAGCAATGCCGTTATTGAGACTGCCAATAATTGCCATTGGCCCGATACAAAACAGTAAACTGGCGGCGACAAACCCTTCGGTGAAGCTGCCTTCGCCCTGAAAGCGTGCTTTGAGCCATTCGCCTAACGTGTAGAGACGTTCTTCCAGTTGCAGGCTTTCTCCTAGCAACCCGCCAACGACGATCGCTAGCAGCGCCAGGATGATGCCATCCACTCGTCCAGCCTGGGCTTTGAGCAGGCTACTCGCCATCGTTACGCCAAGAAATAGCGTCACCAGCCCAACTCCCTGGGTAATTACTCGCTGCATTCCAGAGGGTAAGCTTTTTCGCAGGAGCAAGCCGCAGAGCGTACCAAACAAAATTGTGGCGACGTTGATCCAGGTACCGCTGGTTTTTGTCCACAGGTCAAGGGGCAAGATCGGGGTAGAAGCCGTTTTCAGTAAGACGAGCATCAGTACAGTCACTAGCGGAGGATCATCGCTTACCCTAACGCACTTTTACCCACGGCCTGAAGCCCCGACTATAGTAAACGTCCCTCGTCTAAGGCGTAGACAAGGGACGTTGATACTGACAGACGTAGTGTCGTCCTTAAGCGATCGGTTGAACCTGACCGAGTAGACTGTGGAGCTTTTCACCCTCAATCACTTCGGTTTCTAGCAGTTGGGTCGCGATCATCTCCAGCAAGTCCTGGTTGAGCTTAATGACGTTCAACGCGTGTTGGTGGGCGGTTTCTACAATGTCTTTCACCTCACGATCGATCGCTTGTGCCGTTTCTTCGCTCATTACTCGGCGAGGATTGGGCGCACCATCGGCAAGAAACTGCGCTTGTTGCCCCTGTTGATAGGCCAGTGGCCCCAAGATTTTGCTCATACCGTAGGTTGTGACCATGCGTTCTGCCAGGTCAGTGGCTCGTTGCAGATCGTTCGAGGCTCCAGTGGTAATGCTGCCAAAGATCACTTCCTCGGCAGACCGTCCACCCAGCAGCGTTGCAATCTGTCCCCGTAGTTCTGCTTCGTCCATGAGAAACCGATCTTCGGTGGGGAGTTGTAGCGTATAGCCCAGAGCAGCCATACCACGCGGTACGATCGAGATTTTCTCGACCTTCCCGTTTCCAGTCGTCAGAGCGCCGACCAGCGCATGACCCACCTCGTGATAGGCGACGATCTTCTTCTCTTTATCGTTGAGGACTCGGCTTTTCTTCTCCAGCCCAGCCACCACCCGTTCGATCGCTTCGGCAAAGTCTTCCTGCGCGACCGTCTCCCGCTTGTTACGAGCTGCTAACAGTGCCGCTTCATTCACCAGGTTTGCCAAATCTGCGCCTGCAAAACCCGGAGTGCGAGTGGCGATCGCTTTCAGATCCACATCGTCACCCAGCTTCACTTTTTGGGCATGGATTTTGAGAATCAGTTCACGTCCGGCTAGATCTGGACGATCGACCAGCACTTGACGGTCAAACCGACCGGGACGCAGTAGCGCCGGATCTAAAACCTCAGGGCGATTAGTGGCTGCCAGCACAATCACGGTTGCCTCACCAGCGGCAAAGCCATCCATTTCGGCCAGCAACTGGTTCAGCGTCTGCTCGCGCTCATCATTGCCACCGTAGAAGCCACCGCTATTTCGCGACTTGCCGATCGCATCCAACTCATCAATGAACACGATACAGGGAGCTTGCTTCTTCGCCTGCTCAAACAAATCGCGCACCCGCGAAGAGCCAACCCCCACAAACAGCTCCACAAACTCCGAGCCAGAAATGCTAAAGAATGGTACGCCTGCTTCTCCTGCCACAGCCTTTGCCAGCAGCGTTTTACCCGTTCCTGGTGGCCCCACTAGCAGGACTCCCTTAGGAATACGCGCCCCAATTTGGGTGTAACGCCCTGGAGCCTTGAGGAAATCGACAATCTCGACCAGTTCAGCCTTGGCTTCTTCGACCCCAGCGACATCTGCAAAGGTGACTTTTCCCGGTTCGCCTTCGACATAGACTTTAGCTTTGCTCTTCCCAATAGAAAGTACGCCCTGCGGCCCGCCAGCACCACCACCGCGTCGAATAAAGAACTGCCAGATCGCTACAAAGATCAGAGGCGGAATCACCCAACTTAACAGGCTACCAATCCAACCATTCTTGGGTGGCGGGGCAGCCGCAAATTCAACGCCCTTTTCTTCCAATAATTTGGGCAACTCCAAATCGAAAATCGGTGTGGTGGTGAAGACCTGACCAGGCTTATCATCGGCTGTTTTCAACTGAAAGCGAATCTGGCTTTGTCCCACCTGTGCGCGTGCAACTTCACCTTCTTGTACTTGATGAATAAACAAGCTATAGGGCACTCCAGGAGTTTGAGGCCCCAGAAAAAGGGGCAACGCGAAATTGACAATCAGAGATAGCCCAATGAGGGCCAGAAAAATATTACTAATGAAGCGAGGACGAGGTGTATTTGGTTGTTCTTTAATGGGCATAACGATCAATCGTCTCTAAAGTGTGAAGCACGGTTACATCGAAACAAAATGATATTTTCAGTGAGTTGCTTTTCGACTAGCGGATGCACCATACGATGTCATCCAAAGCGGTGTCATCGATGCAACACGGCTAGCTTTACGAAGGCTTAATGGTTATCCTAATCGTCACTCGATCGCCGTTTCAAGCCAATCGTTGTACGGATAACCAGCACGTTTGAGCTTATAACCGTCCGTCAAAAAGTACGGTAGAAAGACAGAACGTATGGATAGTAACCTTCATATAGCAGTCCTAAATCATTTGTGAGATTGAGAGGCTTTGTGAGAAAGGATTCCACTGGAATCCTTTCTCACAATCCAAATAGGATCGCTATAGATGTGTTCAACATCCGCTTAAAGCTTGAGGCTTCCAGTACCCCAGTTAGTAGCCTGGAAGCGCCTACACGCTGGAGCAATGTACCTCAACCATCAGACGACTGCTCATTAAGCGGTAGGATGAAACATGCAAAATGAGGAACTTCGCTGCTGCTATGCCCAACGCGTATGTCATTGGTCTTGGAAAATCAGGAATAGCGGCAGCTCGATTACTCAAACGCGAAGGGTGGCACGTCACGGTTAGTGATTCGGGGTGTTCTGATAGTTTGCGGCAGCAGCAACAGCAACTTGCCGTCGAAGGTATTCCGGTTCACCTAAGCGAACCCCTTAAGCCTCAGTCTGTTGAAACGTTAGCCGGATCTGTACAGCGCTTAGTGGTTAGCCCTGGCGTTCCGTGGGATCTGGCAGGTTTAGTGCGTGCCAGAGAACTGGACATTGAAACGATCGGCGAAACTGAACTCGCGTGGCAATACCTGAAGGACTGCCCCTGGGTTGGCATTACAGGCACCAATGGCAAAACGACCACAACTGCCCTCATTGCGGCGATTTTTCAAGCGGCGGGATTCTACGCACCAGCCTTTGGCAACATTGGCTACGCCGCTTGTGAAGTCGCGCTAGAAGACAAGAAACCAGATTGGGCGATCGCCGAACTCAGCAGTTACCAGATCGAATCCTCTCCCTCGATCGCGCCTGCGATTGGTGTTTGGACAACCTTTACGCCCGATCACTTGAGTCGCCACAAAACACTAGAACGCTATGGCGCAATCAAATCCCACTTACTGCACCAATCGCATCACCAAGTCTTCAACGGCGATGACCCGTATTTGCGAAACTTAGGGAAACACATTGCTTATCCTGTGAAGAAAACGGCCTGCTGGACAAGCGTTAGCGACAAAGCAGAGTTGATCGGCCACGCGCCTCAAAGTGTTTATATCGAGGATGCCTGGGTGCGTACATCGACCGAGTTGATTCTGCCTGTGAGCCTGCTGCGGATGCCTGGAAGTCACAATCGGCAAAACCTGTTGATGGCAGTCGCTGCCGCAAAACTGGCAGGCATTGATAAACACGCGATCGCCCACGCGATCGCCACCTTCCCCGGCGTACCCCATCGGCTGGAACACATCCGTACCTGGCAGGGCATCGACTTCATCAACGACAGCAAAGCCACTAACTACGATGCGGCTGAAGTCGGGTTGTCTGCGGTGAAACACCCTGCCATTCTCATTGCGGGTGGCGAAGCAAAGCAAGGTGATGATACCGCCTGGATTGCTGCGATTCAAGCGAAAGCCGCTGCTGTTCTTCTGATCGGCAACGCCGCCCCCGTCTTTGCTCAACGCCTACAGCAGGTGGGTTACATCAACGTTGAAATTGTAGAGACAATGGAACGGGCCGTCCCGCGATCGACAATCCTTGCCAAACAATACCAAACCCCTGTCGTACTCCTCTCCCCAGCCTGCGCCAGCTTCGACCAATACCAAAACTTTGAACAACGCGGCGATCGCTTTCGCGAACTTTGTCAGGAGTTGTAGAAGGTAGAGGGCAAAAGAAGGCAGAAGGCAAAAGCCAAGAATCAGGAGTCAGAGGTTTGGAGCCAGAAAGTAGAAGACAAGAAGCAAGGGCATAAAAAGCAACGTTAGGGGTCGAAGCGGATTAAAGTATTCTCTACCCTTAGAGAAGTCAAACCTACGGGAACACTACGCTAACAAAATTCCCTAGCAGCGCTACTCAAAACTTCTCCGCTCCCCCTGCTTCCCTTGCCTTCCCTCCCCACTCCCCTTATTTTCTCGCCGCTTCTGGCAAAATCAACATTGCATCCCCAAAAGAATAGAACCGGTACTGTTCAGCGATCGCCACCTGATACAGATCCAACAACCGCTGTCGCCCAGTCAATGCGCTGACCAACATCAGTAGGCTGGATTTCGGCAAATGAAAATTGGTCAGCAAGCCATCCACAATGTGCCACTGATAGCCCGGATAGATAAACAGGTCAGATTTGCCGCGAAAGGGTTGAAGGGTGCCGCTTTGTGCTGCCGTTTCGAGCGATCGCACCACCGTTGTACCCACTGCAATGATCCGTCCGCCTTTGGCTTTTGCTTGCTGAATTTTTGCGACGGTTTCGGGTGGCACTTCAATCCATTCAGCGTGCATGGTGTGATCCGTAATGGTCTCTGCCTCCACAGGACGAAAGGTACCAACCCCGACGTGAAGAGTGACGAATGTCTGCTCAATGCCCTTTGCTTCCAGACGTTGCAACAACTCAGGCGTAAAGTGCAACCCGGCTGTAGGAGCCGCAACCGCGCCAAGGCGATCGGCATACACCGTTTGATATTGATCCGGGTGCGCTTCGGATTGAGTGATGTAAGGCGGCAGCGGCATTTGCCCTAATTGATTGATCCACCCGTCTAACGTCGTTCCTGCTGGCACATTGAACTGTAAGATCCGCCCACCTGTAGCGGGATCGATCGCCATCACAGTAGCACTTAACACTTCAGCCTCCTGGAAGTCTTTCGCTTCTCCAAACACGAGCTGAGCGCCCGGTTTTAGACGCTTCCCAGGTTTGACCAATGCCAACCAGCAGCGCGTAGTAGCATCCGCTTGAGCCGTAACCGTTTGAGGTTCTAGCAACAGTACTTCCACAGGTGGACCGCCCGTTTTATAACCGTAAAGGCGGGCTGGAATGACGCGAGTATTATTGAGAATCAGCAAATCGCCTGGTTGCAACAGGTCTGGTAAGTTGCGGACGATCGCGTGACTATGCTGCTCCTGATTTTTAACCACCAGCAACCGAGCATGATCACGAGGAACACTGGGCGTTTGAGCAATCAGGGTTTTAGGCAGGGTGTAGTCATATGCAGCAAGCAAGCGATCGGACAGCATAGGAGAGTAGAGGGTAGAAGGCAGAAAGTAGAAGGCAAAAGAAGTTGTTGATTGTTAGAAGCAATCGGGACAGTTGAGCGTTGAACGCTGACGGCTGACCGCTGATGGCTCAAAATGCAAGGTAGAAGGCAAAAGGCAGGAAGCAAAAGGCAGAAGCTAACCACTAACAGTTGCAAACTCATTCCTTATCCTTTATCCCTCATCCTTTCCAAGTTGGGTGGAACCCCTCTCCTGTTCGGGGGTTTCTCCCCTGGTATTTACTGATACGGTTAGTGGACTATAGAAATGTAGGTGTTTGACTGAGCTGGAAGAAACTGATGGACTACCTGTATCATCTTTCAAACGCAACCCTCACATTACGGGTTGTTGAGTATTTGCATTCCTCCAGTCGCTTTCCGGTGCGCTTCATGACCGTCATCCACCAGATTGATGGCTGGATCATTAAAGTTAAGATGAATCGGTGCCTGGACCCATATGAGCACGGAAACTTGCGAGCCTTCATGAACGAATTGGGTATTCCTTGTGATCCAGGTATCCGCGTACAGATGGCTCTTTGGGGGCTAGAGACAGGGCAATCGCCTGTTGATGTGATGCATCGTTATCAAGTTGCGGTAGTTTCGCATGGTACGCCCGATCGCGAGGAAATTGAAGAGTTTCGGAAGCAGTTCGTGCAAGGGTTAGGCTACTGCCCAGAAACATTGGCCTAGAGAATGGAGTTGAGACTCAGTCCAGTGTAAAGGCTGCAGCGATATAGTCCTGAAGAATAAGGTGATAACCTGCTTCCACAACCGCTCGTTTTGGGTCAAATGGTGTTGTAGGGTCTTGGGGCGATCGCGCTTGTTTTCGATTAGATTGCCTACAGCACACCAGCGCAACATCAAATTGGCAGGGTAGTTCCGCCCAGGCAGGATGGGCTGCTAAGAATAGCTGTGCTGTTTTCCACAGTTTTGCTCGTTTGCGAGCGGTAATGGCTAGCGCGCCATCATAATCCCAATTGCCTTGACTGCGAGTTTTGACTTCGACAAACGACAACGTGATGGGTTGGGTCGGCTGTTGTAGTGAGGGTTGTCCGACAACAAGATCTAGCTCTCCCCAGCGGCAATGCCATTGTTGCTGAAGAATTAACCAGCCACGATCTCTGAGCCATTGAGCCACCAATGCTTCTCCCAGTGCGCCAGTGTGCGAGGCTTCATTTGTTTTGCGCTCAGAGCGTTGCTTGGGCATTTGTGGCATAAGTCATGATATCGCTTTCCTTAGCATTGACCGCTTTGTCGTTAAAAGCGACGTTCTCCTCGCAAAACAGATCTGCTAGTCGCCTCACTGTTT
Organism: Stenomitos rutilans; assembly: GCF_059505485.1. Lineage (NCBI taxonomy): Bacteria > Bacillati > Cyanobacteriota > Cyanophyceae > Leptolyngbyales > Leptolyngbyaceae > Stenomitos > Stenomitos rutilans. The sequence continues at coordinate 34,854 of NZ_JCACKR010000106.1, forward strand.
CAGTTTGCTGCTGTGAAGCCAGAAGCGTAACGGATTCGGGTAGGATCGAGAACGTAGGGATCGTCTTCGCTCAGCAAGCTGAGTCGCGTGGTGCGTCTGAGGTTTGTGAGCAGCGAACAGCGCGATCGATGTAGGGTTCGGTATTAGCATCGACAATGAGCAGTAGACGCATTGGTAAAACAGTTAGCCAGCAGCAAACAGATTGGCTGGGGAATGTTCTGTCAGTCATGCGGAGCCAGCGATGGCACTACAAAGGGGCGATCGTGCGCTTCCTTTTCGGCAGTGCTTTGATCATCAGCATGTGGGTTCTGAGTCCCCTGCCTGTGCTTGCAGACGATTACAACCGCGATTTTTTGGTTGGGGCTGATTTCTCGAGCAAAGATTTGACCGATTCCAGCTTTACCAAGGCCAATCTGCGAGGCAGCAATTTTAGTCACAGCGATCTGCACGGTGTAAGCTTTTTTGGGGCCAATCTGGAAGGCGCAAATTTTGAAGGTGCTGACCTACGCAATGCGACTTTGGATGCGGCTCGGTTCACGGATGCCAAGCTGACCAACGCCAATCTTGAAGGGGCCTTTGCCTTTAATGCCAAATTTGGAGGCGCGATCGTTGATGGTGCTGATTTCACAGATGTAGACGTGCGGCTCGATGCTCAAGTGCAGCTGTGTAAGCAGGCAAAAGGCGTAAATCCAGCAACAGGGCGCAAAACACGTCAAACGTTAGGCTGTGATTAGGTTGAGACATCGAAGTGAGCGTGAGGCTAAAACTCTCTAGCTCAAACTGATGGTTGAAATGTGCTAACTGAGTACAGGCGCTTGCACGAGATCTTCAAAGGTGGTTTGGCGTTCGCGATCGAGGTCTCGTATCCGCTGTTCTTCCGCACAGATTTTTTTATAGTAAAACTGCCCTAGCTCAGGTGCAGCAGCGCAATCGGTCTTTTCCCATAGCGAAAGAAAGTGGCGGCGACGTTTTTCGCACATCACTTTTTCCATTGAAGCAACGGCTGAGCGGATGACGAGAGTTGATCGCAGCACGTCAATGTCCCCGGTTTCGTCAAGCTGAAAGAAGGTATAAATTTTGCGCATGTCGCTGGGAAAGTCGGTGCAACGATCTTGCAGCAGCGTCATCAAATCCAGCAATGGATTAGCTTCGACATCGAACCCATCTTCTTTTAGTGCCAAGATTTGTCGCCACAAAAAGCGATGGTGGGACAGGCTAAATTCTAGATCGCGGGCTTCTAATGCTTCAACGATCGCCTGCCGATGCAGCGGTTTATGGAGGTAAAGACGCAGTAGCTGCCCTTCCGATTCTTCCAGCAGATCACGTTCGCTGCTGGTCTGCCACTTTTGCGATCGCCCATGCCACCGTTCGCCCCGCACTTGCAGCCGCAAATTATCTTCTAGCTGCCGCATGAGGCGACTGTTGCCTTGACTCAACAGTTCGGCACATTTTTGGATGTAATGGGTACGGAGCATGGAGTTAGGCAGGTTGCCGAGCAGTTTGACGATCGCTTGCACGCTTTGCTGAAACTGATCCGCCTGGTGGAGGTCGTGACCTGCGATCGCCTGCTGAATCTGCCAGTCAAGCCAGAGAGGAGAATTATCCAACAACTGCTGATAGTCTGCTGGCGTATTCGATTGGAGAAACTCATCGGGATCTTTGCCAGTGGGAATATTGAGGATGCGCAGTTGAACTTCGCCCTGATAAGCCAGCGCAGCCACTTCGCCAATCGCCCGTTCCGCTGCTTGAGTGCCTGCGCGATCGGCATCAAAGTTAAACACGATGCGTTTGGATTCGGTGTAGCGTAAAAGTTGTCGCACTTGAGCGAGGCTGAGAGCCGTTCCCATCGACGCCACGACGTTAGAAATGCCTGCACTGTGAAGCGCAATCACATCGAAGTAGCCTTCTACAACGACGGCTTGGTCCTGCTTGGCAATCGCGGCCCGTGCCTTGTCCAGTGCAAACAGAATATTACCTTTGTCAAAGAGTTCAGTTTCAGGTGAGTTAAGGTACTTAGGCTGCTCGTCACCTAGCGATCGACCGCCAAAGCCCACGACTCGCCCCTGAAGATCGTGAATGGGAATCATAAGGCGATCGCGGAAGCGATCATAGTAGCTTCCGGTTGCCCCTTTGCGTGGCACAATCAGCCCTGCCCGTTCCACCAGTTCGACGGGATAGTGCTTTTGCTCAACCAGATAACCGAAGAGCGTTTCCCATCCGGCAGGCGCATAGCCCAATTGAAACTGTTGCATGGTCAGCGCGCTGAGCTTTCGTTGTGTCGTTAAATAATCTAGTGCCGCTTTTCCCTGCGGTTGATTTAACGCATGTTCAAAGAAGCGGGCTGTCAGCGCCAAAATTTCGTGGAGTTGCTCTCGCACAGAAAGCTGACGCTGAAGTTCTTGACGTTGTTCTGGCTCCAGGGTTTGCACCGAGACCTGATAGCGCTTTGCCAGATCCAGCACCACTTCGCTGAACGATCGCTTCCCCAACTCCATCAGGAACTTAATCGCATTGCCACCCGCACCACAGCTAAAGCAGTAGTAAAACTGTTTGCCAGGGCTGACCGTAAAGCTGGGCGATTTGTCGTCGTGGAAGGGACACAAGCCCGTAAAGTCTTTCCCCAGTTTGCGCAGCACCACATGCTCAGACACCACATCCACAATATCGGCACGTTGGCGCACCTGTTCGATCGTATCGGGGTGGAGGCGTGGAATATCCATAAAGGGGGAAGTAAGGAGTGGGAAAATGAGGTTCACATATTGTCGCAAATTTGGTTGAATGTGGGCTAAGCGGCTGGGTTTCTTAATGGTTTGACTCAAGGTAAGGCGCGATCGCGGCACATGTATTTTTTAGAACTTCGCCTCTGGTGCTCCAGCAGACCCACAGCTTGGCAAACGGGACGCCAAACGGCCCAATAACCTGCTTCAGGATCGGTTTCAAGAACAACACGCCATCCCGTGCTTTTTCCTCTCCATCAATCATGCGCACCAAAATACTCGACGATATCTTAGCTTCTCAACATCAAAAGCTCTGGCCCTAGTTCTCTAATCAGTGATGGCAGACATCCTTGCCTGGTCAAAAGCGCATGCGTTGAGAGCGGACGTTGACAGAATCCCACTGCCTTAGCAGGGATCGTCTTGTTTGTGTTCGTGAGTCGCTATGTTTCACCGCAATGCGCTGGACTCGGAGAGCGTGCCTTCGGCAGATCCACGCGCTATCACCATTCTAGCAATCACCCTTTAGAAGACCAGAGCCATCGTATCTGCGGAGGTGCTCTAAATGTCCTTTACAAAGGCTTTATAGGGTGGAGTACTCACGTAAATCCCCGGAGTCTCTTGCAAGCAAGCGTTAGACAAATGCAAATGTCGCTACTGCGGCAGATCTAAGACCTATTGCAGAGCAGACACTATACCTATGTATGGCAGTCTTTAGATCAGTGCTTCTTGAGCTGACGGTAAATTTTGAGTAAAAAGGCGAAGGATTGCCACAGGTCAAGCCAGCAGTTAGGATAGGCTACGACTGGTAAGTTCTTCAACTTTCTCTGGAACAAAGTTGGACGTCTTGCTTCAAATCACCAGGTAGTCGCTCCATCTCAAGAATCATAAGACGTTTAACGCTTTAAAGGAGATAGCTGTAGTGGCAGCCATCTTTTTGAATCCTTGATTCCATTGATGCTACTAGCGGCAAGTCCATCTCCATAAAAGAACTGAGGAGCTATCAGTGGTGGTAATACTCGTAATTCGATTTAGATTTCAAGTGATGAGCCAATGGTTATCTTAGAAAAGCTTTTTACCAGGTTTAAAAATTTTTTCAGATGACGCTATTGCAGCGGCCAAGGTCTTGAAAGAGTTATGCAGTAGAGAGATCACATCTGAAATTGTATCGTTGCAGAGGCCGTTAAAGTCTTTACATCCACATTGCATTAAAGTTAACCCTTGTAGGCAGGAAAGTCCTCGAATGAATGCTACGAATGTAACCCTTCCGATGTTTCGTCTTGATGTAGATTACCTGAAGTCTCTAGCAATCAAGCACCGTGAGGAATACGCTACAGCCAAGCCGTTCCCCCATATTGTTATTGATAACTTCTTGCCAGAATCCATTCTGGAGGAAGTCCTAAAAGAATTTCCTAATCCAAAGCAAATTGATTGGCAAACATTTCAGACTCCAGCCGAGAAGAAACTTGCCTCAAAGCATGAGCAGCAAATGGGTGACGCAACTCGGTTGCTACTGTATAGCCTTAATTCCTCTACTTTCATTACTTTCCTAGAAATTCTTACAGGTATTGATGGCCTCTTGCCAGATCCTCACTTTGAGGGAGGCGGACTTCATCAAATTGAGCGCGGTGGCTTTTTGAAAATGCATGTAGATTTCAATCGGCATAAGAAGCTACGCCTTGATCGGCGATTAAATTTCTTGCTTTATCTGAATCAAGATTGGAAGGAGGAATACGGAGGACACCTTGAGCTATGGGATCAAAATATGACTCAATGCGAGAAGAAAATTCTTCCAATTTTCAATCGCTGTGTGGTTTTTAGTACAACTGATTTTTCCTATCATGGTCATCCTGAACCGCTGACCTGCCCTGAGAGTAGGACGAGAAAGTCTCTTGCACTCTACTACTACAGCAATGGTCGCCCTGCTGAAGAGACATTAGGAACTCCACACACAACCATCTTTCAAACCCGTCCTCAGGATAATTTTCAATTATCTGAACCTTCAGACACAACAGCTAAAAGCATCATCAAGCAATTATTGCCTCCAATTTTGGTTGATACTTACAGGGCGCTGAGAAGCAAGTAATCATTTTCAGCTTCTTGTGGCAGAGGCTCAAAACCAAAACCCTATTAAGCTAATGAGGAGACATAGCAGCATCTTATTTGTAGTTGATAGGGAGTGTGGTTTTGTCTTCACCCTGTTCTGGTGTATTGACTTGTATGAAGGTGAGCTATGAATACTCTCGTAATGTATGCTTGGTTTCCAATCGTTATTTACTTGTTCATACGCTTTCCGCCTCAGCGCGCAGTTGTCATTAGCTTTGTGACAGCCTGGTTGTTTTTGCCGCTCGCAACGTTTAAATTGCCCGGTATTCCAGTGGAATACAACAAAATGTCGGCGACATGTTTAGGTATTCTACTTGCAACATGTCTTTATAATGTTGAGCGGTTCAAAACGTTCAGATTTAGTTGGTTTGATCTGCCTATAGCTGTTTGGTGCCTCTGTCCTTTTGCTTCGTCAGTGACTAATGGGCTTGGTGCTTATGATGGAGTTTCAAGTACGATCGCTCAAACAATGGGTTGGGGAGTTCCTTACTTCTTAGGGCGAATCTACTTGAACAGCTTTTCTGGCTTACGACAGCTAGGAATCGGAATTTTTTGGGGTGGATTGATTTATGCCCCCCTGTGTATTCTTGAGACTGCAACCCATATCAATTTACATGGCCTCCTCTACCGCTTTACTGCTGGAGCATCAGATCTCCGCTATGGAGGGTACAGACCATCAGTCTTTTTGCAGAATGGTTTAGCCTTAGGTGTTTGGATGATGTTCGCGGCTTTAATGGGCATCATCCTATGGAGAACCAAGACCATTAGGCAAGTTCGGAATATTCCGATCGGTTGGGTTATTGCTTTTTTAATAACAGCATTTATTTTGGTCAAGGCGACTGGCGCTTACTTTTTGCTGCTTATGGCACTCATTATTGTCATTGCAGCACAGTTGTATGGTACTGGTCTTCTACTCTGGATTCTGATCGGGGCAATGTTTATTTACCTGTACCTAGGTGTTGTGGGAGATTTTCCTGGGCAGGAAATTATTGATTTTCTAGCTAACTTCATCGATCCTGATCGCCTTCAGTCTCTAGGCTTCCGCTTCATGAACGAGGAAGTTCTTTCAGCTAAAGCACGTCAACAAATCTTGTTTGGGTGGGGAGGATACGGTAGAAATCAGCTTTATAAAGAAGGCGGGTATGTAATTACAATCACAGACAGCCTCTGGATCATTGCATTTGGTGTAAATGGCCTAGTCGGATTAATCAGCGTTTTTACAGCATTGCTTCTACCTGTCTTAGGCTTCTGGTTTGTCTACCCACCCACGTCTTGGTCACATCCTAATATTGTGATCACGGCAGCGATCGCGGTTGGTTTAGCTATGTATACTTTGGACTGCACGTTGAATGCGTTTCCAAACTCAGTTTTCACACTTGCTAGCGGTGGTCTTACTGGAGTAATTCTCAATCGGCAGCTACAGGGGTTTCCAGCTAGACAACCTATTCTTAGACAAACGAGGTGATAAGTAATAGGTGGAAATTCGCGTGAATATACGTCGATGTGTGGGTTAAGAAGCTAACTCAAGAAGCTCAGTAATAGGGTTCTCTTATATACAAAGAGAATGTTTTTTGAAAACTTACAACGTTTGTTTAAACTAAGGGTTGTTCTATGTCGAATACGGTCAAGCTAGATCAAGCAACAACTCTACTGGTTGTAGTACTGAACTACAAAACAGCGGATTTAACGATCGATTGCTTGAACTCTTTATCAGATGAGATAAAGACGATCCCTGGTAGCTACGTGGTGGTGACTGACAACGCATCGGGTGATGGTTCGGTCGAGAAAATTGCGTCAGCGATTGACAAAAATCGATGGCATCACTGGGTTGAACTAATGCCATTAGACCGCAATGGTGGTTTCGCCTTCGGCAATAACGCCGCGATTCGTCCAGTTCTGGCAGCAACGCATCCATGCCCCTACGTATTATTGCTGAATCCTGATACGATTATCCGCCCAGGCGCAATCAAAACACTGCTGGCTTTTATGGATAAGCAGCCGGAAGTTGGCATTGCAGGCAGTCGTCTGGAAGATTTAGACCAGACGGCGCAGCAATCAGCCTTTCGGTTTCCGAACGTAGTGGGTGAATTAGATTTTGGCTTGCGCCTGGGTATAGCGTCTAAGTTGCTTTCGCGATGGGCGATCGTCCCCGAAATTTTGGATCACTCGCACCAAGCAGACTGGGTTGCTGGTGCGAGTATGATCATTCGTCGCGAAGTGTTTGAATCGATCGGATTACTTGATGAACATTACTTTATGTATTTTGAAGAAGTTGACTTCTGCTTGAGAGCACAACGTGCAGGCTGGTCTTGCTGGTATGTGCCTCAAAGTCATGTCGTTCATTTTGTTGGTCAAAGTTCTGGCGTGACCGATTCTAAGCGCCCACCGAAGCGGTTACCGACTTATTGGTTTGATTCTAGACGGCGGTACTTTTTAAAGAATCATGGCTGGTTATATGCCGCTTTAGCTGATGCAGCCTGGCTTACAGGTTTTACGTTATGGCGATGGCGGCGGGTCGTTCAACGCAAGCCCGACACCGATCCCCCCCAAATTTGGAGCGATTTTCTGATGAACAGCGTGTTTATCAGGGGAGGCCAGATTTGAGCACTAGCGAGACTGAACCACTAGGTCTGTGGCAACAAATTAAAGAAGACTGGGAAGCGCATGGACGAGACTGGACAAAACCAGGCTTTCGCGCTGTGGCCGTGCATCGCTTTGGAGTCTGGCGTATGACCCTTGAGCCAAAACTGTTGCGAGCACCGTTTAGCCTACTATATCGATCGCTTTATCGTAAAATTCGCAACGGCTATGGCATTGAGTTGCCTTATACGGTGGAGTTGGGCCGCCGAGTGATCATCGAACATCAAGGGGGAATTGTCATTCACGGGTATTGCCATATTGGCGATGACAGCATCATTCGGCAGGGCGTTACTCTGGGGCTACGCTACCTTGATCGCTTGTTTGAGGCTCCAAAGCTGGGAAAACGAGTAAACGTCGGGGCGGGTGCCGTGATTCTGGGTAATGTCACTGTTGGTGATGATGCCAATGTTGGAGCCAATGCTGTAGTTCTAATAGATGTGCCACCCGGTGCAACAGCCGTTGGTATACCTGCCAAAATCATCAAGTAAGGCAAGAGATTTTAAGACGCGATCGGAGTCTGGAGTTCGAGCATCAACTGTTGTTCTAACACGGCAACGACTGCTAGTTCTTCGGGTTTCAAGGCGAAGCTGTTTTTAGCCACGATTGCAGCATGCTCTTGCATTATTTGATGTAACGATTCATCCATATACGCCTCTAAAATGGCTGGATGGACATAGTATTTGCGGCACGTTGCAGGGCGATTTCTAAGATAAAAAGCAACTGTTTTGATGGCCTGGACAATGTTTTTCTTCGCAGCCGTTTCGGAGGTAAAGGTGCCAATATCGGTAAGTTCTGACGCGGCTAATACCGTGCCTGCCCATGTACGGAAGTCTTTAGCCGTAAAATCTTGCTCAGTAATCGTTCTCAAATAACTGTTAACGGTACCTGAGTCGATCGTCTGATACTGTCCCATTTCATCTCGATATTGAAATAGCTCCTGTCCAGGAATGTCCTGACATCGCTTAACAATTTTAGCTAAGCGTTTATCGTTCAGCTCAATATCGTGTTCAACACCGCTTTTACCTCGAAATTGAAATTGAATTTTAGAGCCTGCAATATCAACATGTTCATCCCGGAGGGTCGTCAGACCATAGGATTGGTTAGAACGAGCATATTCTTCATTGCCAACACGAATACGAGTTAGTTCCATCAGGCGGACGATCGCGGCCAACACTTTTTCTTTTGGCAACCCTGGTAATGCAAGATCGTGCTCCAACCGTTGCCGAATTTGGGGTAGCGATTGGCTAAACACAAGCAGACGTGTGAATTTACTTTGGTCACGAATAGTTCGCCATAGCGGATGATAGCGATATTGCTTACGGCCCTTTGCGTCTCGTCCGGTTGCTTGTAAGTGCCCATTGCTAAAGGGACAAATCCACACGTCTTTATAGGCTGGTGGAATCGCTAATGCATTAATGCGGCGGATTTCGTCTGGATCACGAATGCGATCGCCATTAGGATTAAAATAGGCAAAACTTTTCTTCCCAGAACGCTTACGCTGAATGCCGGGAATGTTGTCGGTTACGTAGTGCAAGCCGATTTCCTCTGCTGATTTGATCGGATCAGAGGCTGTCACCGCTTGCAGGTGTTTCTGTAGCGATCGTGCTTGACGTGATCGCGGTTGAGGTGTCCGTTTCTGAACTTTATGCTGCATTGACTATTAGAAGTAGAAAATTATTCACCCCTTTCTTTTAGCGAAGTTCAACCGAGTTGGAATCTGCACAGCAGTATAGTTTTTCACGCAAGTTCAGATCATTGCCTAAACCCAGGCAATGAAGCTGATGTCGGTGCAGTGAGAGCTTTTGTCTCCAGGTGAAATTTAGTTTGGCACGCCTGGGTTGGTAGTGCGTCAAAGAATGGTGGGTCGAGTAAAGTAGGGAGACCGCTACTTTTACGTACAAATTATGGAATGTCTGCTCTGCGGTCATCCTAGCACCCACAAGCATGGAAAAGCTCCGAATGGGAGCCAACGCTATTTTTGCCCCCATTGCAAGCAAACGTTCAACGAGCGCTTTGACACGATGTACTATCATCGCCAAATTACTCCCGAACAGATTCGGCAAGTGTTACAAGCGCATAGCGAAGGCAGTAGTCTCAGAGGAATTAGCCGCACCAGTGGACTTGCCTACAATAGACTTCCTGCATGAATCATGCGGGGTGTGCCAGTTCGTAGTTCAGCAACC
>NZ_JCACKR010000107.1:0-43905 GCF_059505485.1 Stenomitos rutilans
TTACCCTGCTCAAGCTAGAGGTTAGCTATCCTTACACCTTTAGGACTACCCAATTTAATTTGGTAGAAGATTTAGGCGTATATGAAGGGCAACTGGCGAAGCCACTGATCATCCCTGCTGCCTGTTTCCCAGCTTCAACCTTAACTCGACGCACTTGTGTAGAATCGCAGCGCAAACCGCCAAAACGCAGCAGACGCAAAGAGCAGCGCGATCGCCAACAAGCCTGCTGCTAGCGTCCAACCCCATTCTCCACGACCTAGAATCACTTCTGCGGGAACAGTCGTCAAAAACGCAACCGGAACGACAAACGTAAAGAAAAACCGATACGCCGTTGGGTATGCCACCATCGGGTAACGTCCCGCTTCCAGCAAGCCCCGCAGCACTTCCGTCACGTTGTAGATTTTGACGAACCAGATGCTCATCGCGCCCAGCATGAACCACAGGCTATAGAGAATGAGAAACCCAAAGCCGATCGGTACCAGGCTCAACACATAATCACGCGTGTGCAAGCCTAGCTTTGCCCCCGCATAGCCCACCACAAACAGTCCAAACACCATATCGGGCAGACCCCAGGGCGATAGTGTATGCGCCGAAAGCCAGAACTGTGAGCTAATCGGCTTTAGCAGCACAAAATCGAGTGTACCCTGCTGAATATGGCGCACAATGCGATTTAGATTAGGTGCCAGGAAGGTGCTAGAAAAGCCTTGCAGGATGGTAAACACGCCCAGCACAACCAGCGCTTGATCCCAACTCCAGTTTTGAAAGGAATACCCCGTTTGGTAAAACAGAAACAGGCCAAACAAACTGCCCGCCAGCCCACCCAGACTGCTGAGTGCCGCCAACAGAAAGTTCAGTCGATATTCCAGTTCTGCCGCGATCGCCGTTGCCCAAAATAATTGCAACACGTTCCAGTAGCGCTTCATTAGTCTTGCCTGCATACTTCTGATCAGGCTAGCAAGAAAGGGGCTGTCAATGGGCGATCGGATTGCGACTAACGAGAACCCATAACGAAGCTGTTTCTACCTCTAATTGACTCTGACCCGGAAGCGCACTAGCCCAAAGTTGCTGCCAGCCGTGTTGGGAATATCGCCCAGGTCAAAAATCAGTGTGCCATTTTGATTGTTGGCATCGGGGCAGGTATTGCCTGCGGGCAGCGGCGCGAGCGGAGCAAACACAGTGCCAGCAGTTAAGATTGCACCGTTGTTACGCCGTAGCTGAGCCGAATTTGCAATCAGCGATGTTCCTAGCGGGATGGGATCACAAATGCTGACCCCGATCGCAGTTCCCGTCCCATCCGACAGGTAGTAAACCGTATACTCTACATCATCGCCACTCTGAAGTTTCGTTATGTTGGGATCCAGGTTAATTTGACCGATCGGCGCACTGCCGGGTTGCAGTTGGGTAAAGCCGGCCGCATTGTCATCATTACCTGTGCCATCCACAAAGCTACTGAAATTCACGCCACTCAAGACTGACCCATTGCGCACAACGTTTGTAATCCGCTTGATCAACCGGAAGGCACCAGACCCAGTACTACCGGCTGGTGTCAGAGAAACAGACGTTGGAGTGTTGTTATTACCAGGATTGCCATCATTATCCGGGTCAGCATTCGCACCATCGTTCGACTGGTCACTCACAGGCGATCCGAGTTGATTGGTCGCCGTCGCCGTCGTTGTGTTATTAAATGGGCCGAGGCCATTTGCACCGGTTCCCGGCGTAATATTCACACTAAATGTGACAGTGGCGGTAGCTCCTGCCGCGAGTGTGTCAGTTCCCTGCAATAAATTCTGGTTACTGCTACCGTTGAAACCCGTATTTACCGATAGAGTTGCACTTTGAATGTTGGTGACAGAATTCAGCGTTGCCGCCGCAAACGTTTGCGCCAGATTATCCGTCAATTGCAGATTAAAGAGGTCAAGCTGGGGCGATTGACCTGCCTGCCCAAAGTTCCGCACAGTAATGGTGTAGGGAATCGTGTAAGTCCCGTCGGCGTTTTGGGTTGGGGTACCTGCTTGTTTTGAAACCCCCAATGGTGGGGTGTTAGGGACGCACTGCCGGATACTCAGCGCCGTGAAACCAAAGTCGTCCCCAAAGGTGTTGTTTGCCTCGTCCAAAATTTGCACAATGGCGCTTGTCTGAGCTGGCCCTGTCGTGAAGGCAAACTGGGTCGGAATCCAGGCTTGACGCGTATTCGCAATTGTAGGAAAGCCTGGAACAAGGGAGCCATCCCCAACCCCCAAGGTTGTTGTGGGTTGAATAAAAGTTGTGCCAGTTGCATCGGCGCTTACTTGGAGACGGATCTGGGGCGGCACCCCATTACTACCCGGTGCACCTGTATTGACCAGTAGGTTAAAGAAGAGACCCTTAAAGTTGTACGTTGTATTTGGCGTGAGATTGGTCACCGTTTGTCGCCACACGATCGGATTTGGGAATGCCGATTGAGGAACACCAGGTGTAGCTGCGCTGGCATTCGGGTTGGAATAAAGGTAGGTATTGATGGGGGCGTTGCCCACATTGGCCCGGAGAGCTTCGGCTGCTGTAACACCCCGACCATTTACCACGGCAGGCGTAGTGGGATCGGTAAGCGGGCCGTTTTGAATTGAAAGACCGCCGACATCATCGCTGGGGTATACTCCGTCTCCCCGGTAAGGCGTTGTACTGGTGAAACTAGCCGGATTGTTAGGAGCCAGTGGACCCACAGCGCCCGGGGAGATAGTGAAGGTGCTATTGGCCACGAGGTTCGTTGAAGGAGATTCAATCGTGCCAGCAGGGCAACCGCTTGCACCAAGCGATGTCTGAGCTTGGGCAGGCTGTGAGGGCATCAGGGTCTGGGAACCGAGGAGCAGGCTCACAGAGGAGAGGGAGAGAAAGCGTTTTAGAGGGCGGTTCATCAAACCTCACACAAAATCAGGGAAAACAATGCAAGCAAGATTGGCACGATCGCAGGTTGGCGCATGGTGGGTTGGGTCATGGTTCAATCTGTAGATCTTGTTCCTGGATGATGACCTCAATGTCTCTGGCATCCCGGTAGATAAACTCGGCACGGCGATCGCGGGCGTAATCCAGACGGGTATTGCCGCCCGCAATGGGTCGTCGTTCACCCAGTGATCGGATGGTCATTCGTTCTGGTGCAATGCCTCGACGTAGGAGGTAGTTACGTGCCGCGATCGCCCGTCGTTCGCCCAGGGCCAGGTTATACGCGTCCGTGGCGCGAGGATCGGTGTGGCCTTCAATGGTGACCAAAATGTAGGGATTCTCAACCAGCACTTGCGCAATGCGATCAAGCACTTTCGCTGTAGCAGGGATGATCGTAGACTTATCCAGCGCAAAGTGAATGTTTCTGGGCACCGTCAGACGAACGACTTTGGGGGGCGGTTCGGGTACAGGGGGCTGCTGTGCCACCGGAGTCGTGCAACGAGGTGGAGAGGTAAGAGGCTGGGGAGTAGGGGGAGCAGGGGAGACATAGGGAAGGAGCGATCGTACGACCGCAAGACGAGCGGGTTCGGAGGTGCCGTAGCGCGGATCAGTGGCGATCGCGCTGATTTGTTGCCCTGGAGCCACAGCGATCGACGTGCTGAAGTTGCCCTTTGCGTCCGTTTCAGTCGTAGCGATCGGCTCACTCAATGCCCCAATCCCATCCGCCTGACCCATCACCTGATACAGCTCAACTTTAGAGCCGGGATCTGCCTTGCCAGAGACTTGCACTGAGGGCTTCGCCGCTGCGGCATCTAGAATAAAAAACTCTTTGCTGGCAAACTGGGGCGCGTTAATGGCACCGTTTCCTGTTTCCTGACGACGATTGGGGGTATCTCGCGGCGGATTGACCCCATCACCCCGCTGATAGTCATACACACCTGTCCCCGCAGGAATCACCGGATCAGCATAGCCGTAAACACCCGTACCCTGCTGCGTCACCAGATCGATGCTCAGCCCTTCCAGGTTAGAAAACCGATTGGCCTCAATTTGGTTTTGGTGGCTAGGTGGGTAGGCTGCAACGACCACACCGGGTCCCGTTTGATAGCGAATCTGGTTGCCCGTCACTTGATGGTTGCTGCCCATCAGGTAAACCGCTGCTCGCCGCAATCGTCTGCCGTTGAAGATAATCTGGTTATCCTTAATCGCTACAGCCCCGCTGGGCTTAAAAAGATAGACCCCGCTGCCATCATTCGCGCAAATCAGATTGCCCGTCACCTGTGATTGATTGACAGCCCCTTCCAGCCGAATGGCATCCGGCATTCCAGCAACCCCGTTACCAATGATCACGTTCTCAGTAATTTGCAAGTTCTCAGCGTGAACTGAAGTAATAATGGCACTGCCATCATGATCCGCAATCCAGTTGCGACGAACGGTGGTGCCCATGCCACTAAACACAGATACGCCAAAGGCAGAACGAGGGGCGCTTTGCGCTCCAAGTTCTAAGTTTTGAGTTGAGAGTGTTGAGTTAGTGCCAACTCCCAGCTCCCGACTCCCGACTCCCGACTCCCGAATGGTCGGTGCGATTCCCAACCAATTGTTCTCAATCACCACATTCTGCGCGGGCACGTCGTCCTTGTAGTACGGCGCAAAGTTCGCAGGCGTGGGACGTTTGCTAATGTCGGGTGGGGGCAGCCGATGAGTGATGAAAATATCGGCAGGTGGCGTGGAGGCCGTTGCTTGATGGGTGGAGGTGAAACCGTAGAGGCTCAGGCCGCGAATGGTAATGCCATCTGCCGCAACGGTGAGTCCCCGAAAGACTTCTTTCCCATCAGCAGGCACGATCGCCACTACGGGCACAGGCATGGGCAGTTCGTTAATGGCAGATTTGTCCGCCTGATAGCCTGGTTGTGTCGTGCCGTCAATTACCAGTCCTGGACGCTGAAGGGCAGGGAGTACGTCTACTAACCGAATGGTGGTTTGACCCTGCGGCAGCTTAAAGGCAATCTGCGATCGCGCATCGCCTGTGAGTGTTTCAACCTGTGCCTGTTCGGTTGGCGAAAGCTTGTCTAGCGGTAGGGTGCCGTTGACGATCGCGATCGCCTCCCGCAGCGTCAAAAATTCATCCGCCTGCACCCCATCCTGATCGCTATTCACCGTCACCCGTACAGAGGAAGAAGCGGGTACAGTAGGCGTTTGTGCAAGTGACAGATGGGCACCAGACACCAGCAAAGCGGCAGCCATCACTGACACACCTGACACCCGACACCCGGCACCCAACACCCCATCCCCAACCTTTTGCTGCTTCATGCCATTCTGATGCTGCTTCATTTCCCTGCTCCTCCATCGGAAGTTGCTGCTGGAGCCACAGACGCGTCTGCTACGGGCTTCACAACTGACTCCTGCTGCTGCGGTGGGGCTGCATTGCGTTTGAAGCCAAAGATGTCAGAGAGTTGGTCAAGCTTCAGGCTCAGACCGACAAAGAAGCCACCGCGATCGCGATCGCCAAAGTCTCGATCCTGAGCATCACCAAAGCTGTAGCCCGCTGCGACTCGTAAATTTGGCGTGACGTAGTAGCCAATTTCAGCCACAAACCCCACCTCTTGATACCCGCTATCAGGTTGCCCAATCCAACGGACTTCACCCGCCACATCCCACCGATAGCCCAGGCGGTAGCTAGTACGCAACTGTGCCAGGGTAATGGAGTTAGTGCCCAACAGATCTTTGGCGAGATAGGATTTGGTGCTCCGTAGCGCAAACTTGCCATAAAACTCCCAGCGATAGTTGGGCGCATAGATAGCTTCCAGCGCAAACAGATTGACCGTAGAGCCTGTCCCGCTGTTGAACAGAAGCGTATCTGGGATGTAGGACGGGTTCTGACGGTATTCGTAGCGGAACAGAGCGTTAAACTTATCGCTGCTGGGGTCGCGGTAGGCCAGACCTACCTTGAGGTTAATTGTGTCGCCCAGACCCGATCCGGTCAGCAGTTGATTCGCAAAATTGCCCTGCTCATAGCGTCCCAAAGCGGTTAAGGCAGGCGACAGTTTTCCAGCCGCGCCCGCAGAGATAACCGTGTTGTTCCCAGCTTTGGAAGTGCGGTACTCATAGCGTCCCGTCGCTTTGAAGTTGGGGTTGTCTAAATATTCCAACCCAATGCTGTAGCTGTCGCCACCCGTGATGCCCAGCGACGCGGCACTTTGACCTACAGCGACGGGCTGAGCAAATTGCTGGCCTGCGGTGGTATAGGCAAAAATATCCCCAAAGATACGCTCATAGCCGATCGTGGCTCGTAGTCCGGGAGCCAGCTTCAGACGGTGGTTCAGCCCGATCGCGCCCTGATTGGTCAAGCCGTTTGCGCCTGTCAGGATCGAGTAGCGCCCGGTAAAGGACGTGTTTTCCGTGAGGCGCTGATCGACGATCGTATCCAGACTCGTAACTGAGTTGGTGCGGTAGATGCTCGTTTCATCCCGAAACTGCTGGGCCAGTCGTAGCGTCACACCCTGCATCACCGCCCAATCCAGCGCTACCGTTGTGCGATTGGGGTAGAGCGGGTCGGGGGTGCCCACATTGGTTTCGTTTTGGGCACGAAACAGCAGCGTTTGCGTGATTGGCACATTTAACCGGGAGACAAACTGACTGCTGCCCTGATCCAGCAAATTTGGATCGATGCGATCGGTGCGGGTGCGATTGACAAAATCAAACCCTACTTCCGCAATGCCCAACTTTTGCAGCACGCCAAAGCGCACCGTCGTCACGCTGTTATCCACCCGCGTGCCGGGAACCGGGTCTTTGCTGGGATTAAACAGGTCGGTCAACCCGTTCGTCGTCACCGAGGTCAACCCCGTAACGGCAGTCGCAATGCCAAAGTTCACTTCACGATCGAACTGAAGCAACAGGCTGGTTGAGCGAGACACCTTCGCCGCTACTTCGGCACCATAGTTGGTTTGCCCCGGTGTAAAGCTAAATGTGGCATCGTTCGCAAAGTTTTCTTCGACCGATCGGTAGTAGGCACGCGCCAGAATACCTGGTGCCAACTTGCCGTTCAGTTCCAGCCGATAGGCATTGCCGCGAATCGTGTTGCGAAAGATGGAATCGTTGGTTGATCGCGCGTATTCCGCAATGAGCTTGGCATCCTTACCCAACGGAATCAGAGCATCTAGGCCAAACAGCGCAAAGGTGCGATCGCCCTGGTTTTCGTTCAGGTAGCTAGCGGCAAACCAGCTTTCCGCACCCGGTGTACGGGCAAGGTTGTACTGCACCCGCCCTGAGTAGAGGCTGGTGTCTTTGCTCGTCCCTTCATATTGGTACGTGACCACAATCCGGCGGATGAGCGTACGCCCAAACAGGTCAAACTCAGTAGTTTGAACGGGGCGACGAAACAACAGGGAACCGCGATCGTAATCAAATTCGTAGTCTTGCCCTTGAAAGAGTTGCTTGCGCTCAACAAGAGTACCGGGGCGACCCAGTTCCTCGGTTTCCAAAAACACCAGTTCACTGCCCGACTTCACCAACCGCCGCGACAGGTAGTAGTAGCCGCTGGTGCCATTCGGCGTAAAGGAATCACGCTGGAAGCCCTCCAGATTGTTGGCGTAGAAGCCCGTAATCTGAAAATTGCCCAGGTTGTAGTTGGCCTTAAAGCCGTGCAGTTGGCGGTTCGTTGCTGTGTAGTATTGCGATGCCGTAGCCAACTCTGGGGTGCTGTAATCGCCCCACATGAAGAAGTCCGATCCGGCTCCAGGCACCTTTGACGTGCGCTCCAGTTTCAGGTAGACGCTATCGATCGAAGGGGTCAGGTAGTCCGTTGTGGAGCTATCGCCGTAGACCGGATAAACCTGATCGCACTCCTGGGTATTGCGAAATAGATTCGTGGTGCCATCGCAGGTCTGGTTTAGCGGACGCTGGCTATTGAAGGCACCCGTAAAAAGCCATTCGCCCAGCCGACCCGTTGCAAAGGCAGCAGCTCCAAAGTCAAAGCGGGGCGACCCATCGTTGATGCGATCGAGGCTCAGAAAATCTCGAAAGCTGCCGTAATAGTCCGTGCCAGGTGCGCCAAGTCGAAAGTTGACCGACCCCGACATAATGAACGGGCGCAGATTGGTGATGAACTCAACCTGGGTGTATGCCTCTAAGACTGGAAGTTGGGGCGAAATCCCTGCCAGTGGTGCCAGTGGTGCAGGAGTGAGCACAGGTTCAGAGCGCGATCGCCCATCGTTGGCTCGTTGAATCGGCGGCAGCGGACGGTTAGCGGACGAGTCATCAGCCTGAGATGGCTTAGCCTCCCGTAGATCAACAGCCGCCCGGATGCGCACTTTCTGCGGTGCCAGGTTGGCCTGAAGCTGGGCCTTGAATTTGCCACCCTGCGCGAGCACCTGAAAACCGGGACGTTCGGTATCTTGATCCACGCCAATAAACTTACCCGCGCTGGCGGTCAGAGTAACCACTGCATCCTGAGAAAGGATTTGACCCGCTTCATCGGTAATCTGCCCTTCCACCGTGACGGACGATCGCCCATCAGCGGGAACACGCGGATCACTGGTGGGCAAAAACTCCAGACGCGCGGTTGCTTCCTTCGCCGTTACCGTCACACTAACCGGGGAACCCCCTTCCGGCAGCACGGTCAGCGTATTCTCACCCGGCCGCAGAGGAATGTTGTACCAGACCTGCGTCACCAAATTGTCAGCGGTTGGCTGTGTCTGCGTTTGAATGGCGGGGTCGATCGGCTTCTGGTTTAGCGTGACCTGCACCTTCGTTGCGGCAGGGTATTGCACAATCAAGCTGGTTGATCGCTCACCCGTGGTTCCCGCTTGCGGTGCCAGAATACGGACTCCGGTTTCCGTGGGAGCAGCATCCGTTGGAGTAGGCACAGCCGGAACAGGGCTTGGCGCAAGAGATGGCGTTTGAGCCACCAAATGCTGCTTGGGAGCCTCACTTTTAGCGTGTTCATCTGCCTTGCGGTTTGCGACAGACTCAACCGACGAGCGCACTGGGGTGCGGCCTAATTCACGAGTGTGGGCAGGCGCAATCGCGGTCAGCGCACCCAGCAGCGATGTTAACAAGGTGAAGCTCAGGGTTACATGTCGCATCCTACCGTCCCCCTTCCTTAAAGCTAGGTGTCACGGCAAAGTTCATTCGTACAGTAGAGCCTGGAGCCAACCGCACCAGACGAGATGGACTATTTGCCTCAATCCGATACAGGTTAGGAGCGACGATATAACCCGGCAGGCTCGTCAAATCTAGCGTGCCAGTGCGGGTACCCGAAATCACGTAAGCCAGCGAAAACAGACCAGCCGCATCCGTCGTCACGCGGTTGCCGTCATCCATGAAAATGACCGCGTTTGGCACCCCTGGTTCTCCGGGCTGCTGTTCACCATCAAAGTTTTTATCCACAAACACGCGCCCAATAATGGTGCCGCAATCGGCCAGAATACCAGGGCGAATTTGCAGCCTGTAGCTAGCCGTGTTGCTCTGAACAGGCGTTGTAGCCGTCTGCCCCTGCGCTACTGCCAGGTTTCTACCCGTCCCTCGAATGGCGTCGGGAGTCAGGAGAGCCGCATACACGAGCGTTAGCGTCTGCTGTGGCGTGAGGGTGGGGTAGGTAAAGGTGATGGTGCGCCCGCTCACGGTCGGCGTTGCAAGCGCCACCTGGGTCGAATTTCCACCCGTTCCGATCGCCGCACGGGCTGAGTTCGCAACATACTGCAAACCCAGGGGCAACGTATCTGTAACCCGCAATGGGGCGACCGTTGTTGCGCCCGTATTCTTGATTTGCAAGCGGTAGACAACTGTATCGCCTGGCTCAGCCGCCGCGCGATCGGCTGTTTTAACAATCTCTAGGCTTGACTGACTTTGTGCAGCCGTAAACGTCGTCGCGTTAGAATTCGTAGACCGATCGGGGCCACCCGGCCTGTCTTTAAACCTGGCCGCAGCAGTGTTTGAAATTACTACGTCATCAGCAACAACAGGCAAAGTCGAAGAGATCACCCCTCCTAACAATGCCCAAGCTGCTAAGACGTGGAGATACCCCAGTCTTGGCAGTTTCTTCAAAAACCCACTCCTCACGCTCATCCGAAAGTGCAGTTCAGCATAACTACTGAACTGGAGAATACAAGCAAACTCGTAGATGCGAACCCCTGAATCAATCTACAGCAGGATGGCTCAAACGCGGTAGAAAAGCCGAAAATTGGCTACCAATCTGCATCCTGGAAATATCGGAGTGCATAAACCAACGTCTTGAGAAGCAACTAAGACTTTTCCCAAGTCAGTGATTTTACCGAATTCAGTTATAATTATCCAGGAAAACATAAATCCCGCAAAAAGTTTACAATTCTTTTCATTTCGCAAGCAATCTTAATCATTTCTTTCGCTAAGTTTATGCATAAACTTAGCGAACTTACGTTCAAAAGACATCCTCTGACCAAAAGCCTCTTTCAGCTTGCAAGCTAAAGCATGCCACGCCGACCCAGCACAGCTTTTCCAGCCATCAAGTCAGACCTGGTAATAACCGCGCTACGTCGGTGCAATGGCCGCTTTCAAGCTTTGGCAAAATGTTTCGATCGCCTGTAATCCTTGCGTCGGCGCACCATCTGCCAGACGTTTCACAAACGCACTTCCGACGATCGCCGCATCTGCGCCCCACTCCATGACCTGATGGGCATGTTCTGGTTGCGAAATGCCAAACCCAACGCCAATCGGTTTGTCCGTCACGTTGCGTAACTCCAGCAGCAAATCTTTTACCCGCGCCTGTACCTGTGCTCTAACCCCCGTTACGCCTGTCGTACTCACTAAATAAATAAAGCCCTGCGACTGCTCCGCGATCGCCATCAGCCGTTCTTTAGGGCTCGTTGGGGCAATCAGCAGCGTCACCTCAATG
The DNA here is from genome assembly GCF_059505485.1 of Stenomitos rutilans. Classification (NCBI taxonomy): domain Bacteria; kingdom Bacillati; phylum Cyanobacteriota; class Cyanophyceae; order Leptolyngbyales; family Leptolyngbyaceae; genus Stenomitos; species Stenomitos rutilans. The sequence continues at coordinate 10,784 of NZ_JCACKR010000107.1, forward strand.
CCATGTGCCGTTGCAGGGCCGAGTAACGTTGCGGCTTCTTCCAGAGGCAGGTCGGGCACCACCAGCCCACGGACACCAGCGGCTGCGATTTGCTGCAAATAGGCATCAATGCCCCGATTTAAGATGGGGTTGTAGTACGTAAACAAAACAATCGGCGCTTGGATCGTTGGACTCACCGATCGCACCACCTCTAGCACCCGATCCAACCGTGTCCCTCGTTGCAAAGCTCGTGTCGCGGCGGCTTGAATGACAGGCCCATCGGCTAACGGATCTGAATAGGGCACTCCCAGTTCGATAATGTCAGCCCCACTGCGATCGAGTACCCGCAATGCCTCCGCCGTCGTCTCTAAATCTGGATCACCTGCCGTAATAAACGGAATCAACGCACAGCGAGCATGGTCACGCAGAGTTTCAAAGCATTGCGAAATCGAAGTCATTGAAAAGTGGTTGTTAGTTAGTGGTTGGTTGTTAGAAGGCAGGAATCGGGAGGCAGTAGGAGAGAGGGAGTCGGAATGCGGAAGGAGCTAGGGAAGCAGGGGAAGACAAATTTAACTCAAAACTTCTCCGCTGACCGCTGATAGCTGACCACTCTTCAACTTAAACCTCAGAACTAAAAACTTTTAACTTAAAACTCCCCACTCCCTTCTCCCTTCTCTTCCCTCTCCCCCTTCTCCGCCGCAATCTCAGCCTGGAGCTTCGCCAACTCTTCAGGAGTCAGCTCTTCTAGCCGTTTTTGCAATACCGCTTCTTCATAGTCCTTAAGCTGCTGGTTGTAGGTCATGGTTTGAGTAACCGCACGCAAAGCATACGTCGCAATCCAACCCAACAGGCCACCCACCAGAGCAACCTGCGTCCAGATGCCTGCCGTTACGCTGTCTAGACCTGTCTCCTGTAGCAGTAGATAGGCAATGCCACCTGAAGCAAACACGCCAAAACCAATTCCGAGGACATCAATCCGTCGCATCTAGAAGCTAAGGAAAAAAGGATAAAAATGTAGCAATGACTGATCGCTTAGCTTGCAATCTCACGTCGTTTGGGTCTGAAATTGAGGAAAGGAGCTAGCAGAAGCAGCCCTGGGAAAAACATAAAAACCAGGAAGTACATGAACGCTCGCTCAAACGAGCTTGCTACATACCAGCGAGTGTTCAAATAAAAGTATAGTGCAGCCGGAACGACTAATAAGAAAGCACCCGCCAAAACCAGGTATAGAAGCGCAACTGTAATATCCATAGACAGAAATCGCAGGGGATGGAGCAGTTGCCAACATTCTACCGCTTGCCTGCCGCCAACGTCATTTTTGAGCATCAGGATTTTTCTGTACCGTTTCAGCACGCGCGATCGACTATCTTGCCTTTTGCCTTCTGTCCTCTGCCTTCCTGCTCCAGCCTTCATAGCTCCAAGTTCGGCATGATATTAGGCGTGCGCTTTCAACCGAGTGAGCAAATTCTGTACGGCCTTACCAGCAATAATGTCGTTGGGATTAAACGGATTAAACGGCTTGCCCTCTGCGATCGCAGCATCCATACCACCTTGAGCCTCTGTAGGTGGAGCAGTGGGTAAAGCAGTGGGCGGCGAAGGCAAACTCTGTCCGGGGGGTGGAGACGGCAAACCCTGCTCAGGGGCAGGGGCCGATCGCGACGAGTCAAACCGTGCTCTGCGACCATCGGGCAATACCATTTCTTGCGGCGCTCCTGCCTGTCGTCGAGCATCGTCACGCTCTTGCCACGCCGTTTCTACCGCTTTAATTTGGTCAGATGTCAGCAGGTGACGCAGCGATGTCAGAATTTCTTTAGCAGCGGCAGGCGGCAAATCCTTGCGGGCAGACAGGTCTTTGAGCAAGGCTGTCAGCGCTTTTGATTGGGATGCAGAGAAGGTCAATTTGCCCGCTGCTGCCAGTTTGTCCATCAAGGTAGTGTGTGCAATGAGGCGAATCACCGGATCATACGCCGCGATCGCAGCCTCTCGCTGGCGATTCATCTGGGGCGTGGGTGGTGCGGGCAACACAATATCCTTGTCAGTTGCAGGCCGAAGAGACGACTGGCGTTGCGCGAGAACTGGCAGGGATATCATCACGGCAAACCCAGCGCAAACAACAAACTGGAGCTTCATCATTTCACTCATTTGCAGAGATCCGCCTTTTGTAGAATCAGGTAGCCATCACCACAAGCCGTTAGCGACCCTACTAAACCGTACCGAACGGTCTGGAGAAAGACTATCCTACCAATGTCCTCATTTCAGGCGGACAGTAAGGACATTGGTCGGACTTTCACATTCTCTTGAAATCGCCTGGATGCTTAACAGAAAGACTTAGAGCGATCGTGTTTTCGGTACATCGTTGATCGCTTAGTTGCATAAAAGCCCCCATTGATGTTGGAATAAACAAATGGAGGTGTGATGCCAACAAGGGGGCATGGCGGAATGGTAGACGCAACGGACTTAGATAACTGAGCCTTGATGGAGAAATCGATCAAGTGACCGCTCTCAAACTCAGGGAAACCTAAATTAGGGATGAGGGATGAGGGATGAGGGATGAGGGATAGCGTTTAGCATGAAGTCTAAACGAGTTTGCCCCACACCCCACACCCTAAACCCCACACCCTATCCCAACACGGCAATCCTGAGCCAAGCCGACGAAATGATAGCGCTGAGTCCAAGGTTCTGTGCTTTGAGCTGCTTCTTTCACTCAAAACTCAAAACTCAAAACTCAAAACTTCTTGTCTCGGAAGGTGCAGAGACTCGACGGGAGCTACCCTAACGTGTAGTCGAGGGTAAAGGGAGAGTCCAATTCTCAAAACCAGTAGATAAATCTTGCTGGCAGCAGCGAAAGTTGCAAGAGGATGAAAATCCGTTGACTGCAAGGTCGTGAGGGTTCAAGTCCCTCTGCCCCCATTTAGATCGATACCAGGTTTCGCTAAGGAACCTGGTTTTTTCATTTTTACAGCAACCAGCAGACGGAAGGCTGGCGATCGTTCCCACGATGAAGGCTTGATTAAGCATTGGGAAACTGAGATTCGCGCTTTTGAAAAGGGCACTCAACAAGCACTGAAACGATTGAGGCAGTAATTATGCAGATTCGCGATCGCGCACTTCCGATGGCTAGCGCTACGCTAAACACGTTAATGATGGAGCTAGTAGTCTGTCAACTTTAATTTGTGAGTTTCTGAGACCATAACAGTAATTCCTGACAGAACTCCGATTTCTCTTTGTCAGTCGTTTTTATCCACTGGTGAGGTTGAAGAACACTTACACCCCAGCCTCCCAATCCTCAACCTGCAATCCATCTACCCGTCCAAACTCTCACGTGTTGTGGGTGATTAGGGTGAGATTATTTGCCAGAGCGATCGCGGCAATGAGCAAATCATAAGCTCCAATCGGTGTTCCGTTAGTTTCTAACTGTGCCCGGATTACCCCAAACGTTGTAGCCACAAGATCGTCAAAAGGCAGCGAGACAAATTGCGCCAAGAATGTGTGCTGTAAAGTAAGGTTGTGTTCTGGATCAGCACTTTTCATGGCACCAAAGCAAAGTTCCGCTTTGACGATCGAACACACAGCGATCTCTTGATTCGGAATCGCCTCAAGCCTCTGCTTCAAACTCAAATTTCTGCCTTTTAGGTAGATGATGCAGGCATTGGTATCAAGCAAATAGTTCATTCCAGAGGTTCACGTTCAGGTTGAAAGTGTCTGAAGAATGAGTCATCCTGAATGCAGCCGTAAAACTGTGAAAGATCTACCGCTTTAACATCTTTGGGCAAGCTAGCTTGATAGACAATAATCACCTAAATCTCTGTATCCCTTATTTCAGGTAGATGAACCTGCAAAAGACCATCACTGCCGATATGAGATTTTAGTGTGATGCTGTGCATAGTTATCCCTCAGTTCCTACAGATTGATATCCTCACCCAATTCTTGCAAAATTCTCTGCAATACTGACGGTAGTGTAAAGTTGCCATCGGCATTCGGCTCAAAGTCGATCGCCTGCGTCACAGCATCCAGATTGAGCGCACCGTAAAGATGGGGAAATAATTCGCCATTTACTGCTTCATAGCGAATTTCAGACTGAACACGATCGCTCTCAATGCACAACAGAACCAGTCCCGCCTGACCACGAAAAAACCGATTTGCGGTCGCTACCACTTGTGCGGGAGTCGAACAATGGATAAAGCCTTCTATTTCTAGCGAACCAGCGAGATACACGCCGTACTGCTGTGCTTTCTGCCAGTGTGATCGGCTTGTAATGTGCAAGATCAAAGCCATTGCTTCATCCAGTGATAAACATTGATGCTGGCTCCTGAGTTCTGACGCTTGATCTCTCACTCCAACTCAGCCCTAGCACCCACCATTCTGCATCAGCGTCGTTCTAACGGTAGGGCCGCTTGAGGGAAGGACTGGTCATTTATGGGGCGGTGAGTGGTGAAAACACCTTCGTGCATCAAAACGCTAAGCAAAACAGTGATGGCAGCGGCTCGGAGTAGTTTGTTTAGCATCTTACCCTCCAGCGATGGCAGCGATCGCGTTGTTCTAGCAGAAGTTTAATCGGGTTGAGGCGACCTTACCTCCTCTAGCTGGTTCACCCAACTGGAGGAACCCACGCCAGCACCATCTGTCCTGCGGTTGAAGGCCGTTATTCTGGGTTTGGAGGCCGGGATTAAAATGCCGTTCGATCGACACACACCACTACCCGTTGTTCGGAGGGGTAAAGGTAGCGGGTCAGAGCTTGAGCATCCATGCTTTAGTCCAGTGGTTGCACGGAGTGATCAGTGACGTGGGCAACCAAAGCCTATTGGGGATCAAGGATTGAATCTGGCAGAACGAGGGTAAAGGCTGTTTGGTTAGCGGCACTCTCGACGTGAAGATCCATGCCCATTTGGGCAGCTAACTTCTGCACCAGGGTCAGCCCTAGCCCAGTGCCACCTTGTTTCCAGCGATCGCTGCCCACCACCCGATAAAACTTATCAAAAATATGGCTCAATTCGTCGGGTGTCAGTTCAATGCCCGTGTTCCCGACCTGCAATTGCACCCCGCCAGACGTCCGACTGCCAGTGACCGTAATGGTTTCACTAGGGGGAGTGTACTTACAGGCATTGTTCAATAGTTCGGTGAGAATGCGCTCCAGACTCACCGAGTCAACCCACAAAGCAGGCAGATCGGGCATGAGCGACATTTGCAATGTCTGTTGTCGATTCTGCGCACGTTCTTGAAAGCGGGCAACGATCGAGGGTAGCCAGTGCTGCAACCAAAGTATTTCACATTCGACAAGATGTGACCCTGCTTCCAGGCGCTGCAAATCCAGCAGATCATTAATGAGTTTAATTTCGCGATCGCACTCGTCTCGTAAGATCTGTAAATACTGGGCGGGTTTAGAGTCTGCGTGTCCGTTTGGATTGCGTTGCGCTAGCGTTAGCTCCAGCATGCGAATCGACATTTTCATGTTTGATACGGGCGTGCGCAGTTCATGGGAAACGGTACTCAAAAAGTCGTCTTTGAGCTGGTTGAGCTTCTCTAATTCGGCAACCTGCATCTGAGCCGCGCGATAGAGTCTGGCCTGACGGACGGTAATGGCACACTGGGTCGCTACTTGCTGCGCTAACCGCAGATCCACGTCTTTGAAGCCATAATCACGATCGATAATCAGCCACAGGTCGCCTAATACTTCCTGATGGTCTTCAATGGGGCATGCAAGAATGGCGACTCGTCCTCGCATCGGGCTGATGTGCAAGGGGCAAAACTGGCAATATTGCCCGGTCAACAGTTGGGCATAAAGTTCTGGGCAGTCCGACATCTGAATCACCTGACCTTGAAAGGACAGGATCGAGGGGTTGTATTCATAGGCGATCGTGGAGGTGCCTGCATTCAAATCGTAGAGTCCAGCGTTACAGCTATTGACCCCCATACTGGTACCCAGCTCCTGCACCACCGTTTGCAGAATCTGGGCTTCATCGAGGCTATCGCGCACCTTATCCGTGATCCGTTTGAGTGCTGCTTCAAAATCCGATGCCAACTGTAGTTGAGCCGTGCGCCGTTGAACTTCTCGCTCCAAGCTGGTGTTAAATTCCTGCGCTCGCTGATACAGTTTTGATTGCTGAATCGCGTTGCGTTCTCGTCCTTCAAGGTGCTGGGTTGTATCCTGAAGTTTGCCGCACAGTAAGCTGGTCAAGGTGCCGCTCACGCTGAATAGACCCAAAGCAACCGAATTGTCTGTCATACTCGCGAGCGACTCTACGGATTGCACCGCGCAGTAGCTGTAAAACAAAGCCGACAGGCCTGTCGCAGTCAATCCAGCCCCAATACCGCTGTACCAGGCACTAATCAGCACCGCAATCAGGCATACCAGTAGCGAAATGGGAGATGCGATCGCCCAACTGTTGAAGAGTTGTGTCACCAGTAAGGCGATGGAAACGGTCAACGCACTAACGGCATACCTCAACCACTGAGAGCGCAAAAGCCATGTCATGAGAGGTCTAAGCAACGAGTGATGACAACGCGATGTCTTACACTTGCGGCTCACTCACTAGAACAAATTTCCCTCAGCACGACATTCTGCTAGACGCTGTGTAAGCACATCTTGCGGAAAAGAACGATCAGCACCACTGAAAAATCATCTAGAAGCAAAGAGCAAGAGTTGCAGTCAGACAAACTTGCCCTACCCTAAATTCAGTAAATGTTCTTTGGCATTCGACCTAAGAGAGAGATAGGCACTTAAACCTAATATTTTCGTTCCTGGGGTTGAAATAGAGTGATCACCACCGGCTTATAGCTAATATCAATGCCAGCAGGAGAATAATACGTCAGCGTGTGCTTGAGAAAATTGGCATCATCGCGATCGGGGTAGTCTTCGCGCGAATGAGAGCCACGGCTTTCCTGACGGTTTAGAGCAGAGGTCAGAATCATCTCACCCACAATCATCAGGTTACGGAGTTCCAGCGCTTCGGTAATTTCGGTATTCCAAAGCTTGCCCTTGTCATCCAGACGCACCTGGCTATAGCGCTGTTGAATGTCTTTCAGCTTCGTCAGGCCCTCGCGCATTACGGCTTCGGTACGGAACACACCGCAATGGTCGGTCATGCAATCTTGATACGCCTGCCGAATTTCTGCCAGGCGATACTGCCCCGGTTGGTCGAGCAAGGCTTGAATTTGGCTCCGACTCTCATTGAGATAGCGGGCTTCATCCACCTCAGGCAGTTTGCGGTTCTGAACGTACTGGGCGATCGCGGCCCCCGTGCGTCGTCCATACACCACGCATTCCAGCAGCGAATTACTGCCCAGGCGATTCGCCCCATGCACAGACACACAGGCCGCTTCCCCTGCCGCAAAAAAGCCATCCACTAGTTCATCGGCACTACGCCGCACCTGTCCATCTGTATTGACTGGAATGCCGCCCATTGAATAATGCACGGTAGGGCGAATGGGCATTGGTTGGGTCACGGCATCTACATTCACCAGTCGATGTGCTTCTTCCCAACAAAAAGGGACACGGCTCATAATCTTTTCTCGCCCCATGTGGCGCAAATCCAGATACACACAGGGGCCACCAGCGGTGCCATCGGGATGCACCCCTCGTCCTGCACGAATCTCGCGGGTGATGGCTCTGGAGGTAATGTCACGCGGAGCCAGTTCCATGCGGCTGGGGGCGTAATCTTCCATAAACCGCCGCCCGTCACTGTTAATCAGATAAGCCCCTTCTCCCCGCACTGCTTCTGAAATCAGCACCCCGACTGGATAGAGGCCCGTTGGGTGAAACTGCACAAACTCAATGTCTTCCAACGGCAAGCCGACCAGTGCCGTCATGGAAAGTCCGTCCCCTGTAGAGGCGTAATCGTTGGAGGTGGTGTTGTAGACTCGCCCATAGCCGCCTGTAGCGAACATGACGGCTTTCGCACGGACGATCGCCAACTGACCATCCTCAATGCGATACATCACTACACCTTTCGCCTGACCCTCTTCCAAAAGCAGTCGCAGCACGTACCATTCGTCATAAATAGTGACACCGCGACTCAGCAAATTGCAGACCAGTTCATGCAAAATGGCATGGCCCGTTTTATCAGCCGCATAGCAGGTGCGATTGTGGGCATGTCCACCAAACGCACGTTGGGCAATGCGTCCATCGGGCAGGCGCGAAAACAGCACGCCCATGTGCTCCAGATCAATGACCACATCAGGTGCCTCACGGGTGAGAAGCTCTACCGCATCCTGATCGGCAAGGTAATCAGCCCCTTTGACCGTATCAAACGCATGCGCTTCCCAACTGTCGGTAGAGTCCACATTCTTGAGGGATGCTGCAATACCACCCTGAGCGGCGACTGAGTGCGATCGAATGGGGTGCGTCTTCGCCACTACTGCCACATTCAAGGTGGGATCGGTGCGAATAATTTCCAGGGCGGCTCGTGATCCCGCCAATCCACCACCCACAATGATTACGTCATGCTCAATCATGCTGTGCGATCGCCATCCGAAATAACTCCATCTATCCTGCCAAAATAAAAAGTTCCCTGCCAAAAGACAAGGAACTTCTTTAGAAAAGTGAGGAGGGAGGAGTAGAACGGCAGGCGGCATAAGGCTAGAGGCTAAAACTCAAAACTTCTTTCCCTCTGCTCCTTGCTCACCACTCATCCATCACTCCTTACACCTCATCCCGCCGCCTGTGCTGGGCGTTGGTTGGGCACACTCGCTGTTGATGTAGGCGTTACATTCCGACTGACAGTTGCTGGGTCAATTGACATCAACTCAATGTGATTCAACAAGGTTGTCACAAAGGCGAAGAGCAAGAAGGGTACGGTTAGTACTAAAATTAAGCCAACGACAGAGATCGCATAGATTGGCTTACTGGCTCCCATCAATGCCAATGCCGAAGCCAAGCTAAGAAAGATTACAATCAACCAAACAATAATCTGACCATAAATATCGCCAAACGAAAGGGTGCAGACTACCCGATATCTTGATAAGTTGCTCATAAACCACCTTTAGGACGCAATCTAAACCTATACCGTAAAGCTTCTGCGCTGTGCTCGGATCATTTCTCAATCTTTCAGCAACGAACGTTACGCAGCTTCATACTTCTAGTGCATCTACCTCTAAGTTCATCTTCTATTCAATGTTGGAATCAATCCTGATTTAGCCTTAATGGTGCTGTCATGGCTGCTTTACCGTCCTTTCTCATTTTGTTAGACCTCAGTGCGATTATGTCGAGCGGTGTAAGGCACTGGCAAGAGTTTTCACGGGTTGGAGAATGTTTTATCTCAAAAGCCGTGCTGGAGGAGATCCAGCTCTTGTGCAATCACGCGATCGAGCCTGCCCAGGAACGCACAGCGCGGGAGTTTGTGCGGTTCTTCCCAGAAAGCGGGTGGAAAGCGACCACGTCGATCGCACAGCACCCGGCTCTGAAACCCAGTGAAGGGCACACACAGAGCAAAAAAACCAGGCTCTCGCTCGCCACGGCTCAAGCCGCCTATGGGTTAGCGCGTAATCGTCCAGACGATTTAGTTGTGGTTGCTGCTAACGATCAGGGCTTAATTCAACGGTTGCGCATGCTGGGCACACCCAACCTCTGTGGCATGCCGCTGACTGTGTTGGTGCAGTGGAGCCGCACGGCACGGAAACCGCCTGTAGTAGCAAACCAACTGCATGCTATGCGCCTTATGGTTGGGGCAGTCGCGCCGACGGTTAGCAAAACGCCAGATACGCGGCCACCCATGCGATCAACCCCAAGCCAAAGCAGTCAAAGCAAGAAGCCGCTTTCACCACAGCGAACAATTCGCCCTGCGTACATTTTTTATAATCTGCTGACTCTGGTAATCGTGGCGATCGCGACTCTGGCCGCCTGGCGCATTGTTCATCCCCCCAGCTTTAATCGGTTTTGGCAGCAACTTCCCTTTGTGAGTCAAGCGCTCGACGAGACTGACGTAACAAAAATCTCCTAAAGCGCTAGAGGCTGTCATCAATTACTCGTACACATAACTGGCAGCAAGGGTTCCAGCCCCTAGCCTTATCTGTGAGGACGGGCGCGGTAAGACTGATGCACAAGGCTTTTGAGCTTAATTGATGACGCGCCCTAAGACGTAGCAATTTAGCTCTTGTCGTTCGCTTTACAGAAACTAAGGTGCAAGAAGTTAATCACATCGGTATTTCTCGTAGGGGTGAACGGCCGTTCGCCCTTACCTTCAAGTAATTTGTCGATCCTAAATTTAATTCACAATCCTTGGGCAGCCTTTGTGTTTCCTTGAATCAGGTCTGGAAAGCCGCGGGTTGCGGAGTTTTAAAGGCATCAGCCCTGTATCCAACAGCACGCTTCATTTGGGTCTTTGCCAAAAGTGGTACCCTTATTTGAACCAGGCATGGTTCGCTTATGTCTCAGAAAAATGAAACTCCAGCGCTGTTGCTGGCATTCTTGTTTACGGCTGGCTTGTTAGGTGCTGGTTTTTGGTGGTTCATGCCGAAAACCGGGATAAAGCTGGGTACACAGCAGACCAACCAGGAAACCGTCTCGCTCGACAATCGTATCAGCCAGGGTGAACGCAGTCTAGTTCAGACCGAAATCAAAGCCGATAATCCCGCTTTTGCCCAGGCAAAACAGGCTGGTCTGCGGGCAATGGCTGCTAAGCAGTACGGCGAAGCGACGGCACTGTTTGAATCAGCGTTGCAAAAGGCGCGAAATGCACCCGAAACGTTGATTTATTTGAATAATGCTCGTATTGGAGCCAACCCTTCGTACACGATCGCCGTAGCGGTGCCAATTGGCACTGATCCCAATGGCAGTTTAGAAATTTTGCGTGGTGTCGCTCAGGCACAGCAAGAAACTAATGGCGCGATCGGGAGCCAAACAAGCCCTCTCAAGGTCGTGATTACCAATGACGATAATAACCCTGATACTGCCAAACAAATTGCTAACGCACTGGTGCAGACGCCTGAAGTGTTAGGCGTCGTAGGTCATTATGCCAGTGATGCGACGCTAGCCGCGGGAAGTGTCTACAACGCGGGTGGTCTGGTCAGTATTTCTCCCATTAGCTCCACCGTAAAGCTGTCTGGCTTCGGCAAGTATACGTTCCGCACGGTGCCCAGTGATTATGTGGCGGCACGAGCGTTAGCAGACTACGCCGCTAAACAGTTGCAGGTCAAGAAAGCAGCCGTATTTTTCAACTCTCAAAGCGCCTACAGCCAATCGTTAAAAGCAGAGTTTGTCACGGCGATCGCCCTTTCGGGTGGGCAGGTGTCGGCTGAATTCGATCTGTCAGCGCCCAGCTTCAGCGCGGCACAAGCCGTCGATCAGGCGCTGAAACAAGGGGATAAGTTACTGATGCTAGCCGCTAATACCGGTACTCTCGACCAGGCACTACAGGTCGTGCAGGTTAATCAGCGTCGCCTGAGTTTGTTAGGAGGGGATGATGTCTATGCGCCGAAAACGCTGGAAGTCGGTGGACAACAGGCGTTGGGGATGGTGCTGGCAGTACCGTGGCATATCGATGGGAATCTACAGTCTTCGTTTCCCGGTCAGTCGCGTCGGCTTTGGGGTGGGGATGTCAACTGGCGCACGGCCACTGCCTATGATGCCACGAAAGCACTGGCGGCCGCGATCGTGCTCAATCCCACTCGCTCAGGGGTGCAGCAAGCGTTGGCATCGCCCGATTTTACAGCAACAGGAGCGTCAGAAGCCGTGCGGTTTTTGCCGTCCGGCGATCGCAACGTTGGGATTCAGCTTGTGAAAGTCTCTCCTGGCAATCGCTTTGGGACAGGCGTTGATTTTGTTCCTGTTACCCGGTAAACGCAGGGGCGCACAGCCGTCAGAGTAGGCGGTTACGCGTGTTGACCGTGGCGCTGTTTCAGGAGCTGTTTGAAGCGCTCCTTCCCCAACTGGCAGGGGCAACTGAGGTTCACTCCCAAATGTGGCAAGGGGGTCTGTTCGTCCCTACCTGCAAACAATTGTCAATTTTATTTAGCCCACGATTTTAATACCAATTTGAATTGAAAATGCGACACATCCTGTAGGGGCAAGGCAATGCCTTGCCCCTACCCACCGATTGATCTGTAGCCGTCATTCTTTAAATCGGTATTAATGCCAGTTTCACTGGCGATCGCGATAGATAAAGATCCCCCTGCCTTCGGCATCCCCCTTGATCAGGGGGCCTGAGAGGGATCAAGTGCAATGCATCTGCCACCTTTTCAATTCAAATTGGTATAAGGTGCAAGGAACAACCGCTCAGACTGCAAATGCGTAAAGTTCGTTTCAGTCTTGTGCTTAACTTTCGTTTAAACTAGCGTCAAAGCTCCAATGTCACTGTGCCTATGAAACACCGAAGCTTGCAGTGGATGCCTTCACGATCGTGGCTTGCCACACGACAAACGTTATGCCGCAGATGTTGCTGAGCAATCCTGCTCACAAGCCTATTTTTGGGCACAGGCGGGTTGCTTCCGCAAAGGGCGCAAGGCAGACCGATCGCGCCAGAGCACTCAGCAATGGTGCTAGCCGTCATCCCTCCACAAGCAACGGTTCAATTGCCCTCCACGGTGGCAACCCGGCTACGTCAGGCGTTAAGTAAACAGACCAAGATACCGCCTGCAAAACTGAAGGTAGTTGAAGCAACCCCCAAAACCTGGCCTGATGGCTGCCTAGGTTTAGCGAAAGCGGATGAAATGTGTACAGAAGCGCTTGTTACAGGGTGGCGTGTGGTGTTTTCAAACGGCAACCAGCGGTGGATTTACCTCTCAGACAAGCAGGCACGCGTTTATCGCCTAGAACCCCAGCCTTACAAGAACAGCCAGTCTTGTAAAAGCAGCACTTCACTAGAGGCTGTCATCAATGACTCATCCACATGACTTGCATCAAGGGTTCCAGCTCCTAGCCTTGTGCATTAGAACGGGCGCAGTAAGGCTGATACTCAAAGTTTTTGAGCTTAATGATGACGCGTCCTAAGGCTTTACCAAAAACTACAGTTCTCGCATCGGAATACGATACTTTAATATAGAAGTACCTCAAAGCTAGAAAGATTTCAGACGTTACTTATTATTTCTCAAACGTATGGCAGAACTTTTTGACAACAGCAATTGCCCCGCAAAGAATGTGACGTACCCATCCTTTGAAGGGCATCAACAAGTGGCTGAGCCAATGTTCTACTACTTTGCCTATGGTTCCTGCATGTGCCCTGTAGATCTAAAGCGCACGCTGGGTGAAAGTACGCATCTGTTTGTGGTTGGGGCAGCAACGCTTAGCGGCTATCGACTGGGCTTTTACCGCCGATCGGCTCGCCGAAATTGTGGCGTACTGGATGTAGTCAGCGATCCCACTTCTGCGGTGCAAGGTGTTTTATATGCTCTGCCGTGGCGATTGAGCGATCGCTTAGACGAGCGTGAAGAAGTGCCTACAGGTGGTTACCGTCGTGAAACTATTGAGGTTTCTTGCCAGCATCAGCGGTATGCCAACGTGCGCACCTATATAGTTGTAGACAAGCTGAATGAAGAACTTGCCCCAAACGATTGGTATTTCAACGTGGTGCTCCGAGGTGCGGTAACGTGCGGCTTACCAGAGCAATATTGCTGGCAACTCTTTGAGCATATGCACCAACTACAGCAGCGCCATTGTCAGACTCAAGCACTCCAGCATCAAACACTACGATCTGCTTAACTTAGCGTGATGATGCAACTCATCCTTTTGAATGCGCGTAGGACTAGACACACCAGTTGCAGTAGAGACACAACGGCTCTAAAACTGAACAACACTTAAGAGGCGATCGTATTCGCCCTTAGACACCAATTGCAATAGTCTCACGGGGTGCGGCACAGCATCAAGTCCAACCACGCTTGAACACCAGTGGATGTGTACAAGCCAACGTTAAGAGATTGAATCCATAAACGCTGACAATGCAGAAAAGGTTTCTGGGCTACCAATAATCAAGTCACCATTGGCATCCATAGAGAAGTCTTGTCCAAGAACGAAACCGCTCTGAACCAGAAACATCACGATCGATAGCTTGAAGTCATCCATAACCGTTTCTAAAAGCTGCACTAAATCATTTCTGAAAACTGTTCTTAATGTACAGACATCGCTCGGTTCAAGCCATCCGTCAGAAGGCTTAGCCTTTAAGCCACGATCGCCTTTGCAAGAGAAGACAGAAGGCAGAAGAAGTTGTTGGTTATTGGTTTTTAGAAGGAAGCTGAGCAGTTGACGGCTGATCGCTGATCGCTCTCTAACTCAACACTCTTTCCCCCTGCCTCTTCCGCTTCCTCCGCTCTCCCTGCTTCCTCTGCTCCTCATCCCCACTCCCCACTTCTACCCTCTGTCCTTTGCCCTAACTAGCAGATTGTGCTTACCATAGCTATCAGGTGTGGGATGTTTATGAGAAACTCTGTTCACACAGCTTAGAGATTGCATTGTGACCATCACAGTTGGTGATTTTGCCCCCGATCGCCAAGGAGAAGCATATGTTTGAGTATCTTCCGCCCCTTAATGACCACAACCTTCCTTATCCCGATACGATTCACCCGATCGTGGTTCACTTTGTCATTGCGATGGTGCTGTTTGCCGTCTTCTGTGACGTTATAGGCGCACTAACTCGCAATACGCGCTTGTTTGAAGTGGGCTGGTGGAATCTGTTTTTTGCCACACTTTCCATTTTTATTGCTGTGCTGTTTGGGCAGGTTGAGGCGGGTCTGGCAGAACCGTATGCTGCGGCGCGATCGACGCTTAACATTCATACTCTTTTGGGCTGGTCGCTGTCAGCAATTTTGGCTGCGATTACGGCATGGCGTTTTATCATTCGTTCGCGCGATCCACAAACGCTACCCAAATCATTCCTGGGGGTAGGGATGCTGTTGAGTGCCCTAGTTTTCTATCAGGTGTATCTGGGTGATAAGTTGGTCTGGGTCTACGGACTGCATACGGTGCCTGTAGTAGAAGCCATCAGAGACGGAGCGCTGCGATGAATCCACCAGAACTGATTCAACAGGTGAGCGATCAACTGGGTGCCAATGGGTTGCCTTACGCCATTCCCATTCATCCAAATTTAGTCCACATCACGCTAGGGCTGTTTATTATCGCGATCGCCTTTGATATTGCAGGAGTACTGTTTCCGCTAGAGCGATCGATTCTCAAGTTTTTGTCAATCGATGCGGTGCGATCGAACTTCTTCGATGTGGGCTGGTACAACATGCTTGCCGCCGCGATCGTCACTTTTTTCACCGTTGCAGCAGGCTTCTACGAAATCATGCTAGCAACACCGCCCGCCGATATGAAAAGCGCCTGGGGTCTAGGGGCAATGGAGACTATGCTCTGGCATGGGGTTGGCGGGGTGTTGCTGCTGGCGCTGATTGTTGGTATGACCGTCTGGCGAGGCTTTCAGCGGTTTCTCTGGCGTAAAGACAACGTCAGGCAGGTGCAGTGGAGCTATGTACTCGCAGGCATCTTCATTCTTGGGATTATGTTCGTACATGGCACGCTGGGCGCACATATGGCTGCCGATTTTGGTGTACACAATACAGCCGATCGCTTGCTGCGGGCTGGTCAGGATCCAAATGTTGTACTGAAATAGTCCTCGAAAAATAGCCCCAAAAGCAGGTGAACAGGAGCATGTTGCGATGAGACTATTGCGTTACTGGCCGTGGGTTGCTTATGCGGGCTTTGTTTTCATAGCCAGTTTGTGGATGGGTCAACAGTCCTATAGTTGGCTACCGCCACAGGCCACTGCCGAATCGCAGTTAGTGGATGACCTGTTCAGCTTTCTGGTGGTTCTGGGCACGATCGTCTTTCTCGGCGTTTTTGGCGTGTTGATGCTAGCGATTTTGACCAGTCAGGTGAGTCGTTTTGACATCAGCGACGGCCCCCCGATCGAAGGCAATGTCAAGCTAGAAGTTATTTGGACAGTCATTCCCGTATTGTTGGTGCTTTGGATTGTGACCACCAGTTTCAATGTGTATAACCAGATGAATATTCGCGGGCCAGTGGATGTGGTGCATCTGCATCACATGGGCATGGAGCCTGCCTATGCCGCAACGTTAGATGAAGAAGGACAACCGATCGAAGAAATTGAAGTGAACGCGAAGCAATGGGTATGGACATTCCACTACCCTAATCAGAACGTCACCAGTACAGAACTGCATGTCCCGGTCGATCGACGCATTCGCCTCGCCCTTTACTCTGAAGACGTGCTGCACGGCTTTTACGTCCCGGCCTTTCGCTTGAAACAAGACATTTTACCCAAACGCACGATCGACCTCGAATTCACCCCCATCCTGGAAGGCAAATACCGACTCGAAGATTCGCAGTTTAGCGGCACCTACTTTGCGGCGATGCAAGCAGATGTGCTCGTCGAATCGCCCACCACCTACCAAAACTGGCTCAAACAGGCGGCCGCTGCTAAACCAACCCCAGCCTTCAACCAAGCCTATTCCGAATACTATCGCGGCGAACCCAACAAGCCCGTCGAAGTCGGCTGGGCTTCTGTCCCCCCTGCAAAACCGCCCCTGGTCAACCAACCCACCCCCGAAGGCATTGATCAAGAAGTGCCAGATAAGAAGGGGATTGAGAAAGATATGGGTGGTGAAGGCTAAAGGCTAAAGGATGAAGGCTAAAGGATGAGAGTTTTGAGTTAAATCTCCGCGCCTCTGCGTCTCTGCGGTTTTCCACCTTCTGCCCTCTGCCTTCTGCATTCTTCTAAAAACCAACAACCAACAGCTTCCCCTCATGACCAACATTGCAGTCGAAAACCTGGGCAACGGGAATGAGGCAGAACCTCAGAGCCAGCCTCCTGAATGGCGACGCTACTTTTCCTTTAGCCGCGATCATAAAGTCATTGGGATTCAGTACCTCGTCACGTCGTTTGTGTTCTTCCTGATTGGCGGCTTCCTTGCCATGATCATTCGGGCTGAGTTGATTACGCCCAAATCGGATGTGGTCGATCGGGCGCTTTATAACGGCATTTTCACCATGCACGGCTCGATCATGATCTTTCTATGGATCTTTCCGACGCTGGTGGGGCTGGCAAATTACCTGGTACCGTTGATGATTGGCGCACGCGATATGGCATTTCCGACGTTGAATGCCGTCGCGTTTTGGATGGTGCCTGTGTTCGGCCTTTTGCTGCTGAGCAGCTTTTTGCTGCCGAATGGCACCGCGCAGGCTGGGTGGTGGTCATACCCGCCTGTGAGCATCCAAAATCCAGGTAGAGAGGTCATTAATGGGCAATTTTTGTGGATTCTAGCGGTCGCCGTCTCTGGCATCTCATCCATCATGGGTGCGGTCAACTTTGTGACGACGATCGTGCGCATGAGGGCACCAGGCATGACTTACTTTCGGATGCCAGTATTCGTTTGGACAGTGTTAAGCGCTCAGTTGTTACAACTGGCAGGTCTGCCTGTATTGACAGCCGGAGCCGTGATGCTACTGTTTGACCTGACCTTTGGCACGGCGTTCTTTAATTCTGACAAAGGCGGCAATCCGCTGCTATACCAGCACTTTTTTTGGTTCTATTCCCATCCTGCCGTTTACGTGATGGCGCTGCCAGTTTTTGGCGTGTTCTCCGAAATTCTGCCCGTTTATGCACGCAAACCGCTGTTTGGCTACCGGGTAGTCGCTATTTCATCGATCGCCATTTCGGGACTCAGCATTCTGGTTTGGGTGCACCACATGTATGCCAGCGGCACACCGGGCTGGATGCGTATGATCTTCATGTTCACGACAATGTGTGTAGCCGTACCGACTGGCGTGAAAATCTTTGCCTGGACAGCCACCGTCTGGCGCGGCAAATTGCGGCTCGATACCCCCATGCTGTTCGCTTTGGGCGGCGTGATTATGTTTCTGTTTGCAGGCATTACAGGCGTGATGCTAGGCTCAGTGCCGATCGACATTCATGTGAACAACACCTACTTTGTCGTCGGGCACTTCCATTACATCGTGTACGGCACGATCGCAATGGGCATGTTTGCCGCCATCTATCACTGGTTTCCCAAAATGACCGGACGGATGTATTACGAAGGCTTGGGCAAGCTGCACTTCTGGCTAGCCTTCATCGGTACAAACCTCTGCTTCCTGCCGATGCATCCCTTAGGCTTACAGGGAATGCTCCGCCGCGTCTCGTCCTACGATGACCAATACGCCTTCTGGAACGTGCTTTCCAGTCTTGGCGCGTTTCTGTTGGGCATGTCCACCCTACCGTTTATTTTGAACATTGTTGGCTCCTGGGTACAGGGCAAAAAAGCCCCCGATAATCCCTGGCGCGCGATCGGGCTGGAATGGCTCATCCCATCCCCCCCCCCCGAAGAAAACTTTGAAGCAATTCCGATCGTCATCTCAAAGCCCTATGGCTATGGCATGAACGAACCCCTCACCGCAACTGAATCACCCGAAGAAGTCGCAGCAACGCAGTGAGGAGTAGTTTTTAGTTGTTGGTTTTTGGTTGTTAGAAGCCAGGAGTCAAAATTAACTCAAACTCAAAACTCTCTCCCCTGCTCCCTCCACTCCCCCTGCCCCCTCTGCCCCCTCTGCCCATCATGGATACTTCAGTCACACCTGAACAGTTGCAATCGAGTGCCGAACACGACCACAAAGACAGCGAGCACGCTGACAATCGTATGTTCGGCTTTATCGTGTTTTTGCTCTCCGAAAGTATGGTGTTTCTGGGCTTTTTTGGTGGTTACATTGCCTTAAAGCTCACGACAGCAGATTGGCTCCCACCAGGAGTCAATGGACTCGACATTTTTAAGCCAGCCATTAACACAGCAGTTTTGGTTTCCAGTAGCTTTGTCATCTACTTTGGCGAACTGGCGCTAGAGCGCAACAAGCTGAATGTGTTCCGCTTCTTTTTGTTGGCAACAGCAGCAATGGGGACGTATTTTTTGGTTGGGCAAGCGATCGAATGGAACGGTCTTTCTTTTGGCCTCACCACTGGCCTATTCGGCGGCACGTTCTATCTCTTAACTGGCTTTCATGGTCTCCATGTCTTCGTCGGTATTCTGCTGCAACTGGGTGTGCTGATTCGATCGTTCACCCCCAAGCACGCCACGCCAGAAAACCACTACGGTTTCGCCGCGACATCGTTGTTCTGGCACTTCGTTGATGTCATTTGGATTGTTTTGTTCAGCTTAATTTACCTGTGGCAATGACAATTAAGGCAGGAGGCAGAAGGAGGGCAAAAGGCAGAAGAGATAAAACACTGAGTTCGACTTTAGCCCTTTTGAAAAGGCTCCATTGTTGGCGATGCTTGGATCGCAGACAGGGCCTTCAACACCCACACGGAAGGGGCGTTATACGCAGCCTTTGAACCGCAAAGGTCATGTCTGTTAGTGCGTCACATCACATTTTGTCAGACGCCCAAGCAGGGTAATTGGCTCGCCATTGCAAAGCATGAACTCAGGTCGCTCACCCGTCAATGTGTCAGTGGCAGACGCTTCGGTGCTATCAATTCCCTGCGTGAGGGAACGGTGGCCTGGACAACCGCTGTCAACCAGATTCAGAAGGGGGTGATTGGTAGATGAAAGTTGATGATGCCCGCTGTAAACTCACTGCCATCTACCCTAAAAGCAAGCTGTGACGCTGCACAAGAAACATGTGTGTATTTTAACGATCGTCTGCTAAGGAACGGGCAACCCGTTTGGCGATCGCGGTTCCCACTACCATTCCACCCACGACCCCAACCGCTTTGGCAACTCGATTCAAGCTATTGGGCTGATAACGTTCGATCACCTCATCCTTCAGCCAGTCCGTTGTGGCTTTAAAGTTATGAATGGGTGTAGGCAGTAGCTCTAAATACGTACCCTGTCGGATCAGATGGCCTGCTGCGCCTGTTACTTCGATCGTGTTAAAAATATTGGCAACACTGTTATTCAATCCCAGTTTGAGTAATGTTCCTCGCAAATTGACTCTGGCAGGCTTCAATGCATATCCCAGCGCTAAAGCTCTCAGGTTGTAGGCGATCGCCGCTCCCTGCTGATAGGCAACCTGTGCAGTCGGTGGCAACGGCTTGGGATTAGGATGATGGTTTTCGGCACTGGTGGATTGATCTGACTGGTGCTCGGCTGGCTCATATTCATCGCCGCTACCTGATTCTGGTTGCAAATCCATCGCGCAATCGCCACCGGCAAAAATCTCTGGAAAGTCGGGTAATTGCAGCGTTGGCGCGACACTCAACCGCCCGTGCTTATCTCGATGCGCCTCTGGAAGAGGCAGTGACTTAATCAAGGGATGGGTATTGGTTCCCGTTGTCCAAACGATCGTTCCAGCGTCCAGAGTTTCTGTTTGGTCGTTGCGCTGATACTCCAGGCGATCGGGATGAATAGCCGTTACTTTAACGCCAATCATGACTTCTACAGGTACAACACGCTCCTGCAACGCTTGCTCTGCCGTCGTCCGAAGTTGGCTGTTCACATCTCCTTCTAGTAGCTCTCCATGGTTCACCAGCACAACCCGCACTTCTTCTGAATTGCCGCCTAGTTCGGCATACCACTGAGGTATAAGGTCAGCCATTGTTGCTGCCATCTCCACTCCAGACGGCCCTCCACCAACAACGGCGGTTGTCAACAAACGGCGACGGGTCTCCGAATCTTGCAGTTGTAGCGCATGTTGCAAGCGATCGCGGAGATGATGATCAATGGCGATCGCATCCGCTTGGGTCCGAAAGGGCAACGCATTCTCCTTCACCCCTTCTACGCCAAAATATCCCGTTACACTTCCCAGAGCGAGGACCAGATTGCTGTAGCTATAGCAATCTCCACCTACAAGCTGGATCTGTCGTCGCTGCACATCGATCGACTCCACACGCCCCTGCACAAAAATCACACCACTATGGCGTAGCAGTTCCTCGTATCGGGGCACCACCTGTGTCGCATCCATTTCACCACTGAAATATTCATAGAGCAGCGGCTTAAAACAGAAGCGATCGTTTTGATCAATCAGAATAACGGAGCGCGGATAATGCTGATGGCTGAGATGCAGAGCCGTAAACAGACCTGTAAAACCACCACCCAAAATCACAGTTTGGTAGACAGGAGTCGTCATAGTGCACCTTAATTACGACAATCGACAGCAAAAGAGGAAGCAAAAAATTCTGCTTCCATCAAGGGTGAAGCAGTCTCTAGAAGTAATGAACTGTGATGGTTTAACTGATTGATTAAGTCAACCGCCCTTAAGTTAAGCCAAAACAATTTGCAATGCCTCTTTCTTCTGTATGAGAAACACGTCAGCACTAGAAATCGTTAATCACCCATCTGCTTCAGCGAGGGTGCCTTTACTCATCATGCAATTACGCCTTGCGCCGATAATTAGCGGTCATAAACTGATGCCACTGCCCATCATCACCCAAAGCATGGGAAGTCATCACACGATGGCTGTCGCTCTTAAACTCAATGACATCTTTGTACTTCGCCATCGTGTCCTCTCCAGACATTGATGGGCCTTCAGTGTGAAGGGTCAATACAGTTTCAGAGGTATCCAGTGCTCCGTCATACACCCAGAGGTCGGACATCATTGACCCCACCCAAGTACCGACAAATCTCTGCTTCTGAGGGTTATAGCCAAGCGTCATGATGGTGGTTACGGTACCGCAACCCGGCATCTCACCCGCTCCTTCTGCGAGAATCCAAAGCCCACCCAACGATCGCACACGTTCGGTTCCAGTCACTTTTTCGGACGGTTGATCGGCTCCCATCGATGCTTCTGTTTCGTAAGTCCACTCTCCAACAAGTTTCTGTAGCCACTGATGTTCAGTTTGCGGTTCAATCTTCATCATTGCCTCCTGTAGCGTAGGGAATATGATTAGCCAGAGTAAGAGACGGTTCTATCAGCTAGATAGCCAGTTAGATAGCCTGGTCGCAGTTCACCATCCAGGGGATACCAAATTGATCCACTAGCATCCCAAAACGATACGCCCAAAAGGTCTGCTGAAAAGGCATTCGCACCGTTCCGTTTTCTGCCAGTGTGTGAAAGATACGCTCTGCTTCTGCCGGATCATTCAGGCTGATGGACACCGAAAATCCTTTGGCTTCTTCGTAGTAATCGGGAGGGCTGTCAGACCCCATTAGCTCCTGGTCGCCAAACTTCAGGCTAGTGTGCATAATCTTGCTGCGCCATTCTGGAGGTGTCTGCTCGACCGTTTCTGGCTCCGGGGCTTCTCCGTAAGTCATCATCGCGGTGATTTTTCCACCCAAGCATTGCTCATAGAACTTAAATGCATGCTCGCATTGCCCGTTGAACATCAAGTAAGGATTCAGTTTCATGATGGACTCCTTGAGTAAACGTTAGATAATTGCAGTTGGCAGATATGCTTGCAGGCGATCGACACATTCAGATCACTCTGTTTGATGGAAATGCCGTGATTCAATAGACTTAAAGATGGCTTGATGGAACATCATCAAAGTCTGATTGTTCTTTTCTGCAAAGGTTACAGTGATCAGAGTTTCATGTTGAGGTCAGCTGTTCCATCGCAGGTTGAGAAAAATTAAGTCGGTTTGGGTGCCGCAATACACAGGAATGGAGGAATGCTTAAACGCCGCTCATAGTCTTCTTGGCTTGAGAAATTTTTGCGTTCAGGGCGCGATTCTCTGACACGTTCTAGTTCAAAGCCGGCAGTTGTAATGAGACCAAAAGGCCTCAATGGCTTCAGATCAGCAAAAATCTAAGCTTGACCGACTGCGCTCGGCTCCATGTATACGAGTTCCCAGATGTGTCCATCTAAATCCTGAAACCCATGCCCGTACATAAAACTGTGATCCTGTGGCTCGTTATAGGTGGTTCCACCCGCAGCGACAGCCTTACGCACAGTATCGTCGATCGCGTCTCGGCTCTCAGAGGATAAACACACTAGCACCTCCGTGCTTTTTGTCGCATCACAAATGAGTTTAGGAGTAAACGTTTTGAACTTGTCGTGAGTCAGCAGCATGACATAAATGGCTTCACTCACAATCATGCAAGTTGCCGTTTCATCGGTGAATTGGGGATTAAAACTGAAGCCAAGTTTTGTGAAAAACTCTACGGATTGAGTGAGATTTTTGACAGGTAGATTCACAAATATTTGTTTAGGCATGCTTTCTCCTATTGTGCGTGATGAGTTGAAGCGCAGTTTACGCTTTGAGCGTGCGATCGTTTCTTGTTTCCTCCGCTTGCAGTTCCTGTAGATAGTCATCCAGGCGATCGAAGCGCTGTTCCCAAAATTGGCGGTATGGTGCAAGCCAGTGATCCACATCTTTGAGTGGGTCTGCCGCCAAGCCGCAGGGTCGCCACTGAGCCTCTCGACTGCGGGTGATCAATCCTGCTCGTTCCAGCACTTTCAGGTGTTTGGAGATGGCAGGTAAACTCATCTCAAACGGTTGAGCTAGCTCGGTGACAGAAGCTTCACCCTGAGACAGACGAGCCAGAATAGCACGACGGGTCGGATCGGCCAGGGCAGCAAAGGTAATGCTTAACCGATCAGCAGGCAGTTGGTCAGTGGGCATTGAGGTGGGGAAACAGTATTTAACCGCGCAGTTAATTAACTATCAGAATAGATGTACTATTCAAGAATGTCAAGGAGGATTGGTCATGGCTCACTGGTCATCCACGTGCCGCGATTCTCAATGATTCTGGTAACAAAAAGTAAAAGCAACTCGTTGATTCAGTACAGATGAACTGATAAAATCCGATTGCCTGATAAGCTTCGAGTCAAAACAGATTACAGAACCGCTTTAAATTTTTAGCGTGCCCAATGCCAGCTCGACTCACGGAGGATTTAGACATGAGCCATAATCCCAGCATTCTCTCGCACATCTCGATCGGCACGAATGATTTTGCACGGGCGATCGCGTTTTACGACGCTGTGTTATCCACGCTAGGCTGCAAGCGGTTGATGGAATATCCAGGCGCGATCGCCTATGGCAAACAGTACCCTGAATTTTGGGTAGGAACCCCATTTGATGGACAACCTGCAACCGTTGGCAATGGTACTCATGTCGGCTTTATTGCACCCACAAAAGAAGCTGTTCACGCCTTTTATGAGGCAGCGTTGGCAGCAGGGGCCAGCGATGAAGGTGCTCCCGGTGGCAGACCTGAGTATAGTGAACCATACTACGGTTGCTTTGTTCGTGACCCAGACGGACACAAGGTAGAAGCAGCCTTTTGGGATGAACAACTTGAGCAAGCGCTCAACTCCAACCGTGCTACATAACAGCAGTGCCCTATCAATTGAACAGCACCTGGGTGACTGTCTCCGATGTAACCTGGTGGGTCAATGAGTCCTAAAACTCAATCAATAAGGCATCGATCACGCCTCTAGCTCGACAATGTTTGCACTAATCGCCGTGCCATCAAGCTGTAGATGAGCTAGCGTAATCGGCAGCTTAAATCTTCGCGGCCCCGCACTACCAGGATTGAGAAAGAGAACACCGTCACGCTCTTCCACCAATGGTTTGTGCGAATGCCCACTGATGACAACCTGAATGCCTGCGGTTTTTGGATCGATCGTCAGATCTCTAAGTATGTGCAGCAGATACAGCGAAACCCCTTCGATCGGGACGGTTTTACATTCAGGTATTAAGTCTGCCCACGGGCCTTGGTCGTTATTACCGCGCACAGCAATGACAGGCGCGATCGCCTCTAGCTCCTCAAGCACAGCCGATCGGCCAATATCACCTGCATGAAGAATGAGGTCAGAACCGACCAGGGCATCAACGGCTTGGGGGCGTAGCAATCCGTGCGTATCAGAAATAACGCCAATCTTCATTGTGGGCTGTGGCTGAGATGGATGTTTACGGCAATGGCTTCACTCTAGCTCAAACAGTTCAGTGCTGGATACATAGAGGTTGACCACTGCCGAGGGTATGGTAATGCCGATTTAAAGAATGACGGCTACAGATCAATCGGTGGGTAGGGGCAAGGCATTGCCTTGCCCCTACAGGATGTGTCGCATTTTCAATTCAAATTGGTATAAAAAAGCTGGCAACCAGTCTCTCAACACCAGAGGTCTAACGACGACTGAGGCTGGTCAGACGGTTCCAGGCTTGAATGATCCGTTGGAGTTTAGGAGGCGTTTGGGCTTGAATCATATCAGCGTACTGAGTGCCTTCTCCTGCAGGAGACATCAGCGCGATCGTGAAAAAATCTGCTCCTTGAGTGGTTGGGTAGTTGAAACCTGAGAAGTCGGAGAACTCATTCTGCTGCAATAGTTGGACAAATGCCTGCACTTGCTGGGGTGAAAGTTGACGAATCAAGGTTGGTTTAGCCGAAGACTGGTTTCGCAAATCAATGCGCATCACTTTGCCATCGTTCATCAGCAATGTTTTGTAAGACAATCCTGCAAAGCCACCACTCGTCTTCGATTGAAAGATGATGTCGCCTGGGTCTGACCCAACGGTGCTGGAGTCAGGTTGCCAAAAGGACGGCACTATGGTTCCTTTGCTGCTCGTCGTGGGATTGCGTTTGATCGTCGTGGCGGTTTGATCGAGGTGATATACCCCGTACTGCTGTGGTGCCGTGATGATCGCTTGCCATCCAGAAATCGCAATCATCGTACATATAGTCTGTGGGCCTGCGACACCCAGACAGCCATTCCAGGTGCGCGATCGCGCGGCGGTAAGCTTGAGTTGATTCACAGACACGCCCATATCTTTAGCGGCAGTTGCCAAAACTTTGCGCTCGACGGCGGGGGGAAGAGCATCAGCGGTAGCGCTGTTTTCCATACGAAGGCTGCTTCCGGTGCGATCGGTACGATAGAACCAGCGTTCAGCATTATTACCAACTTCGACGCGCCAACCGTTCACCAGAGCCGTGAGGCACGATTCTTCAGGTTTACCTAAGCCGAGACAGCCGTCTGACCAGGTTTCTTGGCTAAACGAAACCACTCGCAGCGTGTTGATAGGAAGGTTAAATTCACGCGCATGTGCCCGCAGAACAGCCGTCCTGACTGAGCCCGGTAAGCGAGTTGTAGTCGATGGACGTTGTGACGATGGTTGCCCTTTTAATGTTGGCGCTGATGGACTGGCTTCAGGCTGAATTGGCATGGCACTGAGGCTTTGCATACCGACCGTAAGAAGGCTCAAAAGAGCGATCGTGGCGGCACCCGCTTTGAGCCGTTGAGCAGGTTTGGGTGAGGAAAGATCTTTCATACAGACTCCAAACGTAAATAAATAACATCGCTTTATGCGTCTTTTAACGTAACCAGGGCATTGGGTTGACCTGGGCATCGTTACAGAAATAAGAACCAGTCTTTCAGACCCTGATTCCTCAAAATGGTTTCAAATTTTGGAACACATCATTTGTGAATGAGACAGCGACGTTAATATCGGCTCACGGTGGCTAAGCAAAACGTGCTTGGAGCGCTGATGGAGATTAGGCGTTGCTGAATCAAAGTATGAATCTCTCTGAGTTGCAAGACTCCTCGCCCCCTAAATCCCCCAATTTTGGGGGACTTTAGAAAGCGGCTCCCCCAAAGTTGAGGGCTGAGGGGCAAATTCATACCACTATTCAGCAACGCCGGAAATTATTTGTAGGAGATCGATCGATGTTACTGCGTAGTCTAGGTTTTACAATCGCTTCTCTGTTGTTGGCAACCAGTGTGTCTGCTCAAACGTTATCGTTACCGTCACGCACTACGGGGTTAACCCCGCTTAAGGGGCAAGTCACTGCTGTACAAGCGGTGCGGATTCCGCTTGGGGATGCTATTACAGGTTCAGAGACACGCGTGACGCTCAAATTTGCGCTACAAGGATGCCTCGACAAGCTCATGCCTCTCATGTCTCATGCAGACGTGCAAGGCGATCGCGTCACCTTTTATGTGACAGCACTCAATGCCCATACAGAAGGCTCAATGGTGGCGAGATGTCGAGCCATGCCCCAGACTACGGCTCAAGTGAAAGTTCCAGGTATCTTTCAGCGGCGGCAAATTCGGGTTGTGTTTTTGGGTCAACCAACCCAACCACAGCAGGCTTTGAGGAATCGCCCGATCGCCCGTTGAATTTAAGCCTGTCTGTTGAAAGCTTGTTTGTTGAAAGCTTGTCTATTCAGGTTTTTTTGCAATCGTCACCTGTTGAAGTCAGCCCTATGAAACGTACTCTTTTGCTTGGCGTTCTGGCCTGTTTGGTTGCTGGTAGCGCCACGCCCTTCATGTTCTTGCCAAGATTCTTATCAGAACAAACTCGCTCAGATAGGGCGGTTGCTGCCAGTCCGCCAGCCAATGCTGTTGTTTCACGCCGAGATGTCTTTTACCTGAGCGATCGCTTTGGTTTTCGCACGCTTTTCCCTAGCGGCTATATCATCACGCCCTCTGAAACCAAACCATCAACAAAACCAGCACTACCGCTACAAGTGCTAGAACTATGGCAACAAGCCGATTTTATGAAGCGGGACTCGCTGCCAGAAACGCCACCGATCATCCACATTACCGTTTACAACAATTTCAAACCGTTGCCGCTGACCTATTGGAAGGGCGAACTCAGCCGAAAGGACGATCAACCCCTCACAGTCGCGGGACAGACCGCGATCGCCTACACCTCGACCGGGCTTTATGACTCTGATCATGTGCTTTTTCGTAGCCGAGATGCGCGGTATGTGTTTCGCATCACGGTGGGGTATACCGATGCAAAAGCACCGATTCGACACACATTTCAGGAGCTTCTTGCCAGTTTCACCTTTGATGTCAGTCCTGATCCCAAGTCTGCCTCCAAGTGGCGGATTAACTACAGCCATTTGCAGCGTCTTTTAGCCACCCAAGACTGGCAGGCAGCCGATGTTGAAACACGGGCCATTTTTCAGCGGCTGGCTGCTCCCCAGGGAGATCTGCTGTTCAGCAGCAAAGGCGTTTTGTCTCGCTTGCCACTGGCAGACCTACAAACGATTGATACGCTCTGGTCAAATGCCAGTAGTGGTCGTTTTGGCTTTACGGCTCAGCAACGAGTCTGGCAGCAAGCAGCAAAAGGCTCCAGGAGCACCAAAGAACAAACCGAACGCTTTACTCAAACGGTGGGATGGCGCAGGACGAAGCCATTGCCCGACACTAATGCGATCGGCATTGAGTTTAGCGCCGCATTATGGCTTTTGGATACAGAACTGCATTACACAGCCGCCGCACCACCCGGACATTTCCCTTGGGCAGGTGTTTCATCCAGCCGCTTGAGCGATTATGTTGCTAATGGCTCGTTGGGCTGTGGCAGTTGCACTATTGATGCCATGTATTTGAGCAGCGATCGCTATTTTGATTACCTACCCGCTCTTTTTACCCGCTTCAAAGCGGTTGGCAAATAAGAGGGCAGAGGGCTAAAGTCTGAAGGTTAAAAGCTGGAATGCTCACAAAGCTTTTCTGAAGATTGGATGCTGCATTTAACTGCTTTAATTCAGAGGGACGGTCTGTAAGCGAGAACTGCTTTAGCCGTCAAAGACTATTTTGTGAGGGACGTGAGAATGGTTGTGAAATGGCTGGAGTGGGCACAAAAGCTACAGGCGATCGCGCAGACTGGGCTAGCCTACAGCCAAAATCCCTTTGACATCGATCGTTTCCAGCAGGTGCAGCACCTTGCGGCTGAAATGATGGCAACCGAGTCGAATTTGGAACTAGCGGCTGTTCTCAACCTATTTCAACAAGAAACCGGGTACGCAACTCCCAAAGTGGATGTTCGCGGTGCCGTTTTTCAGGATGACAAAATTTTGCTGGTGAAGGAACGGTTTGATGGTTTGTGGACGTTACCAGGCGGCTATGTAGATGTGGGAGAACCACCCAGTCAAGCGGTTGAGCGGGAGGTGTATGAAGAATCCGGCTATCAAACACGGGCAGTGAAGTTACTGGCGCTATACGATCGTAACCATCCGCGTCATCAACATCCACCCTTTGAATACCATATCTACAAGCTATTTTTTCTCTGCGAGTTAATGAGTGGTGCCCCCGCTAACAGCATTGAAACGGAAGACGCTACTTTTTTTGCCGAAAGTGAAATACCAGCGTTATCTCGATCGCGGGTGATGCCGAGCCAGATTACCCGGCTGTTTGAACATTCTCGCCATCCAAACTGGCAGACCGATTTTGATTAAACGAAAAGGCAGCAACCATAATGGAAGCAACGCTTGGAGCCGGATGTTTTTGGAGCATTGAAGCAGCGTTTCGCAATGTGAAAGGTATCCATTCAACATCGGTAGGCTACATGGGTGGGCACTTTGAGAACCCCAGCTACCTGGATGTACTGTCCCGCATCACAGGGCATGCTGAAGTGTGCCAGGTGAAATATGATTCGTCTCTTGTTCAGTATGAGGACTTGCTCAACACGTTCTGGAACATTCATGACCCAACGAGTTTGAACCGCCAGGGTGCCGATCGAGGAGAACAATATCGCTCGGTGATCTTCTACCACACACCAGAACAATCGCACATTGCCATGCGTTCCAAAGAACATCTAGAACGCTCTGGCAGGTATGACAGACCGATCGTGACTCTCATTCAACCAGCATCAAGTTATTGGCTGGCAACCGAGGATCACCAGCAGTACTTCGAGAAGAAACAGCGCCATTAGGGGCTGTCATCAATGACTCATACATATGGCCTTCAGCAGAAGTTCCAGCCCCTAGCCTTTTTTGTTAGGGCGGGCGCGGTAAGGCTGATACTCAAGGTTCCTGAGCTTAATTGATGACGCGCCCTAAGTGCTACTGAGCGGTTTGCTCTGCTTTTTGCTCGTAATAGTTAGAAATGTGATCGTACACATGACTGGGAAATTGCAAATCCCGATAAACATTGCACGTATCGGGATCATCTGAATTTGGGCAGATGGGAAACTCTTGCTGCTGCTGCCAATCCAGAATGCGATCGCGTTTGGGTGGGTTGTAGTCTTTCCCCTGCACCTGCAACACCAGAGCTTTTGCCTCAGCCTCACTGAAGTCTCGGTCTTTTTGCAGCCATTCAATTAATTCGGCTTCTTCCATGAAATGATGCGCCACCATTGCAAACGTGAGGCGTCCATAGTGACCAATATCCTGCCCTTTCTCCAGCGCATCCAGTAGATGTGCCATCATCTCGCTTTTGCGTAATTCTTTCAGCGCCATTGCCTGCTCCTGACTTTTCAACATCGTTCTTTCTATCGCTCTTTCTGTTGTAAGGTTCGTCGCACGAAATGCCCTCCATCGAAAGGCTTGTCTAGTTCAAGCGTACTTTAGCCAGCTTCGGTTTAATGGGCATAACGCAACCAACGCCAGCCTAAAGCAATCGTCCGCACTGCCATAAAGGACGATAGTGCCAGCCAAAGCCAATGATTGCTGTGAAGATACCAGGCTGCGATCGCGATCGGCACAAACCCAAGCAGTACGGCTTGCAGCATCGTCTGTCGTAGCACTCGTCCTTCTGTTAATCCTAAAAAATAACCATCTAGCATGTAAGCAACGGAGCCAAATCCCAGCACTGGGAGCAGCCAAAGTACGTACTGCTTCAGGTAAACAAGCACTGGAGTATGAGAAGTGAGCCGTCCAAACAAGGGATCTGGGTAGCCGATGAAAGCGATCGCAAACAAGACGCCGATGCAAACGCTAAGCCCACCCGCAATCTGCACCAGTTGGTTCAGTTGAGCCTGTTTCCCTTGCCCTCGAAAGAGTCCCGCTAAACTTTCAGTCGCAAAGGCAATGCCATCAATAAAGTAGGCGGCTAATGTCACAACCTGTAGCAAAATGGCGTTGGCTGTCAAGGGAATGGTGCCAAAGGCAGAGCCAAGATTGGTAAACACGGCAAAGGTCGAGATGAGCGCAAAAGTACGAATCAGGATATCCCGATTGAGCACTAAAACCGTCTTTAAAGCGGTGGCATCCCACAATTTGCGGCGGTTCAACATCTGTTTGAGATGCGCCTCTCGGCTGAGCATGACCAACCCAACGAGCAGCATGAGGTATTGACTCATCGCTGTTGCCAGTCCGGCTCCTGCACTGGCCCAATTGAGACGCACAATAAACCAGTAATCAAGCGCCACATTTGCAACACTATTTACCGCTGTGAGCATGAGGACACGATCGCTCTGAGACCGTCCCAACAGCCAGCCAACAATCACAAAGTTAATGAGTGTAGCAGGCGCACCCCAAATCAGAGCGTTATAAAACGTCTGTCCGGCAGCAGACACCTCAGTTGTGGCACTGAGCATCGCAAAGCCGATCTGTCGCAGGGGCACTTGCAGGATGACGATCGCCACTCCCAGCAGCAAGGCCAAAATGCCATGCCGCAATCCAATCAAGAGCGCGTCTTCTTCATCGCCGCGTCCGATCGCCTGTGCCGTCATGCCCGTTGTGCTCATCCGCAGAAAGCCAAACGTCCAATACAGGTAGTTGAACACGACGGTTGCCAGAGAAACCCCTGCCAGATGCCGAATATCCGCAAGGTGCCCCAAAAAGGCGACATCCAGCAGACCCGCGATCGGCACCATCACATTCGAGAGGATGTTGATAGCGGTTAGTTTGAGAAACTGAGGTAGAAAGGCAGGGCGTTGGAGGGTGATCAACGAATCATGCACGATAATGGTTTACGTAAGGGCGCACGGCCGTGCGCCCTTACCATTCTGTTTGATTTTTAACGTATGGTTCGTGTTCGAGCACCCGCCCTGGATCAAACCCTGCCGTGGTTGAACTGCGATTGTCCGCTGTCGCTGCACGCCTTGCGCGGTCAAATTGTGCTGCTAGATTTCTGGACGTATGGCTGCATCAACTGCCTGCATGTGATTTCCGATCTGCAATACCTGGAACACAAGTATGCAAACCATCTCACCATTATCAGCATCCACACCGCCAAATTTGACCACGAACAGAATCCAAAAAGCATTCAGCAAGCCATTTTGCGCTATGGCATCACTCATCCTGTGGTGATCGATCGCGATCGTGCCCTGTGGGATCAGTATGCTGTTCGGGCCTATCCCACTTTCGTTTTGATTGATCCACAAGGATATATTGTGGCAACGCTGGCGGGTGAAGGACGGCGGCAAATGTTGGATCAAGTCATCCAACGCTTAATTGAAGAACATAAAGGCAAGGAGACGCTCAGCGAGAACGGTTTACAGGGCATCATACAATCCCAATCCCTGTTGCTGACGCCGTTAGCCTTCCCTGGCAAAGTATTGGCAGATGAACTCAGCGACACGCTTTTTATTGCGGATACTGGTCATCATCGGCTGGTGCTCACCACGCTCGATGGAACGCTCAAAGCCACGATCGGGTCTGGAGCTGCAGGATGGCAGGATGGTCATTGGGAAACCGCTCAATTTTCTGTGCCACAAGGCATGGCGTTGGATTCCTCTGGGCAAACGCTCTACGTTGCGGATGCAGGCAATCATTTGCTGCGTCGAGTTGATTTATTGCACAAAGCGGTTGAGACATTGGCGGGAACGGGAGTTCAGAGCCGATCGCTCTTTCCACATGGCGGTAAAGCCTTGGCTGTTGACCTCAATTCACCCTGGGATCTCGCACTCCTCGGACATGATCTCTATATTGCAATGGCAGGTTCCCATCAAGTTTGGGTGATGGATTTAGAGCAGCACACCCTACAAACCTTCATGGGTACAGGCGCAGAAGGGTGCGTTGATGGAGCGTCAGATATTGCTGCCTTTGCTCAACCCTACGACATCACCACCGATGGCACCCGACTATTCGTAGCCGACAGCGAAACCAGTTCGATTCGTGCCATCACCTTGGGCACTCACTCGATCGTTCAAACCATCTGTGGACAGGGACAACTCTTTGCCTTTGGCGATCGCGATGGCATTGGTCTGGAAGTTCAACTCCAGTACTGTTCTGGGCTGGCGTATGCCAGAGAATCCCTCTGGATTGCAGATACTTATAACCACAAAATTAAGCAACTTGATCCGGCAACCCACACCTGTCGAAGTGTTGCAGGTGGCGAGGCAGGCTTTGAGGATCGAGTGGGAATGGCAGCCCGTTTCTCAGAACCGTCTGGAGTTGCTTTTGCCCGCGATCGACTCTACATTGCAGATACCAATAACCACACCATTCGCTGCATGAAACTGGATTTTTTGGAAGTCACAACGCTGCTGTTACCTCAGCTTTGCTCTCCCTACGCCTGCACTCCTGGTAATGCATAAACCAAGCCTAACATCACATCAGGGTGACCTGAAGCCATGAACCCGTCGTTCAGTGGGCTAGGATTGAATGCAAGACGTTTTGATACCAAATTAAAAAAAAGGAGTGACAGATAAGATACTGGGTTTTGGCGTGATGA
>NZ_JCACKR010000108.1:0-43472 GCF_059505485.1 Stenomitos rutilans
GACTATCCTAGAGTCACCACATTTCACTCTTTTTGTCAATGCGTAAGTTCTAATCCAGTTTCATTGCATGCACCTATGCACGTTGTAGCTCATGCCAGTTGCCGTTCTAGTTTCGAGGCCAGTAGGTTCACTCTCATCCTAACCAGCACCTTGAAAAGCTTATTGAAAATAAATATCAAGAAGACCTTGACAAGGACAGCGCCTAAACGGTAAAAAAGCATGTTGCTAATAATTCCTATTCAGCTGCGTGACTTGCGTCAGCCAAACTTATACGTTAAGGGGGGACGGGGGATAGCAAGCCAAAAACATAAGCTCTAATCTATTGTCGGAGCCATGCTTAAACAAAAAATAGAATGATTATCGTTCTTGTTTACGGCGATAATCTAGTCACTGTACAGGCTTAGTCTGTACGGTTGTTCGGTAACGTGTGAGGACTCTTAATTCATGTTCAAATACTTTATTCATTCCCTTCTGATTAGCCCAGTCCTGCTGAGTGCTGTGGTGCTGGCAGCTTCTGCACAGACGGCTCGACCCGATCGCGCCCCTGAACAAGCTGCCATACCAACGGCCCCGGCAGCGACACCGCTCGAGGGGACGATCGTGGCAGATGGGAAGCCTATATCTACAACCCCTGAGGCAGCGACGATCGCTCAGGCTGGTTCGACCATCACGCCTGGTGAATCAGACGATGCCGTGGATCAGGTCACTTCTGTTTCTCAGTTAACGGATGTGAGACCGACTGACTGGGCCTTTCAAGCGTTGCAATCATTGGTAGAACGCTATGGCTGCATTGTGGGGTATCCTGACAAAACGTACCGGGGTAATCGGGCACTGACTCGCTACGAATTTGCGGCTGGTTTGAATGCCTGCATGGATCGAATCAACGAACTCATTGCAGCAGGAACGGCTGACCTGGTCAAAAAAGAAGATCTGGCCGTCTTACAGAGATTGCAGGAAACGTTCGCTACGGAACTGGCAACCCTGCGCGGTCGCATTGATACGTTGGAAGCCCGGACTACCACGCTAGAAAAACAACAGTTTTCAACGACCACAAAACTGAATGCCGAAGCCATCTTTGCGGTAGCTGGTGTGGCGACAGGGGATACGGTTAACGGTAACGCGGTGCAAAAGAACACCGTTCTGGGCGATCGCATCCGGCTTAACTTCGACACCAGCTTCAACGGCGAAGATTTGCTGCGAGTGCGGCTACAAGCACTCAATTTACAGCCCTTCTCATCAAACGCTACATTCACGCCAGAAGGCGATCTTCGGCTCGCTGCCTCTCCTGATGGCACAAACACCATTGGTATTGATGCCTTGCTGTACCAGTTCAAGCTGGGCGAAAAGACCTCCATTGTGCTGGAAGCAAATGCAGGCGCGATCGATGACTTTACAGACACGATCAATCCCTTTTTGGATGGGGATGGTGGCAGTGGTGCATTATCTCACTTTGGCACCCGCAACTCAATTTACTACTTGCTCAACGGTGCTGGTATTGGTATTAAGCACGAATTTAGTGAAAAGCTAGAGCTGAGTTTGGGCTATCTGGCAAATGATGCCTCAAATCCAGGTTCCGATAGTGGCTTATTTAACGGCCCCTTTGGCGCGATCGCCCAACTCACGTTTAGACCCTTCGAGCCACTGGCGATCGGGCTAACCTACATCCATGCTTACAACAACGACTTCACAGCAAACGGCAGTGGCGGCAGCAACAATGCCAACCTCAGCAATCTGGGTAGCGCGTTCAATAGTGACTCGTTTGGGATCGAAGCCTCGTTCAAATTCAGTCCTAAAATTGTGCTGAATGGTTCGGTTGGGTATACCAATGCCAATGTGCTGAGCGGCACTAGAGGCAGCGTAGACATCTGGAACTGGGCAGTGGCGCTGGCGTTTCCCGATCTCTTTCGGAAGGGAAATATTGCAGGCATTATCGTCGGGATGGAACCTAAAGTCACCAACGCCAGCCGCCGCCTGAACTTTTTGGAAGACAGTGACACGTCTCTCCACGTTGAAGGCTTTTACCAGTTCCAACTGACCGACAACATTGCCATCACACCGGGACTGATCTGGCTTACAGCACCGGATCACAACAGCAGCAACGATGACATTCTCATTGGTGTGATTCGCACGACGTTTGTTTTTTAAGAGCGGTCAGCAGTCAGCGGTCAGTGGAGAAGTTTTGAGTTTTGAGTTCAAACAGCCATCAGCCGTCAACTATCCAAGAAAAGCGGTCAGCGATTCGATAAAAGCTGGTACGAGAGCGGTCAGCCTGGAATTTAAAGCTGATAGCCATAACTGATAGCTGATAGCTAAAAACCAAACCTTTGCCACATCTTTCCTGAGTCGCTGTACTCTAGGGAAAGTTTGGCATGCAAGCTGTCGCAAAGGCACCACATGAGAGGTACAGGCCCGATCGTGGCATCAGAGCAGAAGGCAACGCAGCAGGGTTCGACGCTACGACGCTTTTTGCAATATCTACGCCCTTACCAGAAAGAGCTACCGATCGCGATCGGGCTGGTTACTGTTGGAGCCATAACACAAGTTGTTGGGCCGTTTCTGCTGGGTTGGTCGATCGACCATTTGATTGCAAAAGGCAATTTGTCCGGGCTGCTGCTGCTGCTGGGCTTGTTGGGATTAGTCTATTTGATTGGCGTTTGGGCCATTCGGGGGCAGATCTGGCGGGTTGGCTTCATCATGCAGCGACTGCTGGCCCATCTGCGGCAGGATATTTTTACCAAAATTCAAAGCTTGCCACTGGGCTTTTTCGATCGCAGTGAAGCTGGGGATCTGATGAGCCGTCTGTTGAACGATGTCAACACGGTCAATCAAGCCTTTGGGCAGACGATCGCGCAGATGCTAGGCAATACGTTTAGCTTGATCGGGATCGTTATTGCGATGCTGACCATTAACCTGCAACTGGGCTTGCTGAGCAATCTGGTTGTACCGTTGATGATTTTCACCACAGGGCTGTTTGCACGGTGGGCACGCGCCCGCTTCCGGGTGACGCGCCAGACGATCGGCGAACTCTCTGCCAGACTGGAGGAGGATATTGGCAGCGTGCGAGAAGCTCAAGCCTTTAATCGCGTGCAGATAAACATTCGAGAATTCGACTTGCTGAATGCAGCAAATCGGGATGCTAATGTGCAGGCTGTGGCGATTACGGCGGCCTTTCTACCGTCGATCGATTTTCTCAATACGTTGGCAACGGCGGGTGTACTTGCCTATGGTGGGTATCTTGCTGTGACGGGAGCCGCGACGATCGGGGTGGTGACGGCCTTTTTGCTCTACGTCCAGCAGTTCTTTCGTCCCATCCAGATTCTCAGCCAGTTTTATACCCAGGCACAGTCGGCGATCGCCGGCTTGGAGCGGATCTTCTCCCTGCTGGATGAGCCATCGTCACTGAATGATGCGATCGATGCTACCCAAATGCCTCCCATTCAGGGCAACGTCACCTTTGAACAGGTGTCTTTCGGCTATACGCCCACCAAGCTTGTCCTCAATGGCGTTGACCTGACGGTGAACCCTGGACAAATGATTGCGCTGGTTGGCCCTACAGGTGCAGGGAAGAGCACATTTATTAATCTGCTTTTACGCTTTTATGATGTTTCGGGTGGTGCAGTCAAAATCGACGGGATTGATGTCCGTAGCGTGACGCAGGCCAGCTTACGTCGTCAGATTGGCATTGTTCTGCAAGACAATATTCTGTTTAGCGGCACGGTGGCTGAAAATATCGCCTTCGGTAAACCTCACGCTACGCAGGCTGAGATTGAAAATGCCGCTCAACTGGCAAATGTGCATGAATTTATCACGTCACTGCCTCAAGGCTACGCCACTCAATTGGGTGAACGGGGTGCGCCTCTGAGTCAGGGACAGCGGCAGCTGGTTAGTATTGCACGCGCCGTTTTGATTGATCCTCGCATTCTGATTCTGGATGAGGCGACCAGCAGCATTGACACACGAACAGAAGCACTGGTGCAGGATGCGATCGCCCGTCTGCTGAAAGGCCGCACCAGTTTCGTGATTGCTCACCGCCTTAGCACTGTCACGCAAGCGGATCAGGTTTTAGTGATTCAGCAGGGGCAAATTGTGGAACGAGGCACCCATGCTGAATTAGTGGCGCAGCAGGGTGTTTATGCCAATTTGTATGCGCTTCAACTCGGTGCAACCAGCACCTAAAACAGCGCCTTGTCAGCACTCGTTTTAGCGGGACTGCGCCAGTCGCCATGAGTGGGTACAAAGTCAGCCGAAGACGATCTCACCTTATCGATTCTGTGTTGCTCGCCAAGTGTGCTTGGTGGCTTTCACGGTGTTCCCTGTTTTGCCACCAAGCTCTACGTCAACAGTATGCTCTAACTGCAAATAGGCTCGAATGCGCGAGAGCAGTTCATTAAGGTCGATCGGCTTGCTAATGAAATCGTTTGCCCCTAACTCAAGCCCTTGTAAAGCGCTTGCTTTATCGTGAGCTGTAATGAGCAAGATCGGCATGGCAGGTAAACTCTCATCCTGCCGGATGCGCTGCGTCACTTCGTAGCCAGTCATATCGGGCATCATGACATCCAGCAAGATTAAATCGGGAGGTGAAGCTTTGACTTTATTGAGAGCAATGCTCCCGCTGGTTGCGACATCCACAGCAAACCCTTCAGCTTCTAAGATTGTTTGCAATAGAAACAAATTGTCTGGGATATCATCAACCGCAAGCAACCGATACGCTTGAGTCGGCTTATTTGTAAACATGGTGGCAAGAGCCTTAAAGCTTAAAGAATTTTTACTCAACTGCTTAATATCTAACCTTGACAGCCTGGAAGTGAGGTCTAGCCAAAGAAGTATTTCAACATCTGCATTCAACTTCTTCCGTTTCTCTTAAGCTATGGGCGGTCGTTGTAGCGCGTGGGATAGCGGGAGCAGGGGGCGAGATGCTGCCAATCATATGTCTTGATAACTGATGACAGCCTCTAGAGGTCACTGATATCTGTCGCACAAATGACGATCGCGATCGGCAACCATTGGGTTGGTCTGTAGATATCCTTGCATCCAGCTACAGCCAAGGTTTATCAAACGATCGAGGCTCAGGTCATCCAGATTCCACACAATCACACGGGTATCATCACTGGCTGAGGCAAGCGTTTTACCATCGGGGCTAAAACTTAGGCTCCATACTCCTTTTTGATGCCCCATTAGGGTGGTCATCAGAGTGCCGTCCAGCCGCCAGAGAAAAATCGTGCCTTTATCATCCGCTGCTGCCAGTAGAGGTTCATGGGGGTGAAAAGTGACAGCGCCCATTTGAGCGGTGCGATCGCCCAGCGTTGTCACCAGCGTGCCATCCCGTCTCCAGAGCTTGACAGTACCATCGGCACTTGCGGCTACCAGGTATTGACCGTCCGGGCTAAAACTCACCCTATACAGGACAGAGGTTTTATCACTCGTCTCTTTGAGCGTCATGATCGGGCTACCATCCAGTTTCCATAGGCGCATGGTGCCGTCTTCTCCAACCGACGCAAGCTGTTGACCATCGGGGCTAAAACTAACGCTGTAGATATAGCCCGTGTGTCCTTTGATTGATCGCACTAAGCTGCCATCTTGCCGCCAGAACTGCACTTTGCCAACGGCATCGGCAGTGGCGATCGTCTGTCCGTCGGGACTAAAGGCAACATCTTGAAAATTCTTTCCCTTCAGGGTAGCGATGCGTTTACCGTCCGGCTTCCAGAGCTTGACCGTATTGTCGTTGCTGGCTGAGGCAAGCATTTGACCGTCGGGGCTAAAGATCGCAGTATTGGCGCGATCGTCATGGTGGGCAACCGTGTTGATGAGCGTCCCGTCGCGCTGCCACAGTTTTACCGTCCCATCTGTATTCGCAACGATGATGCGCTGACCGTCGGGGCTAAAGTGAGCAGTGTTGGGGATGCGATCGAAGTCATTCGAGTCTTTAGTGACGGGGTTATGCAGCACCGTGATATGAGAATTCTTGGTGCGCCAGAGCTTAATGGTGCTGTCGTGGCTGGCAGAGGCAACCACTGCCCCATCGGGACTAAAGCTGAGATCTGCGATCGCATTCCGATGCCCGGTCTGCGTCGTCAGCAGCGTGCCATCGGGTTGCCACAGCTTGACTGCGTAATCTTCACCCCCGGAAACCAGCAGTTTGCCATCGGGGCTATAGCTCAGCGCTCTGACTCCATCGCTTAATTGGGTGATGATTCTGATCAGCGTGCCATCCCGTCGCCACAACCTGATCGTTTTATCTAAGGCACCCGACGCAAACACTTGTCCATCGGGGCTAAAGCTCAGAGCAATGACCTGTGCCTGATGCCCTTTTAAGGTTTTGATGAGTTTGCCATCGCGCTGCCAGAGTTTGATGGTGTTGTCATCGCTGGCAGTGGCAATGGTTTGTCCATCGGGGCTAAAGCGCACGCAGTTCACCCGCTGACCATGCCCCTTTAAGGTCGCAACCAGGGTGCCATCCGTGCGCCACAGTCTGCTCATGTTATCGTCTCCACCTGCGGCAAACACTTGTCCATCCGGGCTAAAGCGAACGGTGCGAATTCCGGCTGGAACCTGTAGTGTTTTCACTAAGGTGCCGTCCGATCGCCACAGCCGCACGGTCTTATCCAACCCGCCTGAGACGAGCCACTGACCATCGGGGCTAAAGACGACACTGGAGACCGCATCGGTATGGTCTTTCAGCGTTTTAATCAACCTACCGTCACGCTGCCAGAGTTTGATGGTGCGATCGCCGCTGGCAGTCGCAATGGTTTGTCCATCGGGGCTAAAGCTAACCCCACCCACCCAACCGATATGTCCCTGTAAGCGATTTTGCTCTTGCACCCAGAAAACAGCTTGCGTCAGGACGGGCGTAACGTTATCTGTGAGGGCGCGATCGCCCCTGGCAAACCTTGCTTGTTGCAGCGCTATGCCAGCACGTAGCCCTTGCAAGAGTGCTTCAAACTTGCGATCGGAGACAAAGCGGGCATCTGATGACGAGGCCAGTGCTGCAATTTCGCCCCGTAGCGCTTGCTGACGACGATACTCGGCAATGACCGCAGAAACGCTGGTCAACACGAGAGCAAGCAAGCCGATCGCAAACATCGCGGTTCGTCGGCGTGCCTGCACCTTTTGCCGTGCCGTTTCCATTAAACGACTGAGGCTAATGTATTGCCGCTGGAGATCGGTGGGTAGCGGCTGCTTTTCCGTTGCTTCCGCTAGCCATTGTTCAACGGTTTCTAAAAAACTGCCGCGCAAGAGAAAGCTCTGCTCCTGGTGATGTTGTAGCCACTCATCCGCTCGTATCGCCACCCGTGTATGCAGTTGCACATGCTTGAGATCGGTGTCGATCGCCTTTAACAAGCCCTGAAACGCCTGATCAAAATCATCCGTTTCACGAAAGGGAAACCAGTTAATCTCACCAAGCTCTAATTTGATAGTCGTGTGTGCGGCTTTATCAACATCACGGTGAACAATTGGCAGCAGTCGCTTATTTTGGGCGATCGCGCACTCTAGTTCTTTATTGCATTCCAGCGAATCAATGGAATCAGGGCTGATCACAAACAAAAATGCATCGGCTGACAAAATGCCTGTACGAATTTCTTCGCGCCAGTGGGCATAGGGTGGAATGTCTTCCCAATCAACCCAGACGCTACGATTGCTGGCGACAAACGCATCGTACAGCTTCCGCACAAAGAACTTGTCACGTCGAGAATACGAAATAAAAATGTTACGCCGCCCCTGCTGAAGCTCAGAGGTCGTCAAGGATTGATCAACCGCGATCGAAGCATTAGAATCCATGAGTTGTTTGGGGGCGATGCTGCTAGGACAAAGAAGGATTCTTAAATCAGCCGCTGTTTTCTACAGTGCTTCATGAACATTACTTTGCGTTTTTAGCTGAGGGCGATCGCTTTTGTGGGTTGCCCGAATTTTTAGGGGCACCAACGGAAGGTCGCCGCCACTGTGGCGGTGGTGTACACTCTGTAACCACTCTGGATGGGTTCGTGCTAGCAGCGTTTGTGTCAATGTCATTGAAGAGATAGCCCTGAATCGCAACCGTCTCGTGGAACTCCCAATAATAACCTAAGGGCAAACCCTGGCTTCTGGCAAAAGCGTCAGAACGGTTGCCTACACTTACAATGTAAAACCACAACCCCTCAGTGCTTCTTGGTGCTTGATCGTCGTCTGCAAGTTTTATGACAGACGGTTCACCAGGTTTGCCAACTTCAGCAAGTAGCTGAGAACGATTACTAGGTTCTTTATATACTTTGGCGGTGCCATTCAGATCACAGTACCAGCCTGGATATCCCATTGGTGCTACAGGAGTAGATGAGATAGGGCTAGGAGAAAGTTTAGTAGCAGGCTTTGAGACCCTACCACAACCGCTCAAAATACTAAATGCCACAGCTAGCAACATCGGCAAGAATAAGTCGTGCTGCATTACACATCGTTTCACCTTAAGTAAAACACCTGTTTTTAACTAGTGACGAGATTGTACCTTAACCAAGGTATAGCTATGCTTTCTCCTGCCTTATGCTTTTTTCACAAACGATAGGCAACGCAGTCCATACTCTCTCGCAATCTATGCTCTAGCCGTGTCAGTTATCCTCCAAGCCTAGTATCCAAACTTCCGGACCATTCAGTGTTGCACAGAATTAAAGGACTGGCAGCTAGAGAACTCTGAACCAGAAAGATCGAAAGAGTAGCGGCGATCGAAGCTTTAGAGTCCATAATTCAAGTTGAGAAGATGCCGCTCTAACTGGGAAAAACGAACTTAAGCGCTGCCTATCGCTGGTAACGTCTTTGTGGAGCACCGGAGCTACTATAACTTTTAATCGTCGTTGTCCAGGCTTCAGTAGACGGTTGGGAAGCTGGAATAGACAAAGGAACTGGTTTAGATGCAGCACAGGCGACGATCGCACTTGATGACTGCTGTGGAGTTGCCTTTAGGTCATTGAAAGCATAGCCTGAAAGCGGTTGAGACACTCCAGAAGCGTAATTGACCTGCGCCACATGCAGCCATGTCTCATTGCCATCGCCCTCTGCAAGAACAAGCTGTGTTTGTTTACCCTGTGTAAACACCGTAGCCGTCTGCTTGGCGGTCTCACTGGGCTGCTCGTAGAGGATGATGGAGCGGGCGATCGCACAGGTTACTACACCCCCTTGGGGGCGCTCTGCCGTCGGCAGCAAGGTTTGCAGAGTCGGTTGCGGCGTTGTATTAGTGGCAACCAGAAGATTTTCGGCAAAGGCGATCGGGCTGTTGAACCCACTGACAAGCAATAGCAAGATGCCTGTGAACAATAGCCGTAAGAATCTGCTTTGTATCAGGTAACGCATCGTTTGACTGGGGTAGAGCACTTGACGTTGTGAAGGCGATCGGGTGTTCACGCAATTGGCTTACACGCCAGTCTCAGCATACGGCAAAGTTATTGATGGAGGAATAACCAATCTATATCGTAATAATTTAGCTGAGTGACCTCTTGGCTGCTTGCGAATGAAGTTTCTGAATCATTGGGATGCTAATTGATTGGCAGCGATCGTAGGTGCGTATTTACTCATAGCAAAGCGACAGCTATGGCTGATTGCACAGTCGCTTAACAGACAGTTTAGAAAGCTAGTGCCGTCGCCTGCGTTGAGGACTGCCACCTGCAGAAAAAGGAGATACCACCTCACATCTTTTGATCGCGTTGGGTTGATTCTTGGGAACCGCCTGCTGGTCATCAAACACATACCCTGACAGCCGTTGAACCTGGTCTTTTCCGTTGACGGATCTGTTCACCGTATAAACATGCAACCAGCCTGGATCTCCAAAGGCCGCCTCTACGATGGCACCCGCTATGCTCACGTCTACTTCTTTTTCTCCTACTTCAATCTTAGCGATACGTTCGGCAGCCAATTTTGGCTGTTTGTAGACGTTGACTGAGCGATTAAGCCAACAGGTAAATGAAACTGATGAATCTTCTGTCTCGTCTGAAGGTGACGAGGTAACCTGGGGTGGCTTTGGTCGTGTCAAAGGCTGACGGCTCTGAGCATTACTTGGGTTGTCTGAACCCTTACCAGCAGTGTCGGTGGGAGATTTAAAGCTTGGCTCAACAATGCAGCCATGAACAGCGTTGGAGGTACTCGCTGGGGTTGCGACCCGATCGTTCAACACGTAACCTGAGAGCGACTGACGCTTGCCCTGCACATCTCCTTCGACCACATGTAACCATTGATTGCTGCCGCTACTGTCTTCTGCAAGGGTGAGTTGAGTAAACCCGCCAAGATTCTGCACCGTACCGATGCGCGCCGATACCTTACTGGGCGTTTGGTAGACATCTATAGAGCGGGTGATAAAACAGGTTGTTTTGTAACGGGGAGGCGTGGATTGTGGTGTTGATGTTGCTGCTACAGGCAGACGTTGCGCCGTTGCGATCGCAGGGCTAACTGCCCATGCTAGAAACAGCAGCAAGAAACTAAGTCGTATCGGCTGACACATGATGACCCTGAGTAAATCGCACGCCTTCAACCAAGCGATCGCGACGCGACGCGAACCTCGGCGTATCATTAAATTACTCTGAGAAATATAAAACGCGCAAGTAGCAGACGCACCCTGTTTTCGATACGTCTTCACGCCGCTAAATAACGTTAATAGCTCCTAAACAAGCGTGATAACAGTTACTTCGGGAGGGCAGAACAAGCGACCAGGGAGGTATGTGCCCAAGCCTCGGTTGACATAAAGGCGATTATTGCCAACAGTATGTAAGCCCTGTGCCCATTCCCAGTGTTTCGAGACGCGATCGCACTCTTTCATCCAGGGCACGAACCGTCTGGTACGTCTTGGCAGCTTCCGGTAGGTTTTAGAAAGAAGCTGTGAAGCATTCCCCACACCTGGAAAGACCACCTGACCGCCGTGCGTGTGCCCAGAAAGTTGCAAATCGACCCGCCAGTTTTGCAATCGAGTTGCCGTATCAGGATTATGGGCCAGGACAATACGAGGAACATTGGGATCGATCGCGCCCATCACGGGCAGGGGATTAAACGAGGCTGACCAGAAATCCGCTAGCCCAACGAGTGCCAGTCCATCACCAAAGGGATACACGACCTCGTTCCACAACACCTGAATGCCGATGCTGGTAAGGGCTTTGGTGACTTCGGGGCGCGATCGTCGGTAGCAAATATCGTGGTTGCCCAACACCGCGTAAATGCCCGATCGACTTTGCAATCCCTTCAGCCAGGGCACTAAATGATGAATCGCGGCAGGATCGGTCGTGACGAAATCACCTGTAAGCACGACTAAATCAGGTTCCAGGGCATTGCTCGACTCGATCGCCTCTGCCAGCATACGCTCTGAAAGCCGAATGCCATCAAAGTGAAAATCGGAAAACTGGGTCAGTGTCACGCCCTGAAGGGTTGGCGGTAGATCGGCGATCGCTAGCCGCAGTCGTTCTACCGTCAGAGAGCCTGTCAACAGTTTGTGCATAGGGCGTGTTACAGCGGTGGTTGATTGGGTAAGCGACAGTCCTATGAATATAGTCTCTCCAGCTTAGAAGGGTTTACCGAGACTTAACCATGGCAACTCGTTCCCTGGCTTCAAGGCGGGAGACGGCGGTTAGCAGAAACAGCGTTGTCTGCTGA
Organism: Stenomitos rutilans; assembly: GCF_059505485.1. NCBI lineage: Bacteria > Bacillati > Cyanobacteriota > Cyanophyceae > Leptolyngbyales > Leptolyngbyaceae > Stenomitos > Stenomitos rutilans. Next base: position 11,593 of record NZ_JCACKR010000108.1, read on the forward strand.
TACTGGAGCGGCAGGGCGATCGCAGAAGGGGTTAAGGTTGACACGATCGCCATCTTTGTAGGGGCATGGGGTGGTTGCCAGGGGTGCAGATGCCAGGATTCTGGCTGAATGGCGGGCTGTCGTCGAAGCCGTTGCCTTGGTTTAGTCTGTTCCGCGATGGACATAACGAATACTACCAGCAGGAATGATAGGAGCAGCCCCAAACTCAGGCGGTGCTCTGGATCGGACAGCGAGAATCCGCGCGAAATCTGTTCAATGGCTGGAGCTTCGGCAAATTGCCAATCCGTTTTTGGCGGCACAACTTGTCGAAGTTCGGCCCGTTTGGCGACGTACAGGTTTAGATTATCTGTGGCAAACCTTAACTCCAGATTAAGTGCGTCATATTGTCGTGACAGTGCCGCCCACTGCTTGATCTGCTGGGTGATTTGCGCCTCCGTTTGTTCGATCGCCTGCTGACTCACCTCCAACATCTGTACCTGGTTGGCAGCCGTTGCCCATTCTAAAAGCGTTTGCTGCTGCGTGACCTGTGTGTAGTCGGTTGTCTTGTTAGCCTGGAAGTCGGCGATCGCCTGCGTGCGACGGGCGATGATAGGTTGCTGTACCGCTTCGGTCATCTGCCCTGCTACCTGCTGATAACGCTGCTTCAGACTTTGTAGCGGCATGGCGTTGGGCTGCGGACGGGCCAATTCAACCGTAATCTGGTTTGCGATCGTCCGAAATTGAGCCAACAACGTCTGATAGCGATCGTTCTGCTGTAGCGCCTGCTCCATCACGCCCGTTTGCGGCTGACCAACGTATTCGGCAGCCCGCTTTTCTAAAATGGCAAGCTGCGTGCGTGCTTCTGTCAAACGCCTTTGGAGATCGTGCCGCTGTTGGGTGATCACATCACTGCGTTGCGCTAACTGCTGCCCCAGTACGGCGGGTTCTGTGAGGTCGTGTTGCTGTTGAAACTGGTGCAGCGTTTGTTGGGCGATCGTCACCTGCTCTTGCAGATGGGGCAACCGTCGCTCCACAAAGGTAAGTTCACGGCAGAGACTGGTGCGGCATTCCTGGCTGTATTGCAGATAGGCGTGCGATACCTTTTGCAGCACTGCCTGCACTTTTTGAGGGTCTGCATCCTGATAGGTAATCTCTAGCGTCGGTTCGCCATCACGGTGCGCAATCTCTAACTTCTGCGAGAGGGTTTCGTAGGTCAGGTCGGCGTACCGGGTCTGGAGTTGCTGCACGACGGGCGAAAGCAGCTTGGGACTCCATAGCACCTGTACCTGGCTGGCGTAATCAAGGCTGGGTGACGCTAGTGCTGCCTGATTAGCAGCCGTTGGAGCCGCAGATGCGGTTGGGTTACCAGTCGGTTCAACCCGTAGCTGAAATTTTCCTTCGTAGGTGTTGGGTTGGTCAGCCAGGTGAATCAGGCTGGTACCAGCAACCGTCGCGATCGCGGCTCCAGCTAATGCGCCTGTCCGGCGGTTGAGAAAGCTGGGCAGTTTAGGGGGAGCGATCGGGGGAGCAATGGTCGCATCGCCCCAATCCAACGAGACGGCTTTCTGCGAGGGTTGAGGCAACCTGTCTTGTAGATCCCGTAAAGGCAGATCCAGTAAAGACAGTGCAAACAGATCAGCGGTGGTTGGAGCCGATATAGCTTGGGAGGCCGACATTGTTATTTCTACCAAAGGGCGTTTTAACTAAAGGGGTCTTTCAACCCAAGGGGCATTCCAACAGGAGCAACTTAAGCCGAGGTTACACTTCAACCGGGGCAGCACCATTCTGCGAGGCTTCCTTGGCCTGATAGTGATAAGCATAGGGAACCAGCGCCTCTTTACCGCCATTTGCCACCATGCCCAAGACCACTGTTGAAGAAATTTTCAATTCTTCTAGAGCCTGATTTAGGGTGGGGCGCTTGGTTTTGCCCAGCCGCACGACGAGCGTTAAGCCATCGGTTTGAGAGGCAATCAGGCTGCTATCGGCTAGCCCAACCAGCGGGGGCGTGTCATAAATCACCAGGTCAAACACCATCCGAAAGCGCTCCATTAACAGACGCATTTTGCCCGATGTGAGCGTCTCTGTTGGGTCAACCACCGTTTGCCCTGCTGTCAGTACCATCAGGTTGTCACGCAGAGGGGATTGCTGGAGCGCCGCCCTCACATTGGTGTTGGTGGTCATAATTTCACTCAGCCCCAAATGATTGGGCAAGTCCATTTGGTGATGCACTTGAGGGTGGCGCAAATCGGCATCGACTAGAAGCACTCGTTGACCCATTGCGGCAGCAGCCAGTGCCAGGTTGACCGCGATCGTCGTTTTGCCATCGCCAGGTTCGGGCGAACTGATGGTGAGTGATCGCACCGAGGCATCGGGACGCTGCAAGCAGATGTTTTTGTAGAGCGATCGAAACGCTTCTACAAACGGTGAGGCGGCAAGGCTGGATGCAGGTTGCCTATCAGCGCTAAACATCGCTCGAATTTCTGGCAAGTCTAGCGTGGATGGATCGGCAATCACGGGTGTTACTTCGCGGGTTGGATGACGGTGTTTGCGTTTCAGTAAGGGTAGTTTTGTGTACCAGGCTGGCTGAGGCGTGGAGCGATCGGGGTCTAGGGGAATAACCCCCAGAATAGGCAATCTGGTTGCCTGCCGAATGTCTTTAGCAGTGTGATAGGCATTGCTGCTGGTATCGGCCAGGAAGCCAGCGATGATCCCCAGGGCCAGACTCAAAAAGATGGATAGACCGATGTAGTTCAACAGTGCACTGGAAGCCACGTTGAGCGGTTCACCTGTTTCGTCTCTATCTAGTGCCGGAGGAGATAGCAGTTCCCAGGGCACGTCTTTTTGCGCCGCATCAATTTGTAGAGCTTCTTGTTTTGCCAGAAATTCATTTAAGCTATTCGTGGCAACGGTCAGTTCGCGTTCAATGTCGGTAAATTGACGGGCCAGTGCCGGGTATTGACGAATGCGGGCATCCACTTCGTTCTTAGAGCGGCTGATCGCCTGATTGCGTGCTTGCAGAAGGGCCAGTTCATCATTCACTTTACCCAGCACCCGTTGAGATTCTTGTTCGAGCAGGCGCTTCAGGTTTTGCTGGCGATCGCGCAGTGCCTGGAGGGTGGGATTGGTTTCGCGCGATCGAGCCGTTTCCAACGCAATTTGGCTCGTCACTTCTTGATATTTACCCAAGAGCGCTTGATATTGAGGCGCTTCGGCCAGCGCTGAGGCTACATCGGCATTATTGACATTGCGTGACAGTGAACTTAATCTAGAGCGGCTTTCTGCCAGCTTCGCCGCTGTATCCATCTGCTGCTGCTCTAGATTACCCGATTGCCCGACGGCCTGTTGACCTTGCGTATCGGGGTTGACAATCACATACCGTTGTCGAAAATCTTGCAACTGCTGTTGCAGGGTATTCACCCGCTGCCGTAGTTTGGGCAACTGTTCGTTGATAAATTTCACGCCCTGCCCAATATTGGTCTGCCGCTGGTCACGGCTGTAGTTCAAATAGCCCGTCGAAAGTAGCTTCAGCATGTACTCAGCGACGGCTGGGTCGGGATCTTGATAGGTGATTTGCAGAATTTTGGTGCCTTCATCCCCTTTTTTGGCATTTTTGGGCAGTACGCGAACAATCGTCAAGCTATTTGACACGCGACCATAGGTCATGTCTGGAAATTTAGTTTGCGCCTCTTTGACAATCGGCTCCAGCAGCTTAGAGCTTTGCAGCACCTGAATCTGCGTGGGGTAATCGAGCGCCGTTGGAGCCGTTTGCAGCGATTCGCCCGGACTTTGCTCTGAGTTGAGCAACAGACGCTTAAATTGTTCTTCAGCGGTGACAGGTTCGACCAAAAGCTGAAACGACCCGGCATACTGAGGCGGCTTTCGGTTGGCAGCCCAGATGGAAAGTGGAATGGAGATAGTCGCGATCGCGATCGCCACTCCCAACACAACCCCCAGCCGACGACGCACAATACTCAACGGTTGGTTGAGGTCAAAGGTGGCTTCATCAGTCTCTAAGCTTTGGGGCGCAAAGGCAGCAGACGGCTTCAGTGAACCATTGGTAGAGAGGGCAGACGGGTGAAAGGGGTTAGGTGTCATAGGGCACGGTATGCATTCTTGCGTTACGTCATGGGCAGCGATCGACGGTGGATGAAACTGCCAGCGTTCACGTAGATCAACAGGGCGCTAGCGGTGCGGCAGCGAATGACACTAAGGCACACCAAAAATCCTCAAGAAACTGGAGACTGAAAATAGGGGGCTGAGGATAGTGCCGAGTGTGTCGGTGACGCTGGTTAAGCCCGATCGGTTTACCACGATGATGTCGTTGTTGCGCATCGCGGGGTTGGTTTGATCATTAATGCCTTGTGCAAAATCAACTGCAATATCGCGTCGCACCACAGTCCCATCAGGATTCAAACGAATGAGTTCCACCCTGCTCTTGCGTGCTCGTCGATTATCAAACCCTCCGGCTGCTAGCAATGCCTGGTTCATAGGGGTGTTGGGCGGTACCTGCACCACACCGGGTTGACGCACTTCACCTACCACATTGACGCGAATCGTATCGGGTGAAAAACTGGCGCTGGCAATCTGAGCGGCTTCTGCTGGCGTAAGGTTGGTGGCCGTTGGAATGGTAATCGTGTCACCAGATTGCAAGATTATGTCCTGTTTTAGATCGCCTGTTTGAACAAGCTGCAACAGATTGATGTCGATCGTTTGTTCGGCTCCCGATCGCGTAGGGCGACGAATTTGAATCCGTCGAATATCGGCTAAGGGCTTGATGCCGCCAGCAATCTGAATCGCCTGCGTAATGGTAGGTGGCTTATCAACGGTATTCGTAGTATTGGGTGTAGAGCCTGGTGCCCCAGCCGCTCCAGTACGCGGGTTGGTGCCCGTCACCTGGTAAGAACCCGGACGAAACACCTCACCGACGATCGCCACATTCACAGGTCTGCCTTTTTCACCCGCAAAGGTGGTATCCGCCAACTGCAACGACTCGGCTGGATTGGGGGTAGCAGCAGCGACAACCGCAATGGAGTCTCCATCTCGCAGCGTCACATCCTGTTGCAAGCTGCCATTTTGTACATAGCTCCACAGGTCAACGGTAATGATTTGCGGCGACCCGATCCGCTGCGGACGGCGAATTTGCACCTGACGCACATCCGCTGCCTGGGTAATGCCACCCGCTGTTTGCAGCGCTTTGGTCAATGTAGGAAACTGAGTGCCACCATCTTGACTCGCTAGCGGTAGGGTATACGTACCGGGACGGCTGACTTCGCCTAACACACCAATGGTGAGCGGACGGGGAGCGAGCAAACTAACCGTGACAAAAGGCCGCTTGAAAAATCGGGCATACCGCTTGGAAAGCTCGGTTTCAGTTTGCTTGATGCTCATCCCCCGCACTGAGACAGTTCCTAAAAGGGGTAGGTTGATCGTGCCATCGACCAGCACTTGCCGTTTGCCATTCTCACCGCTATATTCGGGTACATCAAAGATATCGATTTGGATGCGATCGCCCGCACCCAGGGTGTAAGAACTTTCTTCAAACGGAGCCGGGCTAGTGAAATTGGGGACTCCTCCCTGAGACGGCGACTGGACAGGCAACCCTTGCGTCGCGCTATAAGCCGGACTCGCAGCAAGCACGCATGCCAGCAGCGCAAACCGAGTGGTCAACGGCGTTAAGCGAATGTGGGTCGAAATCACGTCGTACACTCCCAGAAATGTAGAACAGCCAGAAAGTAGTAAACCAGTTGGGGCGGCATTCAACTTGACGGGCGAATGATTGAGATGTTTCAACAAAATCAAGTCTTTTCTAGCAGCTTGGCTAACGTTTGTAGCCCCGTAAAACGATCTACTCACAAAACGCTTTACAACCGGAAACATGCACTTGTTTTACATAAGACTCATGGTTCCATCTCAGTAAATCATCACAGCAGCAGCAGGTATTTCGGCCCATTTGTTGGCTAGCTTAGCGATCGCAAGCTCAGCCATGTTCTCATCCATTCACGTTTCAACGCTGTTCAACTAAATCCGGACAAAAAATCAAAAACTTACCAAGCTAGAGCGTTAGCGGTTAGCTTTCAGCCTATCTAGCACGCCCAGTTTTATTACGCTCAGTTAGACCATTTCCCTTTAAGTGAACTACAGATGATGTACTCCAACCAGCGATGCTACGCAGGTTTGGTCACTCAAAACTCTCTAGCTTGTCGGCGCACAGCGCTACTCAAAACTCAAAACTGGTATTACTTACCAACCAGCGGCCCATCGACAAACCCACTGCCCCACTTGCCTCGATAAAAAACTACAACGTTGTAGCTAGACAGCACAATTTGAGCAAGTCACCAAATTGCTCTAGTGATTTTCCTGATCGTTTGAAGAAACTTTGTACAACGAAATGGAAACGGCGTATTGTTCAAAATCACTTCTTTATAGAAAAACTTCAATACGCTATAAGCACCTTAAGGTCTTAAAAAAGAGACATTTTTTCTAACATTTATTCTAGCTGCAATTTGTTTCTCTATACAGGATTCAGTTGCCAGCACAAACAAGAGACATCTGGAGTCAAACGGCACTGAAATAAACAAAAACCAGCCACCTTTTCTTGTATACCCTTTCTTGTATACCTGAAAGGCTTTAGGGCTTTAAGTCCCAAGTTCTGAAGAACTTTATGGTTCGGTTCTCCTTTTCTTGTAGCTTGCTTCCCAAAGGGCTATGAATTGGGGCTAGGGTCGGTTCAGATCGTTAAGTCAGTACCATTCATCTGAAGTTGTAGTCTGACCATCAGCTTGGAGCTTTTAGCTAGCCAGTTCAGGAATTTTAAGTCTTAACTATGATGCCTCTCAAGAAAATTTTTCTAAAACTCAAGCCTTCTAATCGTGGGCAAAGCCGTTTAATGAAAGCAGGGCTAACCGGAACATCCGGGCTATTGATTAGAGGGCTAAGAATGGCGATCGCCCTCATTTCAGTACCCTTAACTTCTAAATATCTGGGAGCAGAAAGATATGGCATGTGGCTAATCCTAAACAGCTTTTTAGCCTGGGTGATTCTGGCAGATTTTGGTTTAGCAAACAGTTTGAGAAATATCTTAGCAACTGCTCACGGGCAGGGCGACAGGGAGAAGGCAAAAACAGCAGTTTCAAGCGTCTTTGGTCTCATCCTTGTCATTGTTGCACTTGTAGGACTGCTCTTTTGGTTTCTTCATCCTCAAATTGATTGGTCAAAGGTCTTTAACGTTTCTTCTCCTCTTGCTAAAGAAGACGCTAGTTCTGCAATGGTGGTGGTTGCGGCAATCTTTCTAGCTCAACTGATATTGGCAGCCCCTTTAGATATTTATTCGGCCTATCAGGAAGGATACTTATCTAATATTTGGGCAGCTCTATCAACGATCGCGTCTCTGATTGCTTTAATTACTGCTGTGAGCCAGCACGCTAATCTGCCGACTTTAGCACTTGCTGTTTTTGCTACACCGCTGCTGGGTAATGTGGCGGCTGGAATACATTTATATTTCTGGAGTCGTCCGTGGTTGAGACCAAGTTTTACCCACTTCAAATGGGATCAGGCATGGTCTTTATTAAAGGTTGGGTTTCAATTCTGGTTGGGTCAAATTACAGTCATCATCTTGCTACAAACAGATTTATTGGTTGTAGCGCAGCTTTTTGGTGCTGTTGATGTTGCCAGATATGGCGTTGCACTGAAGCTCTTTAGTCTTATTAGTACGATTCAGGGAACGCTAGTCTTTCCATTTTGGTCAGCCTATACAGAGGCATTTTCCAGGCGAGAGTTCAAATGGGTGACGAAAACGTTTAAGCATTCTGTTTTGCTTGGTTTAGCCTGGAGCATTACAACTAGCCTATTTATGGTTATTTTTGGTCAACAGTTCATCAGGTTTCTGACTACCAAAGAAATATCACCTGAACTGGACTTACTCATCAGTATGTCTACGACAACAGTCCTATATGGAATTATGAGTAGCTTTAATATTTTTATGAATGGGATAGGAGAAATTAAGATACAAGCCTTTATTGGCCCACCTTCAAGTATTTTCAATCTCGCCGCTTCCATCCTTTTAGGTCGTTGGATTGGCCCTGCTGGTGTTAGCTTGGCTACTGCAATTACTGTTTTGATAACATTATTGATTTATAGCTATTACATGTCGAAGCGGTGGAAGATGCTTGTTTCTGAAGCTAGTTAGATAAACAGTATTGCTTACAAAAAGAACAATACTTATGCTTCAGATTAGTCCACCCTAAGTTGAAAAGTAATCTTCAGAGGAACTCTAGTATGCAGCTTAATCCATTCGTTAGCGTTATTATCAGCAGCTACAACTATGCTCACTTTCTCTCTGAAGCAATTGAGAGCGTTTTAATGCAGACCTATGCTCACATTGAGGTCATCGTTGTTGATGATGGCTCAAAAGATCATTCGCGCGATATTATTGCTACGTTTGGCGATCGCATCATTCCAATCCTGAAGGAAAATGGTGGTCAAGCTTCAGCATGGAATAGAGGTTTTGCCATTGCTAAAGGCGAAATTATTATCTTTCTAGATAGTGATGATGCTCTCATGCCTCACATTGTTCAGCAAGTTGTTGAGGTCTTTCAGGCTCATCCCACAGCAGCAAAAGTGCAGTATCGCTTGCAGGTTGTGGATGGCAGTGGTCAGCCTACAGGCGATGTCATGCCAGCAAAACATTGCAAGTTACCCAATGGAGATATCAGATCTCAGGTTTTGAAGTTTCCAAACTACTACTGGCCTACATCCAGTGGCAACGCCTTTTCAACTCAGGTATTAAAAGCACTCATGCCGATTCCTGAAGCGCCGTATCGCGTCTCGCCTGATATTTATCTTAATCATTTGATTGCTCTACTAGGTTCAATTTATTCGTTGGAGCAACCAGGAGGATTACTCAGAAAGCACGGTAATAATGCCTCCGCTTACAATCAAATTGACATGATTGAATTTAGACGCAATTTAATTAACACTGCGAAGCTGCATGAAAAGCGACGAGAGATTGCAAAGCTTAATTCAAAAACCCTTGAAAATCGGGACATTAGATTTCTTGTTGGTCGCATGGTCTCTCTCAAACTGGAACCTGAAAAGCATCCCTTTAGTGATCATCTTTTTCTCCTTTGCTGTAATGGCGTGATAACGTGCCTAACTGACCCTGAAGGCTATGCGTATCAGAAAATTTTTCTGACTAGTTGGTTTACCATGATGTTTTTTGTCCCTCGATCGATGGCGCTTTCACTGTCAAATAATCTGATCTTTTCAGGCAGTAGAAAACCCTGGATGAAAAAGCTTTTTTATACCGTGCGTCGAATTTGGAAGCTAGAAGCACAGGCTTGATTTCAAATGTCAGGCATAGATCGGTTCATCATACTCTCAAGCAAGCATAGATTTTAGGAGGGCGGAAATGCAGTTGTGTGAAGTTAGAGTGCCAACTTATAAGCGTCCTGACTTGCTGAAGCGTGCACTGAATAGCCTCCAGTCGCAAACCTACCGAAACTGGTGTGCACTAGTGTACGATGATTCTCCTGATCAAGAAGGTCGATCGGTTGTTGAAGACTTGCAAGATAGCCGTATACTCTATAAACCTCATCCCACTAATTTGGGGCGCTCAAAAAATATCGACTTTGCTTTTTGTCCTGAAGCATATGTTGACGGAACTTATGCCTTTGTCCTTGAGGACGACAACTATTTGTTTCCTGAGTTCATTGAAGAAAATATTGACTCTCTTAACAGAAATCAGGTCAGTATTTTGCTGCGTAATCAGGAAAAGCGACTGGAGAAGAACGGCGAATCAATGCCTATGAATGCCACAACCAGAGGCAAATGGTTTGCTCAGGGAGTTTACACTCCAGAACAATTGTATGCCCGTCTCTTTTTTTGCGAGGGGATCTCGAACGGTGGTTTGTTTTGGAGTACGCAAACAATTTCTTCTGATTTACAGGTTGGTGCTCAAGTAGAGCATTCCTGGCACCAGGAGTTGTTTAGAACATTGAAAATTCAGGAAAAAATTGTTTTTGAGCCAACGCCGCTCTGTGTTTTTACCGAATTTGAACGTACCTACAGAAAAATTAATTTTGCACCCAGACATAACCGTGGCACACAAGCAGTCTTCATTTATTTGATAAAGCGTTATGGCAGCGCTATTGTGCAAGAAGCTCACAATCTTGCAGTTGAACCAATAGCGCAGTCTACCCTAGAGCGAAACCTGCTGAATGCGCTGTACTTAAAGTATGGGTTTCAGCAAACGAGCAGATTAGAGAGCTTGAAAATTTTTGTCAAGTCTGTAGTGCGGTATTACGTTTACAAAGATCCATTCAAAGACATTTTGGCTGTGTAGTGCCGTCTTCACTGAGTACTGTCTACAAAAGGGGCGTTTATGAACCGTAATTTGCTCGTCAGTATTATTGTTAACAATTACAACTACGATCGCTTTCTCAAAGAGGCGATCGACAGCGCGTTAAACCAAACGTACCCACACATCGAAGTGATTGTGGTGGATGATGGCTCGACGGATAACTCGTGTGGTGTAATTGCTGAGTACGGTGATCGTATTCTTCCCCTTTTTCAACCTAATGGCAGGCAAGGAGCCGCTTTTAACAATGGCTTTGCCCACAGTAACGGCGACATTATTATCTTTTTAGATGCCGATGATTACCTGCTGCCTAACGCCGTGGAGTGCGTCGTCGCGGCCTGGAAACCAGACATTGCCAAAGTGCATTATCGTCTGGATGTCGTGGATGCCGATCGACAACCGCGAGGCTTTTCCTACCCGCAGGGCGGTTCTTCTTTAGCCAGTGGCGAAGTGTGGCGAAGGCTGTTGCAAATTGGCAGCTATCGCGGTGTGCCAACCAGTGGCAATGCGATCAGCCGTCATGCTTTGGCCCAAGTGACTCCCATACCGGATGAGTATCGATCGGTCGCTGATGATTATTTATCAGTGCTGATTCCGCTCTATGGCGAAGTCGTTGCGATTAGCGAACCATTAGCTGCTTACCGACTGCACACCAACAATCAGTGGGCGCTGGTGACGGTAAGCAGCGATCGCTTTCGTCGGTTTGTGCAGCACGATTTGCAGCGGTGCGAACTGCTCACTCGCAAAGCAACCGCTCTAGGCTATACGGTGCCCGAAGATTTGAACTTGCGCTTTTTTGGACGAGCCTGGTCGCGGTTAGCCTCTCTCAAACTCGACCCAGAGCATCATCTTGTGCCGTCCGATCGTTCGCTGGTGCTGAGTTTTTACGGGATTCGCGCCCTGTGGCGATATTCAGATTTCAACCTGCCCAAGCGCACTATTTTTACCCTATGGTTTGTTTGGGTGGGTTTAATGCCGCGTGTATTAGCGGAGCCAGCAATTGTATGGCTTTTTGCCCCCCAGTTTCGTCCCAAATTTGTAGGGCAGACGCTCAAGCGTTTGCGTGCGTTAGTGAGTTGAAAAAGGAAAGGGTAAAGACAAAAGGCTGTCCATTAAACGTCTATTGCCCCATTTAAACTTTTAGTGTCAAATCTGCTTAGGAGCCAAAATGCTTACTTGACAAGCATTTTAAGCTCAGAAAGACACAATTGTGCAGTCAGGTAAGTTTAAATGAATAAATGCCAAAAGCTCGCGAATCGTTACTTTCCCTTTCAACAATTAATTGTCATTCCTTTTGCAGACGGCATAGCTTCGCTGGCACTACATCTTAGGCTGTTGCGCCTTCAAAGACACTCTGCGAACAGCAGGACAAGTTAGGTATAGCTCAGATAGCTGCTCACAGGGAGACTCGAACTATTTCCTCTTGGCAACCGGCACAAAGCACTTGCATACAGAGTTCATGAGGCTTTGGGAAATTTGCCAGTATCATCCATGACTGAGATACGACCGATGCCACTACTATCGTCGAGTTCGCAACCTATCTTCCTCTTAGTGACAGAAAATTGGATTTTCACTACATTGCTGAGTAGCTTGACCAACTGATCAAGTTAATGATCAGTTGCATCAGTTCGTTCTCAAGCTCTAAACAATAGCGAGGCAATGTTCATGAATCAACAGCAAGTTGACTTTCCCGACGCAATGTCTCTTTCGCCGTCAGTCACTTCCGCTCAACTGATAGTGAAGCGAATGGGAGTACGGCGATCGCGTCAGCGTGGTGTGGTATTGACCGAACACGGTTGGAAAAAGTTACTGGAGACGAAGGTGCTGCAAAACCAGTACGGAGAATGGCATACTTATGGGCTACTTGGCGATCGAGCACTTCTAAGTCCGCGCACCGTTTCCAAGATTGTTGGGTGTGAAATGGGTGTCGATCGTCGCACACTTAAACAGTTTTTTCATGCCTTCAGTCTACCGTTGGAAAGCGGTGACTACTGCATGGCGAAGGCGATGCAAAGCCGTTCTCAAATCCTGGCTACAGAGCTATAGCATTTGCCTTTCAACTTCAAAGATGGTTAACTTCAAAGAGAGTCTTCCATCGACGCTTTGCTAGAGTGGTAGGGTACTAGAACCAGCATCTCCCCTGCGTGATACACCTTAATGGTTTGATTCAGTTGATTAACGGTGGTTTCAATCGAACCCGACAAAATCAAATAAAAGTCGCTATCCATTGTCCCCTCGTTGAATAGCACATCCGCTTTGGCTAGGATCTTGCGGTAGCCTATTTCAATGACCTTCCGCAGTTCCAGATCAGAGCAGTCGCTGAGGTGAAGCAGTTGTCGTAAAGCATCCCGGATAGAAGGTGTCTGACCAACGCTTTTGTCAGTTACTTCGTCAGTTAGGGGTGCTTCAAGTCCCATCTGGCGCAGGTTATATTCAATGATGAAATTTAGGGAACTCACTACCTCAATGCCCTCATCCATTTGAGCCACCCATGCCCACAGCTCAAACTCCATCGAAGTATCTGCAAAGCCCTTGAAAATCACTTTGGGCGATGGGTTATGCAGTACCCTCGGTTCCATATAAGCCGAGTTGAGCAGTGTTTCCGTCACCAGAACCGGATCACTGTCGTTAGCTACCGCGATCGGTAGATGCAGTTTGCCCTTGAAGCTTCTGTAGCTCCAATTCAGCAACTGGTTTCAACATAAACCGTTTCACTCATAGAAGGCAGACTACAAGCCCTTTTACCTTAACCTGCCTTATTTGAACGATGATAGACAGCCTTTGCGACCTATCAAGATCTTTCAACCATTCGCTTCATCAACTTGTAATGCCGCGATCGCGATTAACAGCTTGGTAACGCTCAATTCAAATTAGCAAGAGGAGCGATCGCACTAATGAGGAATTTGCAATTGATCAAGAATTGCGAGTTGGTGTTGCTGGGTTTTCATAATCTCAACTTAACCAATGGGAGAGAGGGTGATCGCATTTAAAGCGGTGATCAAATGCATAAGCCAGAGTGATTGAACCAACCAAGGGCATCGTTAGCAGAAAGACACTCGTTGATAGTCCTGGTTAAAGCTTGGTCGAGTGCTTCGTGCGTTCGAGCCTTTGCTGAACGCAGTAGCTGCTTGAGTTTTGACCAACAGAGTTTAAGCGGTGACAAGTTGGGGGCATAAGGCGGCTAAAACACAACCTTGGCTCCCACTGATTCAATGGCCGCTTGCACGACCTCAGCATAATGCACTGGCAGAGTATAGCCCTCAGCACGGTCACCCCTACCCACAGTGGCGGCAGAAGCTCCTGGATGTCGAACAAGCACACGTCAGTATGGATGCTGCCACCAAGACTCCTGTTCGCAATCAGCCCAACAAGACGCATGCCACCAAGCAACGAGATCGGCTTGCCCCCCTTGCCAGGAGCCTCAGTGTCAGACAAGCGTTCACCGAGGGGGCACGACCATACAAGCGAGTCATGCCCAGATGGCGGCCCGTTTCATCCATGAAAACCAAGTTGCGCGAGTCGATGGTAAAACGCCACAATCGGTAAGCCAAGCGCAAAGCATTCACCCGTTGAGTGTCTTGCTGGGAGGCAATCAGTGCTTTGACAGTAGGGCGTGCAGAAGCAGCTAGTTCCTGGCTTTTGATGGTCGCTTTATGGCTATCAGAATGTGGCTTACCCAACCAACAACCGCTGTAAAATCCCCCCAACTTCTGACACGTCAAGCTGCAATTTGCGGAAGTTTGCCTCTAATAATTTTTTGATGACACCGTACAAATAGCGAGGCTGTTAGTGTCAAACATTACTTAACTGGTAGATAGAGCCGTAGTGTTAACTCTGCGCTCTGATCACCCACAAGGAGTCTTAAGTGATGAACCTTTCCTTGCCTAAAGTCCTGCTTGCTACAGCCCTAGCACTACCTGTCGTGTCCATGCTCGGTCAGAGCGCTCTAGCAGAAGATCTCGCTTTTACACTCAAAAACAGCAGCAACAGCCCCTTAGTCGAGTTTTATGTTGAAGCTTCAGCAGACGCCAACTGGGGCGAAAACCTGCTCAGCGAATCTGTCAGCCCTGGAGAAGCTGGCACTGTGACGATCGCCGATGGCCGCACCACATGTACCTACGACATTTTGGGTGTGTTTGCCGATGGGTCTAAACTCGATGAACGTCAAATCAATTTGTGTGAGCTTGGTTCCTACACCTACAAATAAAGCTGCTTAAAGGGTTTTTGCAGGTTGAAATGCCACTACGAAGGCACCAGAGCACGCCAAAAACATCGGGAGACAGGATTGAGAGGACATTTTCTTCTCTATTCTGTCTCTTTTGTTGCTTAAAGGAACTGCAAAAACCTCTGATCTGGGTCATCCAGCGAAGCTTAGGCTCCCGCTATTAGTTGCCCTTGCTTGACTGAAAAAATCTGCGATGAATAGAGCCATTGAGCGTCAAAAGACCCTAAATGCGTGGTTGTGATGAGAGTCTGGTAGCGGTCTTGAATGGTCTCAAGCAATTGGTTCTGACGATTGAGATCAAGTTCTGCTAGCACATCATCCAGCAAGAGGAGGGGTGGTTCCCCAATCACATCTTCAATCAGTTTCAGTTCGGCCAGTTTGAGCGCCAGCACTAGAGTACGCTGCTGCCCTTGAGAACCGTACTGGCGTGCAGAAGTCTGATTGATTGTAAAGTCAACATCATCGCGATGGGGGCCTACGAGCGTTGTGTTCTGGTATTGCTCGGCGATCGCCCGCTCCTGAATTTTCGCCAAAAACGCTTGCTTCACCAACTCTGGTTCGTCTTTCGCTAACGCCACATTGGGAGCATAGTTAATGGCTAACTCTTCTGTACTGCCGCTAATGGCATGGTGCCAGCGCTGCGCCAGAGGAGCCAGTCGCTGTAACACTCGCGCCCGCCGCCGGATGACTCGTGTACCTGTTGCTGCAAGCTGGGCATCCCAGAGGGCGAGTTCGTCATGAGAGGGTGGGGAGTGGGGAGTGGGGAGTGGGGAGTGGGGTAGAGTTTCGAGTTCGAGATTTTGATCAAACGGTTTCGGCTCTTCTGCCTTCTGTCCTCTGCCCCCTGCCTCCTGCCTCCGCTTCAACAACGCATTCCGTTGCCGCAACACCTGATTGTACTGCTGCAAAATGTGGGCATAGACAGGTTCTAGCTGAATGAGCAGCGCATCAACCCAATTTCGCCGCTGTTCTGGGCCGCCACGTACCAGGTCGAGATCCAGGCTGGAGAACTGCACCATGTTCAGAATGCCTAGAAAATCAAGCTGTCGTCGCACTGTTTCGCGGTTAATGGCAACGGTACGTCGGCTGTTGAGCCGCAGCGTAAAGGAAAGGTCGATCGGGCCAATGTCGCGATCGAGTTGGGCTGCGACTTGAGCGCTGGTCTTGCCTGTGTAGATTAAGTCACGATCGCGGGCGGTACGGTGCGATCGTAGCGTTGACAGTAGCTCAACAGCTTCTAGAAGGTTAGACTTGCCCTGAGCATTGTTGCCCAACAGAATGGTCTTGGGCGCATTCAACTCCACTGCCTGATCGAGATAATTGCGAAATTGTCGGAGATGGAGTGTTTTCAGATACATGGGAATGGAGTTATGAGTTACGAGTTTTAAGTTTTGAGTTAGGGTGACATTCAAAACTCAAAACTCAAAACTCAAAACTTTTACTTCCTCGTCTTGGCGTACCACCGATACACCAGCTTTTCTAACTCTACCCAGACAAACATGAGGGCACTAACCCCCAAGCACACACCCAGTTCAGAGGCACTCAGGAAGTGAGTGTTGAAGAAGCTACGCATGAATGGAACATAGACCAATGCTAGCTGTAACAGCGAAGTCAGAAACACTGCTGCCAAAAGAAAGGGGTTCTGAAACGGATTAAGCTCGATCGTGAGACGTGAATTAGAGCGAATGGCTAGCGCATGGCCCATCTGAGCAATACAGAGGGTGGTGAAAACCATTGTTTTCCAGCGATCGCCATTTGGATCTTCGGTTGTGAGGTTTGCATGAGCGTAGCCGTAAGACCAGGACATCAGACCGATCGCCAGAATGGCTAGCACGATCCCAATCCGAATCATGTATGCACCTAAACCACGCGCAAAGATACTTTCACCTGGATCATGGGGCGGACGCTTCATGACATCCGGTTCTGCAGGTTCGACCGCGAGTGCCAAAGCTGGTAATCCATCGGTCACCAGGTTCATCCACAGAATTTGCAGGGGTGATAGTGGCACGCCGCCTAAGCCGATCAACGGAGCGGCCCCAATGGTTAAAAGCTCGCCGATGTTACTACCCAGAATGTACTTGATAAAGCGACGGATGTTGGTGTAAACTACACGGCCCTCTTCAGTCGCCGCTACGATCGTGGCAAAGTTGTCGTCTAGCAGCACCATGTCGCTGGCATCTTTGCTCACGTCTGTACCCGTAATCCCCATTGCAATCCCAATATCGGCTTGCTTTAGGGCAGGAGCATCATTAACGCCATCGCCCGTCATCGCAACGATGTGCTTCTTCTGCTGTAGCACCTGCACAATGCGTAGCTTGTGTTCGGGTGCTACACGGGCATAAACGCTGACATCTTCCACTTGGCGGGCCAACTCTTCCAGACTAAGTTGTTCTAATTCACGTCCGCTAAGGGCACGATCGCCGGGTTTCGCAATCCCCAAATCTTCGGCGACGGCTTGTGCTGTTAGCTGGTGGTCGCCCGTAATCATGATGGGCCGAATACCCGCCGATCGACAGCGTGCAACGGCATCCCGAACTTCGGGGCGCGGTGCATCTAGCATTGCCACCAGGCCAAGCCACACCAGTTCACGCTCTGTCGTTTCGTCAGAACCTTCAGCGGGAATTGCGGTTAGGGGCTTACACGCAAAGCCCAACACGCGCAAGCCCCGTCCTGCCATTTGATTGTTTTGGTCAAGCACTTGACGGCGTTGCTCATCGGTAATGGGCTGTCCTGCATCACCCACTTGAATCTGAGTGCAGCGTTCTAGAATCAGTTCAGGCGACCCTTTGGTAAACATCATGTAGTGTGAAGCGCTACCCATCAACGTTGGGTCTGTATCCATTACCTCTGCAATCACGCTCATCCGCTTGCGTTCTGAGGAAAAGGGAAACTCCGCGACGCGAGGCAACTTGCTCAACCACTGGTCTTTCTCAAAGCCAGCTTTTGCCGATAGGGTGAGCAATGCGCCTTCGGTGGGGTCACCCAGAATAATCCACTGCCCTCCATCCTGCTGCAACACAGCATCGTTACAGATCGTGCAAGCCGTCAAGAGATTGAGTAATTCTGGCTGCTCTTGAGGATTGACAGGTGCATCGCTGGTTTGGGCCGCAACAGGCACAAACTCACCGATCGGGGTGTAGCCTTCACCCATCACACGTAGGGAGGTGCTGCTGGTGTGAAGCAACTGCACCACCATTTTGTTCTGCGTCAGCGTGCCCGTTTTGTCAGAACAGATCGTGGTCACCGAGCCAAGCGTTTCAACGGCAGGCAGTTTGCGAATGAGCGCATTCCGTTTCACCATGCGCTGCGTTCCCAGGGCCAGGGTGACGGTAATGACGGCGGGGAGTCCTTCAGGAACGATCGCGACCGCCATACTGAGCGACACTTCCAGCAATTCTTTCCAACTCTCTAACCCCAGGTGAATGATGCCACCGATAACCACCAGCGCGACTAGCGCCAACGCACCCGAAACCAGCACTTTGCTCAAGAGCGCCATGCGCTTTTGCAACGGGGTTGCTTCTGTTTCAACGGATTGCAGCAATGTGGCAATACGGCCCAACTCGGTCTGCATGCCTGTACCTGTAACCACAACGGTGGCCCGCCCTTGCAGCACTTCGGTTCCCTGATAGACCAGATTGACTCGATCGCCCAGAGGGGTATCGGGTGGCAATTCTGCGTCGACCCGCTTGTTCACAGCTTGCGCTTCACCGGTCAGCGCAGACTCCCGAATTTGAAGATTTGCGGCATCTAGCAGACGACCATCAGCAGCCACTTGCACCCCTGCCTCTAGGAGCATGACATCACCCGGAACCAGGTCTTTTGAGTCGATTTCGATCGTCTTGCCGTCTCGAATCACACGCACTCGCGACGAGGCCAGCTTCTTTAGGGCTGCCAGATCTTTTTCTGCCTTACTCTCCTGGAAGTAGCCCAACAGTCCGTTCAGGATGACGATCGCAAAAATGGCGATCGTGTCTTTAAAGGGAATCTCACCCGGATCGAGCTTTCCAGCCCGCCAGTCAAAGAAATCTAACCCGCCAGAGATCAGTGCCACTGCAATCAGCAAGAGCAGCATGATGTTGGTGAATTGGTCTAGCAGGATCTCCCAGGCACTGCGCCCTCCCGTTTCCACTAATTCATTCGGGCCATAGCGCTCCAAGTGGTCAGCGACTTGCTGTGTCGTTAAGCCTGCCTGGCGATCGGTCTGAAACTGCTCTAACGTTTGATGCGTATCAAATGTATGCCAGAGCGACGCGGTGTCGGGTGCAGACGAATTTACAAGCATGGTGAATCTTAGTAGGAAGGGGCGTAAGGAGTGTTATAACACCTATAGCACCTGATCATAGTGTCTAAAGTGCATATTTGGCACTATTAAATAGTGTAAATCTAAATAGTGCAAATCCAGACCAATATTAAGTCTGGCTGACCCGCACTTAGCCCTTACTAGCTTGCACGTTAGTTCTCTCTCACAATGGTTGTGAATCCGTTTAAACCGCAACAGCTTATTGGTAGACAAGCCGCGCTAAAGCAGGTCAGCCAGATCCTTGCTGACGATGGCGATTTACTGTTGGCAGGCGTCCCTGGTAGTGGCCGTCGTACACTGCTACGTCATGCCGCTCGTAGTGTTGGAGCCAGGGCCATTGAAATTGACTGCTTGCGTGCGACTGATAGCAATCGCTTTCTCCAACTGCTCACGGAAGGCATCGTTGCTGCTTTTGAGTCACCCACTGAGCTAGCACTCATGCAGCAGTGGAGTCAGGAGCAGCCCATCATTTTGGACATCACATCTAGTGGACAAGCGCGGTTGGTCTGGCACCCTACCCCAAAAAACGAATGGGTATTGTTCCAAAGTTTGCTGGCACTGCCACAGGTTATGGCGGAATGGCTTAATTGCCGAGTGGTGATGGTCTTTCTAAACTTTTCTCACATTCGCTCCTGGGATCGCTCAGAGAAGTGGCAAAGCTACTTACGCCAGGAGATTCAGCAGCAAACCCAGGTTAGCTATGCGCTCATTGCGACAGTGGCGGAAAGTTGGGTACAAGATAGCGACGTAAAAGTCATTGTGTTGGGGCCGCTTGAAGATGCAGAACTGCGTCCGTGGCTTGTTACGGCTTTAGCTGCTGAGGGACTTCAGTTTGATCCGGACTGTCAGTCCCTGGAGTTATTTTTAACGTATGTACAGGGTCATGTTGGCGATGCGATCGCCCTCGCCAGACGGCTTTGGTTAGACCATCGAGCGTTTGAAGAGGCACGACTACTGATAAATAGCACCGAGCATGAGTCATCCTTGCCCAGACGCAATGGCTCTACTCTCTCAAACCCTAATGCTTCCCTGGACGCTCAAAAGCAACCACTCAAGGCCCACATGATCTATCCTCACCATGTTTATCGCAGCACGTTGGCCCTTGTGGAAGATCTGTCCTTGACCTTTGAGTCACTCATTTTGCTGCTACCACCCAGCCAGGTACGGGTACTTGAAAGCCTCGCGCTTGACCCAACAGACAGCCCTCATTCGCGAGATTATATCCAGAAGCATCAACTCTCTAGAGGCGGAGGGCTGCAAGGGGCTTTAGCAAGTTTGGAGCAGAAAGGTCTTGTGTATGGGCCAGATTATGGTTACCGCATTACCATGCCGCTACTGGCGTTCTGGTTGAAGTACCATCTTGCTTAAAAGACGGTTTCAATATCAATTTTTTCTCAGCAGGCTTACGCGTTTGACTAAAACCTCTGAGGTTTAAGCGATGACACTGGCTAGGATGCTTGATTCCTGGTTCAAACCTCTAAGTGTGCGCAAGTCCTACTCAGAAAGAATGAGTCCGTAAATGCACTGTAGTGCTTTAGTCACGGCTATGCAGGCTTAAAGACAAGTCCATAAAGGTACTGTAGTACTTTTAGTTTTTCTTGCAAGTTTTAAAGCCGCAAGAGTGTTGTATGCCAGCCAAAACCGCAGTAGATGAAGTAAATGACGCTTTTTTCTACAAGAATCTACAGACTGGATAACGCTTTAAGGTCGGTACGATCGTCACTACCTCGTTACCATTAGACACCTTATTATCAAGAGCAACGGTTAAAAGCCCGTACCTGAGGGCATTCACCAAAACTTTACAAAAAAGTGAATATTTAAGCCGCTCGAAAGAAAATTTAATAAGTACTTAACAAAAGCATGCATCTTAGAGGGCTGTGTAAAGGCTCTAACAAGTTGCCTTCCCTCACGGTTGTCATCCTCTTTTGCAATGTTGTTTAGTCTACATAATTACTTTCGTCACCCTTAAGGGGGATTACTTACCAACACAGCATCTTCAGTAACCTGTACGAGACTGATCAGGGTTCTAGGGTTTGATAGCCCAAATTTAACCGTAATGCAAAGAAGTTGTCTTTCCAAAATAGGAATCATGTTGAATCTGAAGCCCTCTAGCGACACTGATCGACGTACACTCAACTTTTTAGAGAAGAATCCTTTACTTTCTCAGTGCTTACTTGAAGATTGCGGCCCTAACCTGAGCCAAGTCGCAACCATTATTGAACCTGTTCTAAGTGCTTCTAGCCGCTGTGAAATTAGCTCTTTTTATATTCAGGCAGTGACAACTGGGCGCACTGCTTTTTTAACCACAAATTTACCGGACGATCGTGCAACTCATGTGACGGCGGTGGGCACAAGTTGGCTCATTGGTCGTAGCACCAACTGCGCGATTTCAATCCACAGTTCATCGATTTCTCGCTGCCACGCGGTGATTGGGCATTGCCCCGATCGAGGATTCTACATTATGGATGTGGGCAGCAGCAATGGCACGTTTGTCAACTGTCGCCGTTTGGCTGCTTTAGAGCAACGCTTTCTCAACGATGGCGATTTGGTTGAGTTAAGCCATACTCGCATGGAGTTCTTCATCTCCGGTTACAGCAACCCTCGGCCTGCCCATCAAGACACTCAGGTCTAACCCAGTTCTAGATTGATGAGAGCGGTGTAGAAAGCCTCCTCTAAGGTAAAACGTTGAAAGTCAGAAGCCAGTCGTCAACAGGTTAAACACCTTCTGATGACTGGCTTTTGCTATTGAGTTTTTGAGTGAGGCGACTGCTGACATGTTTCTGTCATATTCACCCGTCACACTAAGAGCATGAGTTTGGAGAGTTGGATACAGCAACTTTAGAACCCAAACTCAGTTTGCGAGACGGTTACACAACTGAAGCGATCAGTCGTTAGCTGTTGGCCCATTGCTAGCAGCTAACGCTTTCTCTCACAGCGTAAGCGGATAATCGCCCTGTTTGATTTGCGGCTGTCAGGCTTCCTGCGCCGACTTTGAATCACAGATCTGGTTTAACATTTGCTTCTTGAGCATATCTGGGGTTTGCGATCGCTGCCATTACTGGCTGTGGCATCGTGGTGTGATGGTTTCCTTGTGCTGGCAGCTTTGCCTTAGCAGGCTGTGTCCAGCAACGGGATGCTTGGAACCAGCACCGGGGTAGCCCTAAAACGACTTATTTTCTTTAAGGAAACCTACAATGTCTCAACCTTTTGCGCGCATATCGCTTAAGTCCGTGTCGTTATTATCTATGGGTGCTCTTGGTGGGCTGTTGGTGGGCACACAGTTTGTGCCGACTAATGCGGTGCCATCACAGCCATCGCAAGCACCCGCTGCCTCAGGGCCAATCGCGCAAGCACCCGCTGCTCCGGTGTCTGGTACCGATGAAACCTTCATTTCAGCCGTAGCCGACAAAACGGGTCCTGCTGTTGTGCGGATTGATTCCTCTCGAACGGTGCGACGATCGCCCCAGTCCAATGAGCGTATGGTGCGAGGAACAGGGTCTGGATTCATCGTTAAAGCAGATGGTTTGGTGCTGACCAATGCTCACGTGGTTGATGGTGCCACCAGCGTTACCGTCACGCTTAAAGACGGGCGCGAATTTACAGGCAAAGTGCTGGGCAAAGATGAACTAACGGATGTCGCTGTGGTGAAAATCCAGGGAACCAATTTGCCGACCGCGCCGATTGGAAACTCTGAGCAGATCAAGCCAGGGGAATGGGCGATCGCGATCGGCAACCCGCTAGGGCTAGATAACACCGTAACGGCTGGCATCATCAGCGGCACTGGGCGATCGAGCGGCGTGGTTGGTGCCCCTGACAAGCGCGTCAGCTTTATTCAGACGGATGCAGCCATTAATCCTGGTAACTCTGGTGGCCCCTTGCTAAATCGGCAGGGACAAGTGATTGGCATGAATACTGCCATCATTGGTGGTGCTCAAGGACTTGGTTTTGCCATCCCCATTAATCAAGCCCAGCGAGTGGCTAACCAGTTGATTGCCACGGGTAAAGTCGATCATCCTTATATTGGGGTGCAAATGACCAACCTGACAACGGCGACCAAGGACGCCTTAAACCAGGACGCTGATTTAGGGGTAAATGTTAAAGCCAATCAGGGTGTAGTGGTGGTTGGCATTGCTCGCCGTTCGCCTGCTGCCAGCGCCGGACTCAAAGCTGGGGACGTAATTCAAGCGGTGAACGGGCGATCGGTCAAAACAGCAGACGATGTACAGCAGGTGATTGAAGCCAGCAAAATTGGTGCCAATTTGCCGATTCAGATTGATCGCGGCGGTCGGTCCCTGACCCTAACAGTCAATCCCGGCGCATTTCCCTCTTAAACACTCAGTCTCGAATTAAGGCGACTGGGTTAAGAACGTCATCAGCGATCGGTCTTCAGAGAAAGCCGATCGCTGACGACGGCTCGTCTTTTTGAGGGAACTAAACGGTGCGTCATTAAATCCAGGGAAAAGGCACTTAGCGTAAGGACGGTTTAAAGCATGGCAGTCGCTCAACCCCAAAAGCAAACGAAAGCACCCAGGGGCAAAAAGAGCATGGCTCAGCGCTTGTGGTTTTTGCACTGGCTGATGGCAGCAGTTTACCTCATGCTGTTTATCGGCGGCATTTACATGGCTGACCTGCCCAGAGAGGTGACCTATCGTGGCTCTCTCTACACGATCCATAAGACGCTGGGTGTTCTCGTGATGAGTTTGCTTTTAGCCAGAATCTCAGTGCTTTTAGTGGTTGTGTTGCATAAGTATCGTCGCCGCTTGCCCAAAACAACACCGCACTGGTGGCGCATGACGGCCCTACACGCAGCCCTCTATACATTCATGCTGCTGGTGCCGTTAAGTGGCTACCTATTCTCCAACGCCAACGCAAAAGATATCGTCATTTTCGGTACCAATCTTGTGATGCCGCCGTTGATCGGTGCCGATAAAGCCCTGGCAGAACTGGGGCGTAGTGCCCACTTTTGGTTGAGCTATACCTTCCTGGCGTTCATTCTGTTGCATGGCCTGGATCAGCGAAAATACTTGCGTGCTTTCCTGCGTCGCTCTTACAAGACGATTGCAAAAACAGTGAGCTAAGGTTAATTTCTTTTAAAGAAAGGCACAAGGCATCTTTTGGCATGCGTACTTTCACAGCAAAACTTAGGCAGAAGCACTAGACCTCCTGCGCGAATACTTAAAAGCCCCCTCCCGTCCCCCAAGTTTGGGGGAAGCTAAAACTGATGCCCCCCAAATTTGGGGGGATGGGGGGGCAAAATCTGATTCATGCAGGAAGTCTACTGAAAACCCTTAGTTTCGGAGCAAAAGCATCAAATTACTTGGAGCATCGCCTTGTATAGGGAAATACACGGCTTTGCCAGGTCTGCGCCTCTGTGGAAATTGCGGTATACTGATTGGCTATATTGAATTGATCGATCGTCACCTCGCTTCAGAACGCTGAAAAATCACTGAATGCATCTTGAGTACTTTTAGAAGCATGTTCAACCCTTTCATTCCTGAAAATCGTCATGAGTACTACGCAACACAATCCGGCTCAAACTTACCGTAATGTCATGGAGTCGCTAGTGGTTGAAGAGGTGGAACGGCAGTTTCAAAAGCTGCCTGCTAAAGTGAGTCGGTACGTGAATAAACCTGAAGTCATTGCGTATGCGTTGAATCGCTTACCTGCCCTTTATGCCACGAGTGAAAAAGGGTGGGAGCAGCAAGGTGCCCGTGCACGCAGAGAGCTAGATAGCCAGATTGTCTCAGCCGTGCGTCAGGCGATTGCCGCCGTGCAGCGTGACCCGCTCCGGGCGATGGTGCCGCTGAAAATTGGAACTGAGCAAGAGTCGCAGCTTGTACTGGAAGAACTGAAGGAGTTGTTAGGGCAAGAGGAGCTTTCCTGGCGTACTCTGGTGGATGCGGTAGAAAATGCCCTGATCCGTACAGCTCGTGGAGAAGTTACCTGGCGTAAACGAGGCAATGCAGCAGCACAACGCAACGAGTGGCAAGACAGCCGTTACTATTTGTAGATCGTGGTCGATCATCGCACAGGTTAAGCGGTTTGATCATTGGATGCCGTATGCCTCCAGCATAGCGCTGGCATGGGTCATGAGCTTGGGGGCAATAGCGGTGATGCACACCCCTGCGATCGCGGTAGATCCCGTTCTAGCACCCGCTAAAACTGATCTCCAGCCCAATCTAGCCCCTTTGGATGTAAAAGCACTGCAACCCAATAGTGCGCCTGCTTTCGTCGTGACGGCAACCCGCATCTCTCTGACGCAACTGAGTATTCCAAGCCTCTGGTGGCTTCAGGAACAAATTGCCAACGAAGATACCTATGGCGGCAATTTGCTAGAGAATTGGTTGGCATATCCCAACAGTGGAGATCAACCCGGTCGCGTGGATCTCGTCGTTAATCGTCAGTCTTGGAGCTTGCTGGACTATCTCGATCGCTATGCATTCATTCACACCTTTGGGGAAGCAGGTCGTGATTATGGCTATAACGTGCGGGTGTTTGACGGGCAGGCCACATTGTTAGGTGCCTCTACCTGCGACTTTAGTGCGATCAACATTGATAGCTTGCAACGCCGTCAGATCACCGCGCGTCTGAGCGAAACTGATCCCCTTAATACAAGTCTTTCAGAGACTGCATCAGTTCAGCCTGAAAACTCTATTGCCTGTAACATTTTGCTCGACTCTTCCGGCAAAGCAGGCTTAAGGGGTGGTACTAACCAGTTGCTCCCTGGCGCAGGTGGAGCCAAAGGGCTTGATACTGGTCAGCCGTAGCACGATCGAGCGATTGCAGAAATTCACTCTTTTCTCGAATCGCCGCGTCTGGCAGCAGTACTGTATTCTGGCGGAGTGCTGGCGGCAAGTCCGCGATCGAGGTTTCCAACACCGCAGGAGACGCTGCGCGGCTGAGTAGGGATAGCTGGCTGGCAATTTCGGGTCTCCAGCAAAAGCTAATCCAATCTGCAGCGAGGGTGGATAAAGCAGGGGCAGCTACAGCTGGGCGTACCCAAAGATCGGCCCACAGTGCGGTACCAGCCTTCGGCACAACGGCAGCAATAGTTGGGCTGCGCTGCACCAACGGCAGAATATCTGTTGACCACCCAACGGCGACCCACGTTTCACCGAGCAGCAGCGGCTGTAGATAGGCATTAGAGCTATACAGCTTGGCCTGCTGGTTTAGTGCTGTTAATGCCGCTTTGAGTTGAGGCACCGCTTCTGGGTGGGGAGTGTTGTAAGATTGCCCTAGCTTTTTGAGAGTCAGACCAATAACTTCACGGGGCTGATTCAGCAAGGAGATATGCCCTTTTAAGTCCGATCGCCACAAATCAGCCCAGTCAGTTGGCGGTTTTAACCCTTTCTCTTTGAAGATGTCTTGGCGATAGGCAATCACAGTGCTACCCCAACGATAAGGTGCTCCCCAAACTTTGGCCGCAGAAGCTACCGAGTCACGCTTCGTCACCAGCGTCTTCCATGCTCGCGGTAGTGCCTCCCAGCCCGGTAGTTGCTTGGGATCCAACGGCTGGATCAGCCCTTGCTGAATGGCTTTGTCTAGCCAGTAATCGCCCAACGTTACCAGGTCTGCTGCTGGATGAGAGCGCTTGCCAAGGAAGGGGATCCAACCGAAGGCCCCAGACGCAGGCGCTTCGGCTTGGCCTTGTCGCTTCCAGGTCTGCAGCTTCTCGAAGAGTGGTTGCAACTGCGGTTCGATCGCAAGGCTCAGAGACCCAGACGACGATGACTCCCTCAAGTGCTTGTGGAATGCCCCCACAATTTGCGGTGGAATCGAACCATTTAGCACCTGAAGGCTCAACGTTTGGGCCTTTTGACCAGAGCAACCCATGACGAACTGGCTCAGCGTAACACTGATCGCGCCCGTTAAAAACGAACGGCGACTGCACAGAGAGGGGGACGGCGGCATGAAACGGGTCATGGCATTATGCAGATTGCTTGCGCTCAACCCCAAAGCCAACGAGATCGATTACAGTGGGTGGCTCGTTGGCTTCGGGACGCTGATAGGTCACGATCGTGCGGAGACGCAAATCAGGCGCAAGCAGCCGCATTTGATCAACCGCCACCGATTGCCGATAGTAAGTGGTCATCTCTAGCGTTTGGCGTGTGGGTTGATAGGTAAACCGTCCCGCGATCGCACCTGTTTCAGAATACCCTTTATCGCGCAGATAAAAGCCCTGAATGAGGTCTCCTATCGGCTCGTCAAGCACTTGAGCTGCTAGTGGGGGTGGTGGCAATTCGACGGGCTGCGGAGTTGTAGTGTCATGATCGGGGACAAAGAGCGCCTTTAAACTCATCGAAACCTGCTCACCAGTTTCAGAGCGGGTTTCAAACGCGATCGCAAAGCCAGGGCACAGGGTTGTGTCGTCTGCTAATTTCGCGGCATCAAGCGACAATGCCTGGATGGTGGCAGATGGTTGCGATCGCAAGGTCTGTTGTTTTTCGTCAGCAGTCAGTAGAGCAACGCGAAACTCTGTGTAGGATCGCTCCACATCACTGCGAAGAGTGGAATGGTAGGTTCTCTCCGTTGTCCAAAGCCCTGTACAGGTTGTAAAAAAATCTTGAATGGTGAGCATTTCTGATGGAAAACCTAACTGAATGGATTCTTTCTTTAAGCGCCTTTCAACTAAAATCTGCGAGAAACTTTATGGGGATCGCAACTCATTTTCTAACCAAATTATTGATTGATCGACGCATTGTACCAACTATAGCAAGCCTCCATGAGTGGCAGCACAGAAACGTGGTCCGTCAAGAACCATTTGCTCTCGGTCTAGGCAATGCTTAGAGCTTGTCGATACGGAGACAAAATTGATTCGAGACTGCTTGCAGCGATTGGTCATTTCTTGGTCAAACACATTGAAAGGCGTAGGGCCTAAGCCATTTAGCGCTTGATCAAATCGTATTTTTAGAACGTTTAATCACGATTAAACGCAGCCTATTCTGCACTCCAACTGTTGTGCTCAAAGCTTAAATGATTCAGGAGTAACCCCCCGTATGAGCAATTAACTACTTAGAATGACTTCAGAAGACCAGGTCAAATTGGGGCACTGAATGGATACCCTGCAACAGCAGATTAATATCATGAGTACAAAGGTTGATGCGCTGTATCAACTCATTGAGCAACTAAGCACTCAATTGTCGGATGTGGCAACTGAATGCAAGTTTGGAGCGGATCAACTGCAACGCTCTGACAGCGAACCAACCAACAGCTATCGCTCCTATCAAACCTATGCCGGTCTGGATGCCAGTATGGAACACAAGGATGTTTTAGCCGATTATAGCGGAGTGGATGCAGTGGCTCATAGTGGCGAAAGGCAGCTTGCACCTGAGGTGCAAGTACAGCGTCTGACGGCGCAACTAACGGCTGCTTACAACCGCATTGCAGCTCTAGAAGAGCAATTGCTTTCGAGACGGATTCACAGCTAGTTTCAGCGGTGATTGCTTGGCTAAGCACAGTCCTTAGAGGCCGGGTGTGGGGTTGTGGTGAGGCAACTGCAGGTGGCTGTTACAGCTAGTTTGGCCGTTGGGGGGATGGTTGGCTGATTTGCTGGTGGCGCTCTACCAGCGTGTCGATCGCGGCTACAAGTTGCGCTTGCCCCCAGTTCTGGTATAGATGTGCCGCGATCGCACAACCGCCCGCACCAACTCCTTCTTTGACAAAGCCTTGCTCATACGCCCGGAGCTGTTGATAGCGTGATGTCGCAAAATTAAGCTGCGTCGCAATCAGCGGCACATCACCCACCAGGTTTGCTAAGCCCACCGTGTCGCCAGTCGCATCATCTGCGACCCAGCGAGTTGTGCCAACGGCAATTTGCTCAGGTTGCCATATAAGGTTGTGCGCTTGTGCGATCGCCCGCAGCAGCGCATAGACCGCTAGCATTTGGGTACCGCCAGCCAGTAACACACCGCAGGATCGGCTGGCCGCGATCGCCATGCCCGCCACTACGATCTGCATCGGATCGCCTACCGCCGCCACAATTTCGAGAGGGGACGGTTGGGAAAGCGAGGCGCTTGGCAAGAAAGGATGTGATCTGGCTTTCCACACCCCGGATCGTTGTAAGCCTTTTTCTACAAGTGCCCATTTTTGGCGATGGTTGCAGGCCGCGTGGCTACTGTTGACTTTGCCTGTTGCTGCAAAGCCTAAGCCTGTCAAAACGCCCAGCGCTGTCGTCGTCCCACCCACCACACATTCACCCAGGATCAGAAAATCCGTTGTCGCTCCGAGCATTTCGCCCCATCGTAAGCCCTGTTGCAGTAAATGCTCTACGGTGGCTAACGTCATGGCGTGACCAGAACTCAAACACCTGGCTGGAGTCCCTCTCAGATTGATCGCTGGCACCGTTGGCAAAATCGGCAACCCCGCATTGAACAGCGAGAGTGGCATCTGCTGCCCAGCTACGATCGCGCGCGCAATGAAAACGGGTGATGCGCCCACATCCAGTGGCGGCAACGGATAGGTTGGAGAAGCTTGTGGGCCATTATGCAAAAACTCGGCATCCGCGAGCGCGGTGTACTGGCGATCTATAGGCGTTGCGCCCGCTGCCGAGATTCCTGGCACCAACCCTGTTTCTGTAAAGCCCAAGATGCAAGCAAAATGCGGTCGCTGGCCCCGACGCCGCTGTAACCATTGCGTTCCCTGTTCTACCTGGTTATAGACTCGGTTCAATGGCAGTTGTCCTACCAGCCGCTCCGCCTCCCGCCTCCCGACTTCCAACTCCCTACTCATAGTCCATGAGCACTTGAACCCACTGAGGCGGTTGAGGAATGGGATTTCCCAGACGATCAAGCAGTAGCCACGCTACAAGGTGGACCACAAAGACATACACAATATTGTTCAAAATAATCATGCCGACGATCGCGGCCTGTACTAGCTCTAAACTGGGCTGAGCTAAAAAACCCAGCTTGATAAATAGCCACTCCAGCAAATCTGTCGTCTGGGTGGTAGCATACAGCCAAAGATCATCGCCTAGCAGCAGCGAAACGAGCCAGATGCGAAAGAAAAACCCAAGTGATCCCAACAGGCTACCAATCGCGATCGAAACACCCCATTGAGCGCCTCGCCGCCAAAGTACGCCAAACAGCACACCCATTAAACCGTAGGGCATCACAAAAAGAATGCTACGCGCTGGCCCCATCAGCACACTCAGCAGCAAACCAGAAATCAACGCACCCATCCAGGATGAACGACTGCCCCAGCGTAGATAAAGCAGCGCGATCGGGATCGAGAAAAAGAGTCGCAATAAGGGGCCGATCGGAAAGTAGTAGTTCACCAAAAAGACCAGGCTGGCAGCGCTCGCTAAAAATGCAGTTTCCACCATAATCAGCGGCACTGATGGATCAAGCGTGCGCGGTAAGCCATGAGCATGAGGTTGGCCTAAACGATGTTCCTCCAAGGGGTCACGATCGTTTACTGCTTTATAGGGTCGTTCCAGCACCGCCTCAACTTCTAACCAGGATGCCTCGTCTGAAATCGTCTCCTTCCCAAGATTAGCCGCATCAGAGGCATCGTCAGCACGTTTCGTTGGATTAACTTCAGATGGATTGGCTTCAGAAGAATCAGTCATGTAGTCTTAAGAACGGGGGCAAAGGAAACATCGAGAAAAGAATAGAGCGTTGTATTCTCGTTCTAAACCCTCCACGCATCGAATCAAAAGCAGAGGTTTGAGAGCAAGTTTATGAGAAGCAGTAGGTTGGTAGGCTATGGCTCATAGTCGATCGCACAGTCTTGTAACCCATGCCAGACTCAAGGGGCTGCTTCACCCTGAACCACCAAAACAGAACAGTGAGCATTATGCACGGCATAGTTACTTACGCTACCCAGCAAGGCTTCTGAAAGACCCTTGCGCCCTCGTCGCCCAACTACAATCAAGTCTGCGCCCCAAGCTTGAGCGGTTACACACAGCAGGGCTTCAATATCGCCGACTTCCAGCGTTGTCTCAAAGTGCACTCCTGCTTGACGAGCGGTTTCACTGTATTGCTGAAGCAACGCCTTCACAGCCTCTTTATGAGCTTCAAGGCTCGGCTGCTGTGCCAGATAGGTGCCACTCATTGTATCGGGTGCAAGCAAACCAACCTCGGCGGGTAAGTTGGGCGGTTGCACAAGCACCGCATCGCTCACACCGCTAAACAATAACAAACTTGCTGAGGTACTCTGGGCCAGTGCAAGAGCCTGCGCAAAGACAGCCTTGCTCAAGGTGGAGTCATCGAGAGCGACTACAATCTTGTAAAAACTCATGCGCTTTGCTCCATTCACCCAACAGATCCATCTTACGAGCGTTCGCTGCAAAGCGAATGGTCCAGAACCAAGCAGTCCCAGGCTTAGGAAAGGGATGCAGCACTCGCTCGCAGCACTTGCACACGACGACTGAGATTTACCAGCAACTTCCGCATACTGCCAGGATGTAGCACGGCCCATAGGTTGATGCTGAGGCAAGATGCTCCTAATAGCAACAGGACAAACGTCGGTAGCATCACAACGCCGATGATAAACCAGGTCAATACATGGAGCACCATCAAAAGGGCAAAGACGCTGCCTAACCCTGATGCCTGCCAAACCTGAACGACCGGACGCTTTAACCCAACCAGCACGATCGCGCACAGTGTTGCCAGTACGTTAGCCGGTACTAAAGCGGCACAGATTGCCACACAGTAGTGATGGGAAAACTCAAGCAGATTGCTGAAATCAAACATTAGTTCATAGAAGTGGGTGCAGTGGGCAGACAGTCTGGTTTGCCTCACGTTCATTATGTGTAACGCAAATAGAAGTCAGTCCAGGAAAAACTACAAAAAACTCAAGATTTACACGAACATGCAGGGTAGCTGATTTCAAGCCATAACCTAAGGATTGCGGATTAATAGGACTTACGCAAAAGCGGTCACCTTTGCCCCCTAGCCCCCAATGCTGGGGGAATAGAACCAATTAAAGCCCCCAGCATTGGGGGTTTGGGGGCAAGTGCGTAAGTCCTAGGTATGAAAGACACCGTGACACGGCTGGACTACTGCCAATATTTGCTAGTCAGC
>NZ_JCACKR010000109.1:0-43277 GCF_059505485.1 Stenomitos rutilans
CTTGGTACGTACTATATTACACCGTCCGTACCCAATCCGCCTAAAAACTGCTGCCCGCGACATAGAGACTGGGGCAGCATTTTCTGAGCAGCATTTCTGCTGAACTTTTGCAAAAAAGGGTGCTATTAGCCAGTTGAACCGCTTCCTGCTGATTCGGGTAGCACTCCCAAACCCGGATCACCAAAAGTAGAAAAGAACCTGAACTTTGGGAGAAAGGGGCAATCACCTCCAATGCTGAAACACCAGCGACGATTGCCCCTACAAGGGCGTTAAGCGGCAGGATCGTCTCCTAGAAACTTTCGGAGTTCCTGTAACTCTTCCGCACTCAGTTGAGACAGATTGTCCTTGACCCGCGACAAGCGATCACCTTGCGCTGGCGATGGCGTCTGCTCGCTGAACCAAGGGAACAACTTCCGCATCGCTTTGTTGATGGGCCGGTTTTTCTCGGTCAGTGAGACTCGTTCATACATCTGCTGCATCGTCTTGACCGTGAAGCCCATACCATGGGCTAAAGACCCTAACTCGGCATAAGAGAGTTCCATCTGGAAGGCCCAGGTCGCCCACATGTAGCGGAAGGTATGCGGCGTAATGCGCTTACCCAGAATGCGATAGGAGTTACGAGCAAACAATTCAGACATTTGCACATCGGTCAACGGTGCTCCAGATCTAGGATTGAGGAACAAATAGCTCGATACCCACACCTCAGACTTTCCCTCTTGGATGACCACGGGGGTGTGCTCAGAAGCAAATGCCGCTCGCCCCTGACTCAACCATCTGCCGTAGCTGCCTCGGAGCTTAGCATCCCACCAAGCATAGCGCTGCCCCTCGCGGAAGTGACCCACATACCATTGCCCACATAAATACCGTTCGATGTAGTCATACAGGCAATGGCCGTCTTCAAACACAATATTGTCAATCACACCCGCCCGCTTGCCGTGATACCGGTGGGTCTTGTATTTGCACTTTTCCCTTACCCAAACGCCCTGGTCGTAAAACTGCCCATCATAGTGATAGACCTTGTAGAGATAGTTGTCTGCCAGTGACCCGTCGCGCCGTCGTTTTTCACGGCTCCAGTCCGGGGGTAAGGGCCAATATAAGCCATCAAGGGGGACGGTTTCGGGACGTTCTAGCGGACAACTGAGGGCAATACGGTAGGTGCGCGGCTCCTGTTGGCGACCTGGCGGTAGTAACCCGACATCAACAAACAGCAAGTAAAGCAGATGACTCTTGGCGATCGTGTGCCCCTTACAGAAATCCCCGGTGCTGTGGCGGGGACGGCACTCCAAGCGCAGGATCTCAATCAGCTGAGACTGAACGTATTCCAGTACTGTTTGTCCAGCCAAGGGTTCAGGCCACTTGCGGGCTTGATTCGCGACATAGCGGCGGTCCTTCTCCCAAACCTTCACCGCTTTTTGCTCTTTGTCCATGAGCTTGAGGAGCGTGCGAATGATGGGAATGACTTTGTAGTCCTCCTTCTGTTCGACTTCTGAAGCATACAAAAACTTTGCCAGCATCAGCAGAGCAGCCAGTTTGAGCAGGCGAGTGCGGGGGCTATCTGCCTTTTGCTTCGTCCGCAAGAACTCAAAGTAGCGATTGACACGGGCTTCTAACTCTCGCTGAGCCTTCTTCCAAACCGTTTTACAGTCCTTGACTGACAGCCCTTCCAAGTCATCCTGGGTGATTTTAGGAATGAGATGCTCCAAGGTTAAGTCGTGCGGGTTTAAGGCTGGGTTGTCGTGATAAAGATCCCACCCAAG
Source organism: Stenomitos rutilans (assembly GCF_059505485.1). NCBI lineage: Bacteria > Bacillati > Cyanobacteriota > Cyanophyceae > Leptolyngbyales > Leptolyngbyaceae > Stenomitos > Stenomitos rutilans. The sequence continues at coordinate 1,758 of NZ_JCACKR010000109.1, forward strand.
CCACAAGTGTATGCCACTGTCATAGCCTGAAGCGGTTGATGCTTCCAGTTCATCAAAGCTGCGATCCAAATTATCAGGGTCAGACATGAAGAAACCAAGCGCCTCTAATTGCTGTTGCAAGGTGGGAGACATATCCTTCGCTTGAATCCGATACTTGAGTTGTTTGCCCTTTTCATCCATGAGGGAAAACTCTCTCCAATCCCCTCGCCCCTGCCGCATTTTCGGGCGACATTCATCCGGCGAGCGACGATTGAGCACCGCATTACCGGGGAACCAGGTCTCTGTCTCGATCAAGGTCAGCACGGATCGCAACCGCGCGCCGTAGGTAGAGCGAGAAGACTGGGGCGCATCGGCTAGATTAAAGCCTTTTTCCAAGGCCTCTGGAAATTGCAGCAAGACCTTGACTGGCAGAGTGGCTGCAAAAGCGTCGGCTGCAAGCTTTTCAGCCGCTGTCAACCTGGCTGCGTAATCAGCACGCTTCCAGCCCAAGCCAGGCAAAATATAGCGGTAGTACGCCGTCATCAGTTCATTGAGCAAGCGCTCGCGCTGGTCACGCTCATGCTTGTTTTTTGGAGCAGAGAGATTAACTTTCTCGACGAGAGCGGTAACAACTTCCGCCAAGTTTCTTGGACAATTCATGATTCAGATTCCTCTTAGAAAAAATAAAGATGTGGAAAGCATGTACAGGGTTAACCCAGCGATTCATTCAGCAATCAAATAAGGGCTAGAATAGGCAACAGCTAGCATTACGGGAATTAGGAAGTGAGCCTTCCTTTTATTGAAAAAACTTAGAAAAAGCATGGTTACATGACCTATCCATGTTGTTAAAGCGGTTGGTCTTATGAAGAGCTGAAAAGCTGTTAGAAAGCGGCTTTTAATGCTTTTTGGATTGCTCAAGTTAATAAAAAAACCACTCAGTTTCAATAAAGCGGCGCTATGCAATAAAAGCTGCGCTGGTGCAGATTCAGCTTTATTGAAACCGGGTAAAACTTGCTTTCGTAGCCGTTTGCTGAGGTGACTCATAGCTCTACCTCTTGTGTAAGAGGCAAAGCCTCTAAGTCAGCCACTGTTAGAAGTTTTCGTCCAATGCGCTCAACTAATTCGCTGCGCGAAAGTTGCATGGCTGCACTCAATTCGTCGAGACCTCGGACCGCCGTTGGAGTGAGCGCTACTGTCGTCGGTTGCTTGAGTTCGTCGTAGAGTTCGGGGCAGCCACGGCGTGATTTAACACCCTTAACAGCGCGTTTTCGCTGATGTGATTGGCGCGGTTTGTGAGCTTTGGAACGATTGCTTACCATGAGACCTCCCGGATAAAAAACAAAAAAAGGGAGGCCAAGCTTTATAAGCTTGGCCTCCCTACGAGGGTTAACCCAATAAATTTTAGGTGGCTGACAGACGTAGCTAATTCAGCATTAACTAGTCACATACCTGTCAGTCTAGAATAGCAATCATTTCGTCAAGTAATGACAGTCTAATTACATAGAGTGTCATGAGTTTTGATGACATTCAAACCAGATGTCTCCTTTTTTCCACTTTAGTAGAACTTATCAATGGCTGTTTACGAATATCTAATCTGCTTAATGCACGCCCAGATTGCCATCCTTCTTGATGGTTTATGGTGTCTTGATCACCGCTCAACTCTTGTCAGGTAAATCATTCTGGTGGAAAATCGATTGCTGAAGCTGCTTCTTAGAGGAGGTTCTAGGAGATGTGATACTTAATTTCTAGGAGCGGTTCCATACTCCGACTAGGGAAGGCTGAAGAGATTAGGCCGGATAAGGACGTGTCCTTGAATGCAAGCGTAATTGCCTGATGCGTCGCTGACAAAGTTGGATGTGGCTTAGTATATTTCAACTCCATTACCCACCCATGCTATCGTCATTCCATGGGTGAACCATCGTCAGGAAGCGCGCTTCTGGACACGAGACAACTTACGGCCCACTTACTGCGAAGCTCTAGAAAGACTACTCCACCATCATCATCAACATACAGAGAGATCGCTTCTTGTGGTGGAACCGGTAAGTCAACGACAAGCTTACCATTCTGTTTTAAGAGTACCAATTCGTGTCCAAGGTTGGATGTTGCTACTAGCGCTGGGACGGGATCCGCTACGGCACGAATCTCCAGCCTTACCTCAAACTCTTCACCCGCAGTTAAAACCTGTTCGGCATCTTCTTCGGAATCTGCAAGATTAAACGGTTGAGACTTAACCTGTGTCCTTAAGACCTCAATTTCCCCCTGAGCACCCTCCAATGTAGACCGAGAAGACTCTGGGAGTGTTTCAATCCACTCGCTCCTATTTTCTAGAGGGATATGCACTAATTCCTGTAATAGAGTTATTAACTGTCTTTGCTGCGATTCGGTCATTCGCCGCCTATCCAGTTGCTGAGCATACGCCGTCACCTCTGTGGCTAAATACTCAGGAATACGGATATTGACAGTCTTACTATTACTCCATTTGGATTTTCGACCCGCTCCAGTTCTGGCTCCACCCTTAGACATTCTCTGAATTTGATACAAAATCAATACAGCTATATTAGCCTGATTTCGGGGTTTCTAGTAGATTTTTTCAGAATTCTGCACCAAATTCAAAAAAAGCTGATACCCTTTTACTAGTATCGCTTTGGGGCTTGAAGACTATATACCCGCTCAATAACGTCACTTGCCACTAACTTGCGCAAGCTGCTTTGACACTTTCAATAGTACGCGAGGTTGAAGATTCTATAGGAATTTTTGAGAGCTATGCGTACATCAAAGTTCTCTCTTAAGTCATAACCTTATCGATAGAGTGGGCTAGATAAGGCAAATCTCCTTAAAACTGCGTCAAACTCCAGGATCTACGCTTAGATCTCAAATAGCCACTACAGCAAAGTTGCTGACCACAGCATCAGTCGCAGATGAACCACAAGTTTCCACGTTTGCACGTTACAGGAGGTAACTGGATGATGTAGAAACCCTCTAAAAGTCAGAACCCCTACTGCTGGACACAGAAGGGGCAAAAGACTTTATTCATTTTAGATAGGATTTGGGGACGCTAACAGGCTCAGGAAAAGCAAAAGTTAGGTCGCCTAGATTTGCTATGCCAATTTTAGTGGCAATTTGTCAAATGGTGCAACCTCTTGGACAAATTGCTCTAGTTTTTGCATGGCTTCCTATCCGCTGTTATTTCAGCCATAGGGAGTTAACTTGTGCATCGAAATTTTTATGAAGGTCGGGAGGTTTGCCCATGCAGCTAGCTCCTGACAAACGGGCTAAGCGCTCACAGCGAAGCCCTCAATTCCAATCCGTGCAGGAGGCGAACACCTTCTTCGTCATCTTCTCCCACCGCTATGACTTCTTGTGGGCTGAGCACCCCGACCCAGGCAATCACCCTGACTGGAAGACCGAAAGCAAATATCTACTGAGCGATCGTCACCTGCAGCAGGGTAATTCTCTGTATGGTGTTCGCTTCGGCAAACTCACGCGATACTTGGTGCTAGACATCGATCGCCACAGTGCCTACCATCCCTGTAACGATCCATTTGCTATTCAACGAATGCTGGCGGCACTAGAAGTGATCGGACTGGTTGCTTACGTCGCAGTCACGAGTAGTTACAGTGGCGGACTGCACCTCTACTTTCCCTTTGCACAAGAGCAGAAGTCATGGGCAATCGCGCAAGTGGTCAGCACGTTACTAGCGCAGGCTGGGTTTAAGCTCATGCCAGGGCAGCTTGAAAGCTTTCCCAACCCCAGACCCTATACTGTCGGCACACCGAGCCTCTACAACGGGCACAGAGTGCCCTTACAAGCTGGTTCCTACTTGCTTAATGAGCACTGGGAACCGATCTACAGCGACCAAGCAGCGTTCGTTGAACAGTGGCGCTGGGCCGAACGCCGGAATGACTTGGACCACAAGACCATTGAGCGTGTGTTGAAACAGACGCAACGCCAGCAATACAAAGCCGTCAAAGGCGGCGGTCAGAAATTTCTCAACGATTTGCACATGGAAATCGAACTCGGCTGGACGGGGGCTGGTCAAACTAATCGGCTGCTCGGTCGGATTGCCATGCGTGAATATATCTTTGGTCACATCCAACGTGGTAGCGCACCTTTAACGGGACCAGCGCTCGTAGACGCGATCGTTGAAGTGGCGGTGGCACTACCTGGCTATGAAGAGTGGTGTCGGCACCGGCACGAGATCCATAAGCTTGCTGGATATTGGGCACGCGACATTGAGGCGACATCCAAATACTACCCCTACGACCCCAGTAAGCGGGTGGCTCCCTTGGCACCACAGTCTGAATTGGAGCCAGTCAACAACATTGTGTCCTTCAACCAGCAGCAAGCACTAGACGCGAAACGACGCATCAAAGCCGCGATCGCCACACTCCAAGCAGCAAACAACCTTCCCACTGGTGTGACCGCTAGAGCGGATGCGATTGTTGGGATCGCCCGGTGCAGTAAACAAACCCTCAACAAGCACAAAGCGCTGTGGCACCCGGCGGAGCCTAATGAAACGACTGTACTAACCCTTGTAGAGCCAGCGACAGCGCCTTCAGAATCTACCTTACTGAAAACGCCAGAACCTTTACCAGAAGCGGATGTACACCCATTACACCCTAATAAGCTTGTGCCGCATCCTGCTGCCCCTTCCGGGCAAGCAGAAAGGCATCAAGAAGCTGGGGGGGCTGGGGGGTTTTCCACAGGTCAAACCTCAAAACTTGCTTTCTCAGCTATAGAGCCACATGATTCAGTCTTCAAGCCAAAGGTTTTAACTACAAGTCGAGCTGGTTTCTTGCCCACAGAGCAGACCATCGTAGTGGCACCTAGTGACTGTAACCAGCCACTCTCACCGTCTCAGAGCAGTAGTGCAGGGTGTTCAAGCCCTGTGATAGATGTTGCAACGAATATGATACCAGCGACCACTCAGGTTCAGACGGAGCAGCAACGCGAGCGACAGCGGCGACAGGAAGAGACGCTTGCCAAAAATCAGAAGTGGTTAAAGTCAGGTGATCCAGTTCTAGAGAAGGAAGCCCAGTTATGGTTTCAGGCTCAGGTGGAAAGACAGAACACCGACCGATCTGAGTCCTAGATTGTGTCTGGGTCTACGCCCATTGCCCGTAGCCGTTCTGCTAAGCGATCGGCTCGTTGTTGAGCCACTGTCTGACCTTCTGCACCAGTCGGAATCACCTGCCCTGACTGGTCACACCAGCGGAGCCAGAGCCGGGTAACGCTGTCCTCAAACTGACCTTCCCACAGAGTCAAGCCAAGCCCAATGGCTGCTAACCAAACCGACTGACCCACTGCGTTAAGGCCCTGAAATGGTGTCAGCTCGGTGTAGCCCTCTGCTGAGAAGCCCCAGACCCGAAGTAGTGCCCCATTCATTTCCTGTTGGCCTTGAATTTGTTGCAGTGGGTCAAACACCACGTAGTAGGGTATGTGGATTTGGGCATACAGGTCTTTCTTTGCGATCGTCTTGCCCTTCTGTTGTGATTTGCGGCTCAACGTCAACTCGTCGCCTTCCTGGTTCGAGACGATTTCAAGGCAAACGTCTGGCAGCTTCCCAATTTCCCAGGTCAGGTACGAACGGTTCTGTTTTTGCAAGAAGTCGTCGGGACGCTGGACTCCCAAACTCAACATGACATCGGGGACCACTGGATCACCCTTGAGTTTGTAGAACAGTCCCACGTTGGCGTCAGCAAAGAAAGGAGCAGGCAGCGCTTTCGCACTGTAAAGCGGCTCGACCAGTAGCCGTTGTTGTTGCGCCGATTGCAAATTGTCCACAGGGGTGTCGTCCTCAAGCACCAGGTGATCAATGTTGGGGGCGACGATTGCTTCGCTGTCTAGGAGCTGCTGCGGAGTCATAGGCAGAACTGGAAAGACTTGTCACGATCGTACTCTGAACGGCAGGCGAACGTCTTGGCAAAGTTATTTATTTGCTTTGCCATTTAACTCTCCTGCTTCTTTCGCCTTCTCGATCTCTTGTTGGATCAGTGTCTCAACTAAGTTGCTCACAGAACGATTACGGCGTTCTGCTAACTGCTCGAGGTCTTCTTTTAACTCTGGGTCAATATAGGCAAAGACTTTTGCCTTGTTTGTGGCCACAGACCCCAGTCCTTCAGTCGTTTCAACATTCATAAGGTTACACCCTTCGACATTTATAGTCTTTAAGTGGTAGCACTCTACTACTACTGTGCTAGTATACTCCCCAGAGCAGAAACCGGACTGATTGGCAGCAGTACCCGCACTGTCTACGGACTCAAATATTCGTCAGAGGACAACCTATGGAAACCAAAGCTGGTGCAGGTTTAGAGCCTGTGCAGGAATCGTGTGTGCAAAAAACAGAGGACTGCTTGGACACGTCACAGGACACTCATTGGCGCGAACTCGTACAACTAACGGACGTGCCCCGGACGTACACCTTTACTGAGTTGTCCGTTTTGCTCGAAGTCAACGAATCGACTCTTCGCAAGCGCTGGTGGGAGAAGCTGGAAGCGGCCTACCAACACTGCCCTGAAGTCCTCAGAGTCGAAGTGCGCACCACAAAAGCAGGTAGTCCAGTGTTTGCGTTTACTGAGTTCGGGCTACAAGCTTTTCGAGAGTTCAAAGCAGCAAACGAAGAAGGGTGTGGTGATCGCTATCTTCAAGCCGTGTCGTTGCAATATCCGCCTTCGATAGACCCAGTGCCCGCACCTGGCAGCAATCCACCTGTGACTGTTGAGGTCGGCAATCACCAGATTGTCCTGTCCCAGCCAGAGCTACCCCAGACCTATAGCCTGGAGTCGCTCCGGCAAAGCGAAGTCATTGCCTTTGATGACCCGTTAGCGATCGCCGCCCAATTCTTGCAAACGGCCGATGCACTGACCGCAGAGATGCAGCGCGATATCCGAGTGCGAGAACAGAAGTTACAGCAGACGCAGCAGGCGAAGACCGCGATCGCCGAGAAAGCCACCGAATTCAAGCTAGAAGCGCGTCTCTACCGCGAACGAACCGAGATGCTAGCCACAGCACAAAGCCAGGAGACGCAAAGTCTACAGCAGTCTCTCACCACACTGCAAAACCTGGGAAAGCCTCCAGCGGACGCCTGATACGCCTGCTGCTATCAATCATGCTCCTGGTGCTCGCCTGGGCGCTCTTAAGAGCTGACACACCGACGACTGACCCCAGCCCCTCAACAACAGAAGCCAGCGTTCACCGTCCAAAGTAAACCGCTGGCTCTGGACTCCCAACCTTCCAATCAGGAGTGACTTCGATTATGCCAAAACCCGTACCCGGTGAAGGACAGTACTTCACCCTCAATCCGGTGCCACCGCCCCAGCCGCCAAGCTCTAAAAGTTGGGGCTTGCCGATCGCGTTGGGCTTGCTGGCTATTCCACTACTCATGTTTGGCTTCGGCTTCTCGCAACAGCAGCAGCCAGCCACAACTGCCGCTACACCTTCTGTCTCGCCGCTGCCGACCCCGTCACTAGCATCCCAGCAGGATGCTATCACACAACAGCCAGAAACCTTTGCAAAACCGCCTTTAGAGCCTTTACCGCTGGTAACAGCGACACCCGTTGCAGCGTCGCCTAGCGATCCGGCTACCTTCCCGATCGCCCACATCCAGAGCCCTGGCGTGGCCGCCAACTTCCGCGCCGCGCCCAGTCTGCAGAGTCCAGTCTTAGGTGTGCTGATGCACGGTGACTTGGTGGAACTGTCGCCCGATCGCCGCGTCCAGCAAGACGGCGTGGTGTGGGTGCCTGTGCGGTGGCGCGGTCAGTCAGGCTGGCTTGCCAACATCTTTATCGACACCAGGAGGAGCGATGCCACACGACTCTAAAGCCTTGCCACTGGCGACTCAAACCGCACCCGCGAAGCTGGCAGTCTGGGCGGACCAGTCAGGAACTCCCTATCTGGTGCAACAGCAACCAGACGGTAGTACCACCTTTACCCCTCTGGAAACGGCGCTGGCTCAGGCGAAAACACCCATACCGACTGAGCGTGTGACCACCGATCGTGATCCGCTCAACACTGTGTTGCTTGCCCTTGTAGCCGTGCTGGGACTTGTCTTGGGTGGTTACTTGCTGGGCTTTTTTGCAGGTGCCGCTGGTCAGCGCATGGTGATCGTGCCTCGTTCACCCCTCTGCGACACCCACCGCAGCAGCTTCCTGTTCTGGTCTTCTGAAACTAAGGAGTGCAACTAATGTCAGTACCAAGAGCCAAAGGCTACAGCGGTAGCCCCAAGGGTATCCAGTCCCACATCCTGCCCCATGCAGGTGCACTGACCGAACGTGCCACCCGCTACTTCGGCATCGACCTGGCGCGTCTACCACAAATGAGCGACCACGAACTCGCCCTCTTTGCCGATCGCGCCAACGCCATGACCCGACTGAAGGAGATTCTGCCGATCCTGGAAAAGCATTTCACCACGCTGATTGAAGGGCAAGTGGAGTATGAGCAGTTTGTCCAGCGCGTGTTGAAGCAAGTCGAGAAAGGCTCCAAGCAGATCGATAAGAGTCTTCTGGATGCCTGGCTGTTGAGCAAAGGCTACGACAGGCATTTGCAACTGATGCATCAGAAAGCCGGACACGGGATCCAGAAGCTTGAAGCGGAATACCGCTCCGAGTATGACCTGAATCGTCTGGACTTCCAGAGCGCCATCAAGCTGATCCATCTACGACATCAGAACCGTGCCAAAGCGATCGGTGAGAAAGTCCCTCAGGCACAGCGACAGCTGCAAGTGCAGGAAGCGTTGCGGTGGCAGGCTGCCACCCGTAAAGAACTGCTGACTTATGGCACCGCTGGCAAGCCTGGGAAAGGCTTCTGGCACGGTGTCAAAGACTTCTTTCGAGTGTGAGGTAAGCCATGTTTGACCACTATGATTCACCCCTGATGCTCCCACCGTCCGACGGCTACTATGAGCCAGAGGACGCACCCGAACCGGATCACATTGATTACGCCCTGGAAGGCATCAGCCGCTTCATGGGACTGTTCGCCCTGGGCATTACCGTCACCTTGATCGCCCGCTGGCTGACAGCGCTCTTGCCGTTCTACTGGATCGGGGCGATCGCCTGCCTACTGGCTCTGATTCTCCCGGCTTACCTGTCGCGCAGTGCCCGACTGTTAGCGATTGCGATCGCTCTTGCCGTGGCCATCTTCACGGGCTGGTTTGACCAGCTTGCCCACACCAGCCAACAGGTGCAACAGCAAGTGCAGCAACAGGTAAAGGAGGTTTTGCGGTGAAAGACCCCTATCTGCCTCAGATCCTGGGGCTGCTGGCGGCGGGCATGACCAGCACGGCGCTTGCGGTCAGTGGCTACTTGCATCAGCCGGAAACGTTTCGGTTTCTGGGCACGCAGCTCACCTACCAGGCGGCTTATCGTAAAATTCCGCTATCGCTGATGGGGACTGGGCTGTGTGCGTCCGCCTGGCTGCTCACCCAAACGCGACGCGATTATCGTCGCCAGTACGAAGAGTGGGAACGCCAAACGCTACTGAAACAAGGGCAACTGCAGGCGATCGCCCATCACGCTGAGTTAGAAGGCTATCAGCAGGTGGCTCAGTTACAAGCCGCCGAACGGCTTTACCCCCAGATGGCACCGTATCTGTCAGATGTCCAAGAGGCCGACTATCAGGACGTGTCAGCACCACAACCGCAGGCTACCTCGCAGCCACAGTCAGAAACGGCTGCACCTGGGCAACCAGCCATGCCTGTAACACCCGCGTCTGCTCCAACGGCTGACACCACCGCCTACCTGCAAAACTTCCTGGAATATCCTGGGCTGTTATTCGGCGGCATGGGTGCCGGGAAGAGTTGGACCGCTCGTTACCTGGTCATGGAAAAGGTGCGCGCGGGGCATCAGGTGATTTTGCTCGATCCGCACGCGGCCAACCACGAGTGGAAGGGCATTCGGCATATCGGTGCCGGGATGGACTACCGCGCGATCGCTGAGTTCCTGCAGTGGTATCTCGACGAAATCGAGCGTCGCTACCAGGAATTTAACCGCTCTGGGTTGACCGAGGAAGACTGGCAGCAGTCGTTACGGCAGCAGCAGCGCATTACCAGTGTGGTGTCGGAAGAGATGACCAACTGGGCTGATCGCCTGCCCGGTGACATCGGCAGCAAGTTCTTCAAGTCCGCGATGAGTGATAGTCGCAAAGTGCTGATGCCACCGTTGTTTGTCGCGCACGATCGGACGTTGTCAGCGCTAGGGGATGCGAAAGGCATTGCCCGGTTGCGTGACGCGGCCCTGCTGGAATTGGAGTTGATTCCCACCATCCACCCCACGACACGCAAGCCGATCTCCAGTGGCAAGGGCAAGTTAAAGCTGCCGGGACACGCTGAATGGTTGGCAGTGGAGTTGCCCCAGATTGAGCGCAAAATTACCGACTTTACCCTCTGGTCATCACCGCAAAGTCAGACCTTTCAGCCACTCACACCGCCACAAGCGCCACCACTCGATTTCCGCACTCAGGTAAACAGCTGGTTGCAGGACTGCTGGCAGGCAGACGCATCACAGCTGGAACCCAAGGAAACGCCCAGTCAAGTAGAGGCAATGCCCGCTGGCAATCTCAAAAGTCTCGCCTTGTATCTCCGCAAGAAAGGGTCGATCGCAGTGCGGGACGTGCGGCAAAACTGGGGTCGCAATCAGGGCTTAAACGGTGAGCAGGTGCAGGCGTTACTGCTGGAATTGATAGCGTTGCACCTGATCGAAACCTTCTCACCTCTCAACTCTAAGGCGGAATGGGTGCGCTGGTCTGAAACCTAGACACAGCAGAGTTTACATCCAGTGATGTGTGATGTCACAGCCGTCACACATCACCCCAGACAGCAGCGCTCACATCGCTGACACATCACCGCTTTGCGCGGCTACACATCACTGTTTAAGGAAGCCTATGTTCACTAACACTAACCCTGCCATCATCCAGATCCGACGCGATTTAAGAGGCAAATTACCCGATGAGTGGCTCGAAGAAGTCATCGCCATTTTGGAGTATCAATTGACGTATCAAACGCTGGACGAGCTGGCTACGAATGACCTCCTGAAGCTCAAACTGGGAGTAAGCTTGAGTCCAGCGCTAAAGCAGGTGTTGTCGCAGGCGATCGCGCCTGACATCCAGGCAGTGGATGTGTCGATCTCACCGCCTCTAACCTTGCGGTTGCCTTGGCAATGAGTCTCGAGTGGTGAGAATCAATCATCTCGCATGCATACTGCTTTCAAGTTGCCTTGGCTGAACGCTTGCCATGTTTGTTAGACATGGCAGAATAGCAGTGGTTATTCTGCTGCCATAACTTAGTGTGTGAGGCAAGGAAACGGTGAGAACGGCTCAGGTTTTGTCAGTTATGCTCCTGTTGACGTTGGGCACCCTCCCCAATCTTGCGGCAGCTCAAAGTCTTGAACAGCTAGTGCAGCAGGGGCGCACGGCAGAAGCGGAGAAACAGTATAGCCAGGCGGAAGCGGTGTGGCGGCGTGTGCTTCAACAAGACCCGAAGAATATCACTGCTTACAATGGCCTGGGGAAGGCGCTGCGTGCGCAGCAAAAGTTGGATGAGGCCGTTGTGGCTTACCGGAAAGTCATTGACCTTAATCCCAATGATGCGACTGCCTATCGTACGTTATGTGACGTACTGGACGATCAGCTCAAACCTGATGCAGCTGTTGTAGCTTGCCGCAAGGCGGTGCAACTCAACCCCAAGGACGCTGAAAATCAGCTTCTTCTAGGTTATGTACTGAAGAAGCAAAAACAACTAGATGAGGCGATTGTCGCGTTTCGCAGAGCGATTGCCCTCAACCCCCAATATGCGCTTGCCTACTACAATCTGGGGAATGCGCTACGTGAACAGAAGAAGCTGGACGAAGCGGTTGCCGCCTACCGTCAGGCCATCACGCTCAACCCCAAGGATGCCGATGCCTACAACAGTTTGGGGAATGCGCTGCATGACCAGAAGAAGCTAGGGGAGGCGATTGCCGCCTACCGTCAGGCTATCAAGCTCAACCCACAGTACGCTGGTGCCTACAACAATCTGGGGAATGCGCTGAGTGACCAGAAGAAGCTAGGGGAGGCGATTGCCGCTTACCGCCAAGCATTGAGCTTCCCTGATCAACAAGGTACCTTAAGTACCGCCCATACACTCGCACACAATGGACTGGGGTGGGTCTTCCAGCAGCAAGGGCAGTTGACCGCCGCCATCCGGGAATACCAGCTGGCACGCCAAGCAGACCCCAGTTACACCTATGCGCAGTCCAATCTGCTGGAAGCGCAACGACTTCTGGCACTCAAGCCAGTGCCGCAGCGGATTGCGTTGGCTGAAACGCGCTACTTAACCAGTGACACCGTGACACCGCTGAAACGGTCCGTCGTCAAAATCATTGCGCGCTTCCCTAACAGTGCCAAAGGCTTCAGTTATGGGACCGGCTTCGTCGTCAAACGCGAGGGGAATAAAGCCTGGATTGTGACCAATCGGCATGTGGTGTTTGAACCCGATACCCAGCAACGAGGCGAGAATCTGCAAGTGGAACTGTACTATGGCAACCCACCGGACGGGATTCCAGTGGCCCGCTTGGAAAAGGCGCAGGTCCGATTGCTGCAGATGACACCGCCAAATGATCCACTGGATCTGGCTGTGCTGGAAGTGACGGACTTGCCTGCAGACATTCAACCCCTATCCGTGCGACAACAGGTGCTGGGAGACCGCTTGAATGTGCGGATTATTGGTCATTCGGGGCTCCAAACCTGGCAGGTAGATGAAACAGAAAGTCTGGGCTTTGTGAATTCACAGGCTAAAGACCGCTTGTTGCTCCGTATTGACCTGAGACAAGGGGCCTCGGGCAGCCCGATTTTGGATGCTCAGAACCAGGTTATCGGTGTGTTATTTAGTGGCGGCATTACCCTGGAAACAACTGGTCTTGGTGCGGCTTACCCGATTGATGTTGTGATGACTAAACTGGCAGCCTGGGGAGTCAAATTACCATGAACTTGAGCGGGCTTGTGTCATGAGCTTAGAGTCCATAAGGCAAAAAGAACGAAGGATTGAGTCGTGCTCTTAAAGCCATTAGCACCGATGACGCGCTCATTCATAAGCACGACTGACCACTTAATCGCCCTTTCCTTCTCTAAACTTGCTCAAACTGTCACAATTCCCAAAACCTTTACACAGCAGCCTTTTTCACCTTTCTCATTCCTATGCCCTTCTGCTGCTCTTTGCAACAGTGCAGCGGGCTAAACAACGCTAAAACAGCTTCTGCTCAGACGTTTGTAATTTTATACCAAGACCTCTGGACTGAGTTTGGACTGGGCGAATTCCGAGAATCTGCTGAAGTCTCTTTCGGGCTGTGCTTTTGAAGACTCTTGCTTGCTAACCCGGTTTTCCGTTCCACTGAGCCTCAACCCCCGGATTGAACAAGACATGGGTGCTACAAGCAGAGGCGATCGCTGCGCCCATTTTGTCTCCATAAATGTCATAGAGTTGATCTAAACTTTGAATGCCCAAGATAAAGCAGGCTTTGGAACGGTATTCATTAATCCATTGGGGAAGGCGGTCGAGTTTAATCGAGGGCAACTCATCCAAAGAGATAATCAGCGAATCTTTGCGGGGTGTGCTGAGATTGCCCACAATCATCAGGTGAGTCGCAGCAGCCAGTAGCGAACCGACCACACTGCGGCGCTCATCATCCAACTTGAACACTACAATCTCTCTTCCTTCCATCCGAGTTGGAATCGTGGATCTGCCAACAAAGGCTCGTAGCAGGTCTGCCTGAATGAACTATGAGAAGGTGCCTGCGGCAGTCGTTAGGATACCAGAATTGCCTTTTCAGCGTCCTTTGCACTGAGGAACTGCACAAAAATTGAACAACAGATTTGAAACACTACCGTATGTTTTACATTCCGGATTTTAAGCCTGTAGGAATGCCGTCGACTCCGGTCACAACCCTGGCCCAACCAGCATCAGGTCCCATATCGACAAAGCACGTTTTCATCCAGTTAATGGTAAGGTATTCGTTAGCTCCAGATCCGTCACCAATAGTAATCCACTCGTCAGAAGTACCGGCACGACTACCAAAAGGGTTATGGCAAACATACCCTTTTGGGTCACGACCTATAATGATGATGAAGTGTCCGTCAATTTTATATTTGGTTCCCACTTGCATTGGGATGCCGTTGTACAAAGAATTGTCTAACTCGTCTAGGCTAATGGTTGTAGAGAAATAGCTCTCAATCCCGATTGATCTTAACGCTCTAGTGATTGCACCAGAATCAGTCGTGTCGCCTCCAGTTTTTCTTAATACATCCTGCATTCCATTTGCAAAATCGCTATATTCTCCCCAGAGACTTGGCTTGAGATACTTTGCCAACATCGCCGCTGAGGTTAAATTACACTGCCGCGAACCCGCTCCTTGACCCTTTGAGCCGCTGTTGTCGTTCTGGTCGTTAAACGGCACATCGAGTTTGAATTCTTTGCTAGTAGGCTTCGGCTTTTGTGGGTATTTTAGGATTTCCTTAACCGCTTCGACATGTAAAGCTGGTGATGGGACTCCTAATTTACGCAGACCTTGCTGCCAAAAATCACATTCTCTACGGCGTCTCCTCCTCAAGCCTTCTGTTACATTAGAGCCAGGATTGACATACAGCATGAGTGCGTTGGGTACATCATGCCATCGCCTCTCTTTTAGGCAAGTTGTAATTGTATGAAAGTCAGTTTCATCACCGTAAAAATGTGCACCTAGGTTATAGGCAAAACTGCATAGGGCGGAGCGCATATCATCATGCATCTCATCCCAGTAAGGGATTGCTTTTTTGATGATATTCCAATAGTTCTTCTTAAGATCAGTATTCAAGTATTCATCAGCTTGCGCTTGCGTAATGCGCTCACCTCTTCTAACTTTTCTTCCATCAGGATATATTGTAGTGCCCCAACCAATTGTCCAGGGCTCGTTGCCGCTTTTTGGATCTGGATAAGCGGATAGCTCACAACCTTCAAATTCTTGAATGAGCTTAACTGCTTGCGGTGGTATTATAGTTTGAGCTTGAGGAGAAAGATTAGGATCTCTTGGTTTAAGGGTTCCTGTGATTGTTGAGGGAATGCTAGAAACCCCTGGCAACTGGTTAATGGAAGCCCGCCCTGAGCCATTTTTCACGGCAGGAGACAAGCCTACTGATGGGGCAACGTTAGATGGATCGGCAATGGGATCAGTTGGAGTGCGTGAAGCTGGTTGAACAACTCCTAGGTCCGAGCCATTCAAAGACACTGTCCCATTTGGTTGATCTGGTTGTGGAAGGATGGGAATCAGCAGAGGCGGTATAGCTGGCGGTGGTGAAGCGCTTGGAGGTTCAGGCAGATCGGAAGAAAGACTAGCAATAGTGTCGTCTTTATTGCGACTACCGGCTGACGAACCAAAATAGTAACCGAGTACAGTACTAAACCCTGCTGTCAGAGCACCAATCAGTATGT
The DNA here is from genome assembly GCF_059505485.1 of Stenomitos rutilans. Lineage (NCBI taxonomy): Bacteria > Bacillati > Cyanobacteriota > Cyanophyceae > Leptolyngbyales > Leptolyngbyaceae > Stenomitos > Stenomitos rutilans. The sequence goes on from NZ_JCACKR010000109.1 coordinate 17,167, forward strand.
TGATAAGGCTCTGCTGAGTCTGGTAGCTCGCGTAGTTCGCGTCGTCTTTGCCAATCAGCTTGGGAGGGTGAAATATCAGCGCGCTAAGTAACACTGTGAAAGCTAAAATGACGAACGTACCAAGGACAGAAGGGTACCAATCCTTCTTGCCCGTCGCTTTGGTAATTTCTACCTCGCGGGATCGAGCACTGGCTCTGTCGGCATATTCGGCTTGATCCATCTGCAGCCTGACGCTGGCAAGGTATTGGTGATAATTAACCTCCAACTCCCTGAGTTTTAAGGCTGCATCCGGATTTGCCTGGATTTCCTTGGTGATGTCTTGCGGCGATGAATTATTCGGAAGGTTCAAGGCATGGAGGATCAAGCTTATTGGCGCAGCGGCAAGTGTAGCAGGTCCACCTATAACTGATCCTAGTAGTGGAGCACCAATTCTTACCAGATCGTCTAATAATGCCATTTCCACCTCAAAATACACGCTACGCTTGCTAGATAGTTCACTTCAACCTTGGCCACGAACTGTTGGTAAAATTCTCGTATCAAGAAATCTACACTTTAGAACGATCATTTTCTTAGCTCTTGCTATCATTTTTCAATGAGTGAAGCAGCTCAAGCAGTAAATGTCCTAGCTTCCCATCAAGTAAGGATTGAATAAGTAACAGACTACTCGTAGAAAGCATCAGCTTGCTGATATCCTCTCCATTGCCGTTTTGAAAAGTATAGATATTGGAGTCTCCCAAAACTCCGGCTTTGGGGGCTAATGCTTGGGCAATTTCAACGAATTTGGGTAATTCAGGGAGCATTTCTTGGATCAAATGTACTATTCGATCAGCATCTGTAGCTGGGATCAGATTGTGGCGAGTACCATCTGCTTTGGCTAAGCGTTCGATAATTTTGGCTTCATTCTCGACGGCATCAGCAGCTATTTCCGTTTTTAACTTTTCACGGTTGGATTTGGCTTGTTCAATCTCTGTCGTAAGCTCTTCTGCTTTTTTGGCACGATCAATTTCATGATCTAGTCTTTTTTGTTCTGCCTGAATAATCGAGATTGCAACTTCAATTTCTTCGATTTCTAGTGCTTTATGGACTTTACTTCTCAAGGACTCTACCGTTTCTTTAATCCGCAGCTCGGTAGTTTCAATAAATTCTCTAGTACTGAATTTAGAAGTTTCGATCTCATCTTGCAATTTCTTTTGTTGTTTATCTTTATGTAGTTCAATATTTAGCTCATGATCAATCTTCCCTTTTTCAAATTCTTCAAGTTTTTTTAGCCTGCCAAGATGTTTCAGTTGGCGGTTGACCTCTATTTCTTCTATAGAACTACTTATCTCCCACTCTTTTTCTCGTATATCACGACCGATACCTAACTTATATTCCTGCATTTGTTTTTCTGCATCTAATTCACGCTTGTGTATTTTCTCTTCTGTATCTAGTTCTTTTTTGCGAGTCTCAAGAATTGCATTTTGTATGACATCTGTTCGATGCTGAATTGCTTGAGCATCAAAGTAGTTAGTGGCTGTATAGTCAGAGGTTTCATCAATCTCACCGATAACAAGACCTGTAATCTTCAAGCCTAGATTCGACAAATCTTCTTTTAGTAGCTCTTTAGCTTGAGCACCAATATTTATTGCTGAAGTTTCCCCTGATGGATTTCCTTCATTATCTTGTTGAGAACGGTTAGCTTGAAGAATAATAGTTCCTCGGCTTTTTTGGAGTTCATCTAGTGTATTTATTTTACTAGTCAATCCCCGAATCACAGACTCCGCACGTTTTCTTACTGCTTTATCAACTGCTACTGCTGAAATGCGATTTCCTTCATACAAAAAATTCATAGCTTTTTGTACATCTTCAATACAGACATAAACAGTTGCTTGCACAGTAGCTCGCAGATTATCCAGAGTACGAATATTAGAGACTTCTATGTTAATAGCAAATTCTTGGGCTGGTTCTACTGAATACAATTCATTAAAAGCTTTCATGACCCGGTTTTTTGCTTTTGTGAACTGGATGTTTTTAGGCAAGAGTTTAACCACACACAAAGTGACCGCTACAGTGACCACCGCAGTCAATGCAACTGGCCATAATGGGAAATTTGTGGGAATTTTCTGTGGGGACGATACAGAAGGAGTGGCACTAGACTGAGCTACGATAAAAGGCACTGATTGATTAGTTTTCGTTATCATTGCTCTTTAGGCTGTATAACTTTATCGGATAATAAAGGAGAAAACGGCTGAAATCCTGCGCTTTATAGGCTTCGTTAAAGGCGCGGTCCCGGGGGGTGAGTAGCACCAGAATAGAAAACAACGTTAAGGCTGAAACAGCTATTGAGAAGGCATTTCAAAAAGCAATTTTCAGTCTCACTGAGACGTACCAATTAGCCCTTAGGCTAATTGGTACAGAAATCTGGAACGAGATAGCAGGGGTTTCAAGCTCTTGTTTTTCAGCAGGTTCAACTGGTACATCTCTTAACGTGACTTTCTGGTCGGATGATACTCAAACCCCGTCCCTATAGAAAGTACTTTTCAAGGATTATATTTCTTAGGGATTATATTTTAAGCATCAATATAACTCCTTGCACAGGAATTATATTGATTCTCTCTAACAATTGTTTACAAAATGGCAACTTGCTAATAGTCAGTATCGAATCTCTGAAATGATGCTCTGGACACTGAGAACGTTGAGTTTTTTGATCTGGGTCAGATCAGCTCCTACCATTTGGTGGAGAGCAGATCGGGGTAAAATGAGGAGCGAATACCGTTGGCGAAGTGTGACACGAAGTCACGGTGAGTAAGTGAGGAGCCCACTCCTCTAGAGTTGTGCCTAACTCTATCCCCACCCAAAGTAGCGTTGCTGATAACAGCAGGGTTTCAGAGCTAACGGGGAATGCCTGAGGATACATCTAGCCGAACGAAGCATCCGGGATAGGGGGAGACCGGACGAGGTAACGCAAGTGAACTCTTATCGAAGCCCCGTTACGGTAGCTCAGTGAAATGGCTGAGACACTGAATTCAAAAGGCATTGAGATGCAGTCGAGTAGGACATCACTGCCCTACCCTCATACTGGCTCAAACAGAAGCAGCCAGAGCATTCTTTACAGTTGTATGATGCCAAATCTTTCCTCTTTTAGTGGGAATATTTTGGACGTTCAACCAAGCCGCGATCGCGCTGAAAGACTTGCCGGAGCGACGATGTTTTTTCATCAGGGCAATGACTGCTGTCTCAGCAGCGTCAACCACTAGGGCTTTGGCGACGGCCCTTTGACCGAGCTTAGGCGCACCATAGGCATAGCCGCCCTGTTCTGCCTTCGCCTTCCGCCCCCCTTGGGTACGCTCGTTGATGACATCACGTTCCAGTGTGGCGACGGCTGCCATGACAGTGAGGATCATGCGGCCGGTGGGGGTGGAAGTATCAACCTGCAGGTCAAGCAGTACCAGCGCTTTGTTATGGGGTTGTAAGGTGTCCTCGACGAGTGCCAGCACATCACGGGTATTCCGGGCAATACGATCGAGCTTCAAAGCAATAATCCCGTCTGCCTGAGTCCTGACCAGTTCCAGAGCCACTTGGAACTGAGGACGATGTTCCGCGTTTTTGCCGCTGCCGACTTCCTGAAAGACTTGGACGAGTTCGTGACCAAAGGCTTCACAATAGGCGGCAATCCGTCGCCGTTGTTCCGACAGCGAGGTGTTATCGGCTTGCGATTCACTGCTGACACGAATATAACCAACTAATTTCATGTTCAAAGCCTATCTGTGATGGCTTCTTAAGCTTAACGCGCCGATAGATTATTACAATAATCTATCGGCGCGTTAAGCTTGAATCATTATCCAGAAGGATTTAGAGGCAGTTTTAGGAGGTGTTATACCGTACAATCGCTGTATGAGGGGGTTCTTTGCATGTGCGCCGAGCAAAGAACCCCAAGATGTTGTCCGCCAAGAAGACCAAGCTCCTTTGTGCGATGGTCATGCTCTCACTAATTTCGCTATTGTGCGTACGATGGTGCTCAATCTCTTGCGGCAGCATGGCTTTGACTCTATCACTCAGGGATTGCGCTGCATGGTTCAAGACATCCCCGACCTATTTTTCTATTTAGGGGTTGCGTTTAACTCAACCCCTAAGTGAGCACTTGTGCTGCTCAGGTTTACTTATGAGTCAGCAATTGAACATCTAAATGTCTGGACATTCAAGCATCTAGTTTCTTGATTGAGGGCACGTGGGACCTCTTACTCCTTACCTTGAACGACCTGGACGACTTAACCCACTACTTTAAGAGTCTAGACATCTGAACATCTGGACATTTAAGTTAGGACTAAGTGAGCCCGCTTATTTCTAACTACGCTTCTGATATCCGATAAGAGAGGCAGGAAAAGGCGTTCTGTAGGCATGGAAAACGTTCAGACATCTGAACATTCAAACATTCAAGTTTCTAAACATTCAGACATCCAGATGCTTAAGCTTCTAAATGCTTTAGGCGGTAAACTACCGTCAAGCCTCATGAAACTGACCAATGATTATCACGATCGCATCCTTTAAGGGTGGTGTGGGCAAAAGTACAACTGCTTTGCACCTAGCAGCGTTTTGCCAAATGAGAGCACCCACACTGCTGGTTGACGGCGACTTAAACCGTTCTGCCTTGCAATGGGCAAGCGCTGGGAACCTGCCTTTTAAGGTGGTTGACGAGAAGGCTGCCGTTAAGTTTGCCCGCAATTACGAGCATATTGTGGTTGATACCCCTGCTAGACCTGCACCGGACGATCTGAAAACACTGGCATCGGGGACGGATTTGCTAATTCTCCCTACATCCCCTGACGCGCTGGCAATGGGGGCAATGCTGCAAATGGTCGACGCACTGCAAGGTTTGGACGCTGACTATCGCATCTTGCTGACTCTAATTCCGCCAGCGCCCAGCAAGGTGGGGGAGGAAGCGCGATCATCGCTGGAGAGTGCAGGATTGCCCCTCTTCAAAACAGGTATTCGACGGTTGGCAGTCTTTCAGAAGGCGGCACTTGAAGGGGTGCCTGTGAATGAGGTGAAAGGCGATTCCTATGCTGGTATTGCATGGCGATGCTACCTCGAAGTGGGTAGGGAGATTATGCCATGAGCACCAAGAAAGAAGGGAGCCGCTTTGACAACCTTTTTGGCGCTGTCCGGTCCGGGCAGGCAGCAGAAACATCTGAACGTTCAGACACTCAAACATCTAATACAACTGAACATCTGGACATCCAGACATCTAAGAGCAAAGACCCTAACTATCAGCGGACGACGATTTACCTGCCGAAAGCTATGCATCGACGCCTAAAAGCAGCGGCAGCAACTGAAGGGAAGGAAATGAGCGCGATCATGGAAGAACTGCTAGAGCTGTGGTTAGACTCAAGGCTAGATACTTAAACATCTAGACATCTGGAAGCTTAGATGTTTAGATGTTTGCGTCATGCTTCCACTGCTTCTGAAGTAGAGGCTGTGTCTTACGTGCCAATGCCTACTCAAAGCTCTCGAAGATTAGCCCAAACAATACCAGTCATGAACTCCTTCCAGAGAAAGTCCTCAGAGGAAGCCTGAGAATACACCTGCTATTGATGGCGTAGGAAACTTCATTCAGAACTTAGTTCTGCTGCGATTGCTGTTGCCGGGTAATGCGCGCGATCGTTTCGACCTCCACGCCCAACTCCTCAGCAATTTGTTCGGCACTCAAACCAAGCCTCAAAAAGCTAGGAACCGCACGGGCAAGAACTTCTTCAACGCCCTCTTCCTTGACCTCTTGATAGAACCGGGTCTGCTTCAGTTCGTCTAATCCCAGCATTTGCCTGATTGCCTCCCGCTCAAGGGTTGGAAACTTATACACCAGTGTCGCTAACACCAATTCTACGACGCGCTCACGCTCTGCGCCATCCGTAACCTCATCCCTGGCTCGCTCAACCAGTTGTCTTGCACGCTCTGGAGCCACAGCATCATCCAAACCAATGAGTTGCAGTACACGCAGCTCCAACGATTGCTCAGTCAGGTTAGCTGGTAACTGATCTAAGTAGACGCGCTGGAAGCGAGCACTACTGGCATAGTCTTGAAAGTGAAGGGGTAACTGTGGGTCAAGGTTACGCTGGGTAAAGATCAGAATACCTAGCCAGTCTTGCACCGGTTGGTAATCACGCAAGTACAGAAAGATTTCAGCAAAGAAGCTGTGATAGAGAATCTTTTTCTGATCACGATAGCCCTGCACCTCCACAAAGACGAGGGGCAAGTCCACGGCATCCGGTGAGGGGGTGAGCACGCCATCAATCCGGAAGGCCAGCTGCTTCACCTCCTGAGAGCCAAACGCATAAGTGCCTGCAGGGGGAGTGGTCTCGCCAAGGAGTTGAAATACTAAGTCAGGGCGATCCTTAAATAAACGGTAGAACAACGTATCCGTCTTCACAAGTGGTTCCGGTCTTGGCACAGCAGTCTGATTGTAAGCGGTGCGTGACCAAGCGCGCTGGAGCCGTCGCCATCGGAGCGTGATCGCTCAACACAGGTTACAGCAGAAGACACAACTAGAGAAAAAGACATTTTCAGCCACTCTGTTTCACGTCACCGCTGAAGCACTCTCTACTACGGGTCTGATGTGAAACAGCGATCGCACACAGCCAAGCGACTCTAGCAACGTTCAGACATTGGCAAGCGAGCGACGCGATAGTACAGTTGTGAGAACCAGTAGAGAGTCGGCAGATGAGTGAGTTTGAGCGTGACTGGACACACACAGAGCGGGAGCAACATGCCCGACTGCTCTATCAGTTAAAACGGGAGATTGTCGCCAAACGGCAGGCAGAGCAAGCGCAGACAAGACTACAGCGCACGGCTCAGCCACCCCAAAGAACACTCATAGCCTCCTTGCCGTCAGTGGCCACACCAACGGAAACGGCCCGCCCCTCCAGCTTGGTCCCAAAGTTGGAGACGGCTACCAACTTGAGCCGTGGGCAGGCAGCACCAGGGCGTACTTCAACGCTGGACTAAAATCGGCCTAACTACGTTGTAGTACAACGGCTGAAACGCCCATTCCTTCGTAGCGGTCGATCGCCACAACGCCGATTCTATGGTGGCACTTCTGCGGTGTTATGCAACTAATCAAGCCTTTAAGGCGATTAGCAAAGCCTACGAATCAAGCCTTTCACTAGCAAGGCTGATAGTGATTTATACCCCTCCGGGGCAATGGCTCATTTTTACACGAATGGGTCTGTGCGACTTGTTTCCGCTCAAATCGAGTCCTAAAGGGCTAGAAATAAAGCGGAGTCAGGGTTCTGAACCTTGATAACTCATCTTTCGTGTGGTGCGTCCAGGTTGGACAATTCCAACTCCCCTAGTGCTGGGGTAACAGCGTAGCCCTCAAGTGTGCGACTGACCCTCAATCGCTTGAAGCAGGGCTAAAAGGCGGTCACTCAGAACCCGACTGAGAACTCCGTCGAGCAGAGCTGACCAAGGCTAACGAAAGTGAACCCACGTTTGAACCATCGTCATCGTGAACAAGCCTACGCGGGTTTAGGGGCTTGCCCAAAAGGGAAAGGCTAACTGGCAGGCAGTTACGACGCTTGACCTGCAAGCACTCAGCAAGAAACCCGGTGGAGAGTGGGAGCCTACAGTCAGCGCAAAACGGAAGATGGGAACAAAGTAACCTCCCCGACGGCTCTCTGAACGGTCGCTGTCAGAGTAGGTAGTCAGCCGCATGGGTCGGGGAGGCGGGATTGTCTCAGAAGCCAATGCCTCTGGGAAAGCCAGGGGATATGCTGACGGAGACACAGCCATTGGGAAGGTAGAGTTGTCAGTCGCAATGGACACGTCATGAGCGAGTTAACGACTACGTATGAATGGAAGTCCATCCCCTGGCGCAAGCTGGAGCGGAAGGTCTTTAAGTTGCAAAAGCAAATCTACCGAGCCGCTGGTCGTGGTCAACGAGCAAAAGTGCGCAGGCTTCAGCGACTCCTGATCCGCTCTTGGGCAGCCAGAGTTCTGGCAGTGCGACGAGTGACGCAAGATAATGCTGGCAAGAAGACAGCAGGCATCGACGGCTTAAAGTCGCTTCCACCGCCTCAACGGTTGTCCCTTGCCCAACGTCTTCAGTCTGGTTGGGGCAAGGCTTCTCCCACGCGTCGGGTCTGGATTCCCAAACCGGGTAACACCGAAGAACTCAGACCGTTGCAGATTCCAACCTTAGAGGACAGGGCAAGACAAACCCTGTTCAAACTAGCGTTGGAAGCACAATGGGAAGCCAAGTTCGAGCCAAACTCGTTCGGCTTTCGCCCAGGACGCTCCTGTCACGATGCAATCATGGCGATCTACCTCCAGGTTTGTCATCAACCGAAATGGATCTTAGATGCCGATCTGGCCAAGTGTTTCGACACGATTGCGCAAAAACCCTTGTTGAAGAAGCTGAACGCCAGTCCGTTTGTCACTCGGCAAATCCGAGCGTGGCTGCGGGCAGGGGTCATGGACAACTTCCAGTACAGTGAAACGCCACAGGGCGTGCCACAAGGCGGAAGTTTGTCACCCTTATTGGCGAATGTGGCGTTGCATGGCATGGAAACCTACCTTGAGCGCTATGGCAAAGGGGCAAGGGTGATCCGCTATGCCGATGATCTGTTGGTGATCCATCCGCAACGGCAGGTCATTGAACACGCGCAACAGCTACTAGGCAAGTGGCTGGCAAAGATGGGATTAGCCTTCAAGCCAAGTAAAACTCGCCTCTGTCACACCCTCGAAGCCGTGGATGGGCAGGTCGGGTTTGATTTCCTGGGTTTCTCGATTCGGCAATACCGAGTGAGTAAATATACATCCGGGCAGTCAATGAAAGGCTACAAAACGCTGATCCAGCCTAGCAAAGCAGCAATGCAGAGACACCTTCAGCAATTGCAGACGGTGATTAGAAGCCACAAAGCAGCCCCACAAGTTGCTTTGATTCAACACCTCAACCCGATCATTCGGGGATGGTCGGCTTACTTCTCGGCACAGTGTAGTAAGAAGGCTTACGCCAAGCTGGATTACTTGCTCTATCAAAAACTGCGAGCCTGGGCACATCGTCGTCATCCTAACAAGGGCGGACAATGGCGAGCCAGTCGCTACTGGCTAGTCAATCAAGGAGGAGGATGGGTCTTTGCTGCCTAGCAGGGAGAGAACCAGGTGCGGCTGCGTACTCACGTTCAAACTCCCATTGTCCGGCATGTCAAAGTCCAGGGCAGTCGCAGTCCTTTCGATGGGGACTGGAGTTACTGGGGCACCCGCAGGGGCAAACACCCAGAACTCTCCACACAGATTGCCAAACTGCTGAAGCGGCAACAGGGAAAATGCTCACATTGCAGACTGTACTTTAAGTCAGATGACCTGCTGGAAGTCCACCATGTGGACGGCAAGCACCAAAATCATCAATGGGGCAATCTGACACTGCTACATCAGCATTGCCACGACCAAGTTCATTCCGGTATGCATGACAAGCACCCAGTGGTTGAGGAGCCGGATGAAGCGAAAGTTTCACGTCCGGTTTTGCAGACGAGTCGGGCGGGTGACCGTCCGGCTTAGTCTAACCCGACCCCAGGTTCGCGCAAAAGGGCGAAGTTACAGGGTCTCAGGGAGCAAATCGAGCCGATGCTTCTGCGGAGGCCGCGGGGCCAACTTGGCGAGTTCTGCCAGAATGGCTGGAAGTGGATTAGCCACTACGTTCCGCAGCCGACCTGGGGTGGGAAACTGCTGATCACATTCCAAGCAGGTGTGCCTTGGCAAGGGCATGTAGGCTGCCTCCCCGAGGTCAAATTGGGAATGACTGCAGTTCGTACAGTTCATCGACCGAACACGGCTCTCTAGCGAAGGCATAACGTTCTGGGCCATCAGCACTCGGACCATGATCGGATCAAGCCGAATGCCATCGATAGTGACCTCTCGAAACGTGTCATCAAGAGTTGGCTCGACCTGGCTATCCGTCCGAAAAGCATGGACGTGGATTCCCTCTCTCTCGGGCTTGGGTTGCGTCCACAGAAACGCCGGGTTCGACCCCCAAATCTGGATGCCGCCGGGGTATTCAGACTGATTGATATCCAGGGTCTTCTCCGCCGGCACAATTTTATGCTTGCCGACGTCGAGGGCGTCAAGGACTCCGCTTATCGGGTTGCCGATTCCAGTCATGCGGTCGTAGAAGTACTTCCCGCAGCCGGCGCACAAGTGCCGGCGGTGCGGGTGTACGGAGAACCAATCCTTGTCCAGGTGCGGCCAGCCGCAGTAAGTGCAGGTGACGAAGGTCATCGGGAAGCCGAAGATTGAGCTGGTCATGTAGTAGATTGAGTCGATCTCGCTGACCACGATGCCCTCTTCCGGCAGACCCCGCCCGACGAGCTGCACAGCCCGGTACGTCCAATCTGTGTCCTTTGAAGACTCCATTGTCAGCCGGGTGTGGACGTGAATGCCGCGGTCCATCTTCTGCCGCGTCGTGTCGTACACGGCCGGGACAGCGCCCCAGAGCGCGACGCCGCCGAGGTACTTGTCTAGATCAAGTGTCAGGGTCTCATCAGCATGGATGGGGACCGTGTCTGCCCTGCGACACCGGGCTGCCATCGTGCCGCCCTTCGCCGTGGCGTCGGCACGATGGGCGCGGCACCAGTAACGTGTGCCACCATCGCGACGTTTTTCGAGCGCGATCACATCGCACGACACGTTGGGGCCGGCGACATCGAGTGTGGAAGGTATGCTTGGACCAAAAAGCGTCAGCTGCTTGGGAGGCTGGAGTTGAGATGTCATGTTATCAGTTCCTTGAACCGTCAATTCCGTTCCTTAGTTCGCCAAGGGAAATGCTCTGTCCAACCCATAAAGCAGCTCCTCCGGTCGGGTTTGAGCGGCCGAGTCCTTCACTTCATCCAGCAGCGTTCGCAGCTTGTAAACCTGCCTTTCCGTCATGTTGTGATGACGCCCGATGATTTCGCGGACCGAGTTACCCTGCTTCCCAAATACCTCCTGGAGGATCTCTAAGGTCCACAAGCGTCCCTCGTCGATCTCTTCCGGCGTCAGGAGCGCGATTGGGTTCATACCGACGAGGTAGTTCTCAATCCGCTGGTTGAACGTGTCCTTCTCGTGGTGATCCAGTCTGTGCTGATTGCCCTTGGCGTTCACAATCACGTTCCCGATCACTTGTCCATCGGGGAGCAGCCGCAGACGCTGCTCCGGAAACCGTTCATATGCCTCGATCGCGCTGATCTTTTCCGCGACCTCGAAGCCACCCAGCACGACTTGAGAGAAGCCCCGCACCTTCCCAGACACCACGAAGACGTGGTCGCCCTTCTGGACCTGTCTGCGAATATCGGGGCGGCACGCCCCGAGCGACGGCTTCGGCCCCAGGTATGGGTCCTTTATGTGCTTGCCCTTTACCGGGTCGCAGCCGCTCCCGGTGACGAAGATCTTCCCAATCATAGTGCTACTCCTCGGGGATGAAACCCCACTCCAGTTTCTGCTTCAGCGTGTTGCCCTGCCAGTGTCCGAGAACCTTATCGTGTTGAAGGCGGTGGATCACGATACCCGGGTGGATTTCAATCGACTCGGCGAAATCCTGAATAAGCTCGCTCGTCAACTCATCCGGCTTGTGAAGAGGGAGCTTAGCCAGTTCCGCTGGCGGGATGAGTATGTCGGCTGCGAACCGATCCGCTTCTTCCTCATACTTTGCCATGACAGGATCGACCACCTCATCACCCATCTCATCGGCCGCGTTATCCACCACGAACAACTGCTGGTTACCGTGCAACAGGATGTGGCCCAGTTCGTGGAAGAAGGTAAACCACAACTGTTCACCCGACTTATATCGCGGGGTTAGCCCCACCATCGCCTGGCTGTCAGTGAGCCACCGGGAGCACCCACTGATCCGCGTACCAGGCAGTTCGGCAACGAGAACAAGCGCCACCCCACAATGCGAGCAGATCACCTGAGCTTGATCCAGGGCAGGCATGGCATCCTCACGCGTCAACCGCCGCAATACGTTCAGCGACGACCGCAGCTTCGCTTCATCGAATTCCGCAAGCGGAATTTGGCTGGCGGTGATTTCCGCCTCTCGGACCCACGCTGTGAGTGCTTCCCTATGAAAGTCGAACTTCTGCGTCTGCCGGAACGCAACTTCATAGTTACCCCACTTCGCTCGCCATGCATCGGGTGATTGCACGCCGAAGAACTTCAGAAGAACTTCAGCGTCGGACCCGCCCTCCGGCAGCGAGAACTGAAACTTCCGCATAGCTTTCAGCGGGAAAATCCGGCTCCACTCAGACGGTCTCATGTCCGGCTGAATCTCCACGCCCATGTTCATTTCCACTCGCGTGACGAGCCCGCCAACAGAGACGATCCTGTTGTCCTCCTTCTCCGCCATCCGGAGAAGCCAATTTGGATCAATATTCAGTTTCATACCGGCCCCCCGTTGAAGTTTGACGTAAAGCTCGCCGCAATCTCGCGGGTCATCTCGTAGTACGGCAGGTTTTGATAGGACGCATCAGGTCCGCAACCGTGCATCCCACAATCGTCTCGATAGAAATCCTCTGCTTGGTGAAGCGCGTGCAGTCCGATCCGTCCATAAAATCCCTCGTCATGACTCAGTTGTACTGCCGTCCGCATGAGCACCGGGCCTACACCGCCGTAAAGCGGCGTGTCCACCATCGCACGAAGATTCCAGGGAGCCGACTCCAGGTAGTCGATGTACACGAGCGGTTTGCCTTTATCAGGCTCGAGCCTAGCCTCCATGCCCGTGAGCTTGACCATCAGCAGTCCTTGCCACTTGCCGTCGCACTTGATGCCGAGGCACCGGTAGGCAAGGAACCGCAGATCAAGGCTCTTCGTCCCCCAATTCCAGTGAAAGTGCTGCGGAATTTCCCCGCCCTTGCCTGCGTCGTGGAGCTTCTGGGCAGCGTCCAAGCGAATCGGACCCCATTCCTTCTCGGCTTCGACCAATACCGTTGGTACTAGCTCGGTATGAAGGACGGCATCCACCAACGCCTTATCTTGGCGGCGGACGATCTGAACAGGGATGGTGCTCACAGAACCATCAACTCCGCTTTCTTCTGGGCCTTCTCATCCTCGAAAACAAGCTTTTCACCGGCTGACAATCGTGCCTCAACCATCTGGTAAAGGCGTAGCGCCTGCCGGAGCACCGCTGTCTTCGAGAGGTCCTTCTTATTGGCCAACTCCTCAAGAACCAGCATCTCGGCCTCAGAGAGGTTCAGGGTCATCGTCTTCTTGATATCAGGGGTCATCGTCTTCCTGGAATCATTATTTATCTGTAGCCTCCCATCAAGTATAGGAAGAGATAGCCAATATTTCAAGTAAATTTAGCTACTTTTTAATTATTTTTTATGTATGACAAGCATGGAGCGAGGGTTTGACCCTGATGGGGATTGAGCTGACATACGGAAAAAAAGTGCAACATGAGCTGAAATCCTTAGCCAGATTGAGTTTCAGAGAATCTGTCGAAGTGAGGCTGAGTATCGGGACTGCTGCTCGTGTGGCAAAAATGTGAACCACAACTCGCGCAGTACTGTGCTGAACTCAGCTTGCCTGCTCAGGCGCACCAGTTTGTGGCCGCCTTGCGCACGCAATTGACCACAACCGCGCGGCAGATAGACCAGGCTTGCCAAGCTTTAGAACAGTTCAACCTTTCACCCCAAGGTGTCCCCGTCTTACAACGAATCAATGCACAACCCAGACCACCTGGAGCGAACACGCTGGAAGCGGCCATCTGGGAGCTGGTTTAGCAGCTTAACGGTACTCTCTGTTCGGATGATACTCAAACCCCTCTCATAGCAATTCCGCCACTGCATCCACTTCGTCCTTACCGATCGCCAGATACTTCGCCAAATTCCCCAGGTCAACATGACCTGTTCGCTCCTGGAGCGTCTTCAAGGGCACTCCCTGCTTATAAAGCTTCGTCAGCCCAGTACGGCGGAAGCTGTGAGTGGATATGCCTCGAATGCCCAGGTAATCACAGGCTTTCCGCAGTGCCAGGTCTGCTGCTTGCCGGGTCAGATGTCCTTCCTGCTTTCCAGGGAAGAGATAGCCAGTGGTGAGTAGGTCAGCCTGGTCCAGGATGGCTTGTAGCTTAGTGGGGACTTTTACATCACGAGTCATCTTCGTTTTAGTCGTTCGAGCACGGAACACGATGCGATCGCGAATGATGTCCGATCGTTGCAACTTCAATGCTTCACTCACCCGACAGGACGTGTAGTAGCAAATGGCAAAGAGCAAGCGATGGTTATCCGGCAAGACCTGCATCAGCTCCTCTAACTGCTGCTCTGTTAAAACTTCCGCCTGTCCATTACGGTTATTTTTCATACCCTACAATGCCTCGGGACATGAACCAAATTGAGCAAGTAAGGCTTCCACAACGGCGTCATTTCCATACTTGTAAGAAGGAGTTTTCACTCCCTTTCCCATCTGGTTAAAATCCACCGTTTCTACATACCGCTGGGTAAGCACTCTGTCCAATGGGGGTTCGATATCTTCCCCGTGACCAAAATCATCTCTACAACTACCTTTGACCCAGCCTCTAAGGGTTAGATGATATTCTTGCCACTCCTTACGCTGGGCCATCCAAGTAATTCCTGTTCAGACTTGCTCTTTCGGTATTTTAGCAAGTGCAAAACCCAATACTTTCGCAGGTTTTGGGAAAGGTCACCGCCAGCGGTCTCAAAAATTGCGGTCTGTTGCAGAAAAAGCCGTCTTATTGAGAATCACTCGACAGCGAGAGCGGAACTGAAGACTGGGGCGTAACGGAACTGTGACTGACACAAGGAAATGTAGCGATCGGCAACCAACGAGAGCCGTGAGCATTACATGCGCTCCTACTCTCTAGTGGGTTTGTGCTGGTTGTTGGGTCCTGTTCCAGCAGTCTTTAGGGGAACGAGATTGTCTGTAGGCCTGACAACACGATCGCTCCTCACCTTAAAGATGCGACGCTGCACCGAACACAGCACTGGGTAGAGGTGTTGAAGTACGGTCAAAGGTCTCTAGGCTGTACCCCACTTTGCGGGTCGCAAGCAGGGCTGTCAGACCGAGCAGAGCGTGAATCACCTGACCTAACCTCTTGTGGGAGGGCTGGACTGATGGGATGACTGACTGGTGGGATTAGGTTTGTGGGACAGGGCTGTCGAGTCCAGCCTTTAGGGTCATAAGAGGGGCTGGACTGCCCATCAAACCGCGTCTCACTTTACCCCTAAACATCACAACTCCCTGCTAGTGGGATACTTTGTCTCTCTTGCTTTCTGGTAGGGATCTTGGTTGTGGGTGGTGACTGGACAGTCGGTTTTTAGGGTAACCGTGCAGCCCTCTCGACAGACGTTTCAGCCCTTCTCCGTACCCTAAACTGAGGCGTCGCTAGGCATCAGGGGCAGGGGGTGGAGGGGATTCAGGTGGGGAAGGTGGGAGAGTGGGTGCGTCAGGGGGAGTGATGCCCATCGCTGCACAGTCGCGATCGCTGATGGTGCTGTCAGAAAGGGTTGTATGGCAGAGGTTAGCATGGCTGAGTTGCTCGTCTGTCATGCCTTTGGCACCAAAGAGGTTGACACCTTTGAACTTGGCACCCTTAAGGACGGCGCCATCGAGTTTTGTAGCTCTGAGGTCGGCTTCACTGAGGTTGGCACGGTAGAAGTTGGCACCTTCAAGGTTGGCACCTTCAAGGTTGGCACCAGTGAGGTTGGCACCGCTGAGGTTAGCAAAGGTGAGGTTGGCATTGGTGAGGTTGGCACCGCTGAGGTTGGCATTGATGAGGTTGGCAAGGGTGAGGTTGGCTTTCCTGAGGTCGGCTTTAATGAGGTTGGCAAGGGTGAGGTAGGCATCACTGAGGAAGACACCACTGAGGAAGGCACCTTCGAGGAAGGCTTCTCGAAGGTTGGCACGGTAGAGGTTGGCACCTCTGAGGTTGGCACGGTAGAGGTTGACACCTTTGAACTTGGCACCCCGGAGATTGGCACCCCGGAGATTGGCACCTCTGAGGTCGGCTTCACTGAGGTTGGCACCTCGGAGGTAGGAGCCGCTCAGATTACTCCTGCTTAAGTCCAACCGCTTGCCTTCGGAGTCATACTTGTACCGTCGTCTGCCAATCACCGTCAACGCTGCCTGCACATCCTTCGTCACGGGTGTGAACTTCACTCCTGACGCAGGCACCTCTAGCGCTGCTGCCACAAAGGTCTTCGGCACTGAAGGCTTAGGAGCCTCTAACGGTGACTTATCCCGCACAAAC
The DNA here is from genome assembly GCF_059505485.1 of Stenomitos rutilans. Lineage (NCBI taxonomy): Bacteria > Bacillati > Cyanobacteriota > Cyanophyceae > Leptolyngbyales > Leptolyngbyaceae > Stenomitos > Stenomitos rutilans. Next base: position 33,371 of record NZ_JCACKR010000109.1, read on the forward strand.
GCCGTTAGCACCTCCATAATCGTCCAGTGGTCACGCCGGGAGTCCTGAGCAATGCGTTCCAGGGCATAGATCCCACCCAGACGCACTTCAATCTTGTCACTCCCCAACTGTTCCACAGCCTTAGAGAAGCGCTCTGTGATTAGACGCGAAGCTGTGAGGCGCACATTCCAGAACACAAAGACACCACCGACGATCGTGGCCAGTGTCCCCGCACCACTAATCGCCACCTTGACCCACTCCAATGTGTTGTCAGGGGGAGGAGTAGAGGGTTTCGTGGTCTCTTGTGCCTGAAGGGGTCGTGTGCTGCCCCACTGCACTGCACCGACCAGGAGTGCTATGCCGATCAGCCGTCGCACCATACTGATTCCCACCGTCTGCTGTTGTGTCTGAGCATCCCACGGCTTCATCATGCCTGCGATCGCATAAACGGGGTTTGAGTATTATCCGACCAGAAAGTTACGCTAAGGGGTGTACCAGTTGAAACTGCTGAAAAACAGGAGCCTGAAACCCCTGATATTCTGTTCTAGATTTCTGTACCAGATGACTTAGAGTTTAACTGGTACGTCTCAATGAGACTGGAGATTACTTTTTGAAGTGACTAATGGGAAAGCATTTCAGCCTTAGCGTAATTTTCTGTTCCGTTGCTACTCGATCCCCTATTAGAAAAGGGGTAGAGAAGAAAAACTTTGCCTAAGTAAACGCATTTTCGGCAAAGATACGAGCATTAACGGCCCTAAGCTCAGCGACAGAGGTTGGCGAGGTCAAGCGTGGAGTGCAGAAAGGGGCTGAACGCCAGCTTCTGTGCGCTGAAGCGCGTGGTTAGGCACCGAGACCGGACGATACAAGTGGGCAGACTTCCATCGCTTGAATCAAACCATGCTCAAGGGTGAAACGGTGACCAACGTGTTCATCAGCAAGCACGGCTCCGGCCAGATCGCGCACGACCTGATGCACCTCGACCAAGACCTGCCCATCATCTTCTGGGTGAAAGGCAATCGGCTCGACGTGTGGATCGATCTCGCTCCACTGTTCCGTCCAGTAAGCGCGGACGGCTTCAGTCCCACGGACAAAACCGCCTTTGAACGCCCTCGCCCAAGCCACGTTGGGAGCCATGAGGGCGAGGGCGGCATCAATGTCACGCGCGTTGAAGGCCGCGTAGGCGGCGCGTAGCAGCTCGATTTTTGGTGCAGGTTGATCTAGCATAAGAGGTCAGTGAAGGAGATGGAACAGTGCCGAGCGCCCGGCACCCCACCCGACCCCAAGAATGCGTTTGATGACAGGCAGAGTGTCACGTGTCGGATGCATGCTGTTGTTGGGCGGCGGCGATAAGGAGACCTACGACCCTGATTTCTAGCTATATCCTTACAACCCATACATCATGGTAAGGAAAAGCCTTGCCTATTTTACGCAACCCGTTAAGAAATGATAAACGGCGATGTCCTTCGAGCAAATGAAACGGCCGCTTGAGAGGTTCGCCGCCAGGAAATGTATGCTGCCCCCGCTCATTCTGAAGAAGAATTATAGGTGTATTCCATGTACCTTGCTCTAGCATATGCTGGGCAAGCCAGTCGTATGGATCGCTCGCCCTTTCCTCAACGTTCGAGAAGGCATCACAAAATTCCTCATCGTCAAACGCTTCTCGACTGGGAATTTTTTCCAGCGGCCAACGCTCATTAGAAAAAGAGAATGTCTCAAATCCGAGATAGACATATTTCCATATGAAATCTGCATGCCTATGTAGCCATTCGATCAAGACCTCTTTGGGCCAATCAGGTAAAACGTCGGCTTTCATCCTTCGAGCATAGCTTTCTTCATCCTCAATGACACGCTCATCGCTGTCTCGGAAAGGTTGGTACTTGCTCGTTTCTCCCCACATATCCATCTCACATCAAGAGTCTCCGCCACAAGCGGACAGCGTATCACTTCACATTTAGATTGGCTGATCCTATATATTCTAAACAGATAGCTCGATATTGTTTGGGATCGAGTTTAGTACTTGAATTTTGCAATTCTTGCTCTACTTCACAATCACTATTTTTAACAGATTTAACATTAAATAGACCCATATATCTTAAATGGTTAGAGTTGCTAAGATACTCAAAATAAGGGATTGACCCACGATATTCTACAGAAGGAGATACCTTAAATATCTCATTACCTTTTCTTGAATTATTATAGCCTCGGTCAGTTGAAACTAAAGAAGGTAGAGAACCTAGGCATTGAAATATCCTTATTCCATCTTTATATGAGGTGAAATTGTAGAAGAGTAAACCCAAATAAAAGCCTTCTAATATACGCCCTTTAGTAGTTTTCAAATCATCTCTTGATCCGAATAAGTAAGGGATATTGATTTTCTCCTGATTGTCTTGTCCTGTAAGGAGAAACATAATATTTTCAACGTTATTTCGTGAACGCTCCTCTTCAAAAATGTCATTTAGGGAGTATCTATTTTGGGTTTTAAGTAGAGCGTTACGGACATCGTTCCGCGAATATTTCTCCTCAATTTCAAATGCTTGAATAAACTCAAACATTGCTCTATTGAACAGCGTATTTTCCATATTTATGTTCACGAACTAACGAAGATTTGCAATTCAAGGATTTAATCACAGCATTTTTAAGGAGGCGAACGTCAAGAGACGGCTGAAACTGTACTGTTAATTGTAATGTATGCGCTTCTGTGCCTTCAGCGGAGGGTTGCTAGGCCTCTGGTCAAACTAAGCCGGATGGGTGCCCGTTCGGCTTAGTTTGACCAGACCCCAGTATTCAGCAGGGATCGAATCTGGTTGACTTCAATCTGGAAGAACGGGAGTGTAGCGTCAATTGTGTTTGAGACAGGTGCGCTGAGCGATCGCCTGCCCTTTCGATATTCAAGACTTAGGTTACTCTGGTGGCAACTGAGCGATGTGTTCCATCAACAGCCGATGGATGAAGATGTAACCACCTCCGACTTTTTGCAGGAAGAGGCGATCGGCTGCGGTATCTAAAAAGCGGGCATAGTTCCAAGGAATATGTCCGTTGAAGTAGAGAATGAGGCGGAGGGTAAGGTGTTGGATAGAAGCAGCACCTCCAAAAAACAGACCACCAATCAGCCCAAAAAACAGCCCAAAAGTCAGCCCAACAATCAGACCGCCATGCAGATCATCATGCAGCCCATCGATTAGACCAACAATCAGCCCAACAATCAGACCACTAATCAGACTAACCGATGCAAAGTTTTTAACTGAGCTCCAGATTCCTTGATTAGGCATCGTTGTCTTCTCAAGTTCAATCCCAATCAGCCCACCAGTCAGACCACCAATCAGCCCAAAAGTCAGCCCCAGAAACAGACCAAAAAACAGCCCAAAAAACAGCCCAACAATCAGACTACCGTTCAGCATGCCGCTCAGTCCAAAAGTCAGACCAAGAATTAGCCCAAAAATCAGACCACCATTCAGCCCGCTCCTAGCTTCTTGCCAAGACCACTTCAGTCTGAGTTTTTCAATAGCCCTTATTTCCTCACGCATTCCAAAAAATAACCCGCAACTCAGACCAACAAACAGACCAAAAATCAGACCAAAAATCAGCCTATCAATCACCATACTAATCAGTCCACCGGTCAGCCTATCAATTAGCCTACCAAACAGCCCAAAAATCAGATAATTCATCGAACCCAAAATCAGCGCAAAAATCAGCCCGCAGACGAGGGCTAGCAACAGAAGGGAGCCAACTCTATAGATTCTTTGGTCTCCAAACGGTAACAAGTAAGGTTGCATTCGCTCAATCAGAAACACCGTTTGAGACTCCCGCACCATCTGTAGCGCCAACCATCTCAACCAGCCCAAAAACCGCTCTTGTGGATACTTGAGGGCTTGCCCCCGATGCTTCAGCATTTGCTGGATGTAAGTATTAAAGAGTTGCCTGCGTCGGTCTGCAATCACTAGCGTTTGAGGCAGGTCAGCAACAATAACACCTCCGTAAGCAAAGACCATGATATTCAGCAATAGGGGAGATTGGGCGAGATCTGGCAGCGCGGAATCGGTTGCCAGCAACCTGATGAGTCCGGTTAGATTGGCAGTCAGGCGATTAAGGTAGCCTTTGATTTGCGGCAGGGTGAGTGGCTGGATATAAATGGCTTGTTGAACCTGAAGCCGATTACTTAACGCTTCATAGTCTCTAGCCCGACAGCAAACCACTAGTTCGGTACTTGCCTCCTGCTGAAAGGCATTGAGCGCGTTTACGCAGGCATCTCGATCCGCTGCCTTCACCTCATCCAAGCCATCCAAAAGCAGCAGGAGTTGTTGCTTTTTTACCCAGTCTTTGCCCAAGTGCCTCGGCACTTGGTATTTACTGCTTAGTTCTTCCACCACCCAATCGGCAATAGATTGGGGCGCGGTGCGCCTGCCCCGCCGTCGAGTGGGTGTCCAGGAAGAAAGATTCACCACTACCGGAATCAGGTAATCGACATCCTGTTCTGCCCGTGCAATCAAATCTCTTGCCAGTTGCAAGAGGGTAATTGTCTTGCCGGAACCCGGTTCCCCCAAGATCAGCAAGGTGCGACCCGCTCCCAATTCATCAAATACAGAGAGGATAGAGGTGTTGGCTGGCAGTTCCCGCTCTGATCCTTCTGTTTCCACGATTAAATTCCAGGGACGCTCAATCGCATCGGGGCGTTCTTCCATGCCCAGCGTGATAAGTACCTGCTCATGTAGCGACTTCTCCAGCACTCCTTTTACCCAAAAGTGCTTCACTTTGGTTAGGAGCGCCTGTCGATTCTGATATTCCTGTCGCGTGAGGGGATGGGACGTGACCCGTGAATCGGGCGAATCCTTTCAGTTAAACGTAACAGGCGCATTGAAGGTGTTCCCTTGAAACAGGTTCTTAATCTCTTCCGCTAGCTTTCCGTAGTTCTTAATCGTGGTCGGTCGAGCCGTTTGCAGTGCCTCTGCATACGCTGGCATGAGTTGAGACAGCCTGGGGTCAGCCTTAACACTCTCTGCCAACTGAGTTACCGCTTGAGCCAGTTCCGGGTCTGTAGCGCTAACGGTCTCAACTTCCAGCACTGCTTGCCCCATATCTACAGGCTGATCTGCTTGTTCAATTTGTGCCGTTTTCAGTAAAGACTTGCGCTGGATGAGCTGCACGAACTGTGATAACTGCACACTAACCGCTTCACCGAGTTTCTCACCCGTTTTCTCGAAAGCCTTCTTGAGGATAAGCGTAGTAACCGCAATGAGAGCAGGGGTTAAGGGTTCCATAAGTACCTTTTGGAGGGAGGAGGCAAGACACTGCTATTTTATAAGTTCAAAAGAATATTTACCAACCGCTGATCTTTCATCGCAAACGCAAACCTTCGTAGATGGGCAGCGCCTAGCTCAATTCCCTGAGACACGTATCTCTGCTGGAATATTAACTCGAACGCTATAACCTGAAGCACTCTTGCTAATTGCAATAGGACCATTTATCACTCCTGCACCACCAGTAGGAATCTTGACTGTACATCTTCCATCCGAGGTTAAGTTGAAGTAACCAACACTCAAATTCCAAGTTCCTTCTAAATTCCACTCTTCACTTCGAGTAGCTGTTTGGACACTGGCTGACCCCATAAAAACCGACAGAAGTACACTAACTGCAAAACTTCTCAAGCAAACCTAGATTCACAACTCCTCTTGATTAGACTAAAAAATCTTGCCCAATAGCTAAGACGCTTCTACTATTTATCTTTAGATTAGGCAGTTTCGCTCCCTTTTTAGGTAAGTTTCAAACTACTGCTCCCACCGATGCCTTGCGTCACTACGTCCGTATCACTACTTGGGGACGGAGAGGGAAAACCTCCCTGTTACCCGATTAGGCAATCACGATACATCGCTACTAGAGGTAAGTCGCTTTTGCTCAACTTCTTTGTTGGCAAGGATCAACTGTCGCGCAAATCGCTCCTCTTGACGAGACACATCCAGCGTATGAGCGACCTTCGAGACTAGCGCACTTGAGTTTGCAATCAATGAACTGCGTGACGCAGAGTTGAGGTCAAGTCCAAGTTCATGCAGATCGATACCAAGCCCTTCAGCACCTGTCACAATGCGAGAGTCAGGCGTGAAATACGACCAGACGAAGTAGGAACTCACTCTGAGATCATGCGCCTTTGCAAATTCGGCACGCACGGTACTTGCTCCTAGTCGCCTCACACACTTTACTTCCACGACTCTGAGTATATTTGCTGGCGTCGGAACATCAGCATTAGATGTAACGATCAGATCAGGACGCCCACCAAACTCGCTGAAATGACCTTGAACTGTGTACTGAGACCACAAATATCGAATCTGTCCGTTCTCTATGATTTCTAAAGGTCCTTCTTTCATAAATAAGGTCACCTTTCCCGTGCGTACATCATCGGCACGCAGCAACATCGTCAATAGACTTAAACCTTCAACAAGTTGCCATGTTCGCACGTCAGGGATTGGTTGACCCAGCAAGGCTTGCGGAATTGCCTCGGCACCGAGACGCATCAGAATCTGGCATCGTGACAGAAGTTGCTCTGCGACCGAGCAGATTCCTCTCCAAATCGCCTCACGACCCTGAGTATCTGCATCAGCGTTTACTTCTCCACTCTCAAGTTCCATAAAATCTGCTGCAATGAGATCCGCTTAACTTTTGATTAGACATATTCCGTCCGTTATCTACTCTAAATGAGGGATATAGGCGGACTCTCGCAGTCTATGTGCCCTGATTCGAGTCTTTAGAAAGGATCTTAGGTTGCGCGGTCTCTGCATCAGAATAAGGACGCTTCGATCACTTCTACTAAGACTCACTTTCTTCATGTTTAGTTGCCCCCTGAGCAGAAGTGCAAGACAGCATAAGGCTTTTAGCCGGTTTGAGCGGCTAAATTGGCCTCTGTACTACCCCTTTCCCTTTCGAAATAGTCCAAGGTTAGGCCAAAGCCACTAGTACACCGCCTGAGTGCGATGGCCCTCTCCTACTCCCCACTCTCCTCTCGCAATTCTTGCAACACCAACCGCGTCATTGGATCATCCGAAAGTTTATCCGTGCGCTGCTCCTGGATAGCTTTTTGGAGTAGAGCGCGAAAGCTAGTTGCCCCTTCCTGCATCCAGGGATGATTGTCCCCCAACTTTGTTGCAAAGATCAGGAGTGCTTGCAGGTAAAGGGTTTCTGCCTCACGATAACGTCCTTGCAAAGTGTAGAGATTGGCCAAATTACTCACGATCCTAGCGACATGAGGATGATCAGCAGGAAGCCGGCTTTGCAAAATGGAGAGTGAGCGTAGAAAAAGCGTTTCCGCATCGCTGTAGCGCGCTTGCGAACAGTAAAGCCTTGCTAAATTGCTGAGACTCTTGGCCACATCAGGATGGTCATCGCCCAACTGCCGTTGCCAGATTTCCAGCGATCGTACAAACAGCGGTTCCGCGTCTCCATAACGTCCTTGAGAATCGTATAAGTGCCCCAAATTGTTCAGGCTCTGAGCGACATCAGGATGGTTATCGCCTAACTGCCGTTGCCGAATTTCCAGTGAGCGCAGGTAGAAAGTTTCCGCGTCCCCATACCGTCCTTGTAACTCATACAATTCTGCCAAACCATTGAGGCTTGTTGTTATGGCTGGATGGTCACTGCCTATCTGCTGTTGATAGATTTCCAACGACTGCAGGTAGAGCGGTTCTGCTTCTCCGTATCGCCCCTGGGCGTAGTACAAGGCTGCTAAATTGTTCAAGCTCGTTGCAACACGGGGATGATCATCGCCCAACTGTCGTTGCCGAATTTCTAGCGACTGCACAAACAGCCGTTCCGCGTCTCCATAACGCCCTTGGGCTTTGTACAAGAATGCTAAATTATTCAAGCTCTGCGTGACATCAAGATGGTCGTTCCCTAACTGCTGTTGCCGAATTTCTAACGATCGCACAAACAACAGTTCTGCGTCTCCATAACGCCCTTGGGCATCGTACAATCCTGCCAAATCGTTTAGGCTCTCTGCGACACTAGGATGGTTTTGTCCTAGCTGCTGCTCCCGCATTGCGAGTGAGCGGCGATACGGCGGTTCGGCTTCACCATAGCGCCCTTGTGCGTAGTAGAAGTTTGCTATCAACTGTAGACAGGTTGCTAAATCCAGTGGTTGCTCAGCGTTGGTGAACCGCTCGATTACGGCTTGCAAATGAGCGATCATTACCGTCGATTCCTGGAGCAGCGATCGCTGTGGCTTCTCATAAACTCTTTCTGCTGCTGCAACCACCACTTGATAAAACTGCTGCTGCAAGGCTGAGTCATCTGCCCGTTGCGATCGCTTCACCGCAAAGAATTCTCGCAGCAGTTGATGCAGTTGGTACAGCCCCTGATCGACGCGCTTCAGCAGATAGGTGCCCAAGAGCTGCTCATCGCGGATTTCCTCCAACTCTTCTGCATCCAGCGTTGGCAAACACTGTTCCACCAGCGTCCAGGGAATTTCCACCAGGGCAAACAGGCTCAACATCGCGGCGACTTGCTGCGCGGACTCGTCCAATGCCTGCCAGCTCAACTCAAAGGCCGCTGCTACGCCCAGGGATGCGGTCATGCCCGGTTCGGCTTGCTTGAAGGCGAGCGCGTCCAAGCGTTTGTCCTGCAACCGTTGCCACAAGACCGCGAGGGAGAGATCTGGCTTGCGGGCTAAATATCGCCCCACCAGTTCCACTCCCAACGGCAAATAGCCTAGCCATTCGCAGAGTTGTTTGGCTTGCACTAATGCTTGTTCCACGCGCTTGTCGTTCACCAACGATCGCAACAATGCCAAGGCTTTTGCATCCGACAGCACATCCAGTGGCAAAGACTGCACGGGCGAGCCAAAGTGCGAGCGCGTCGTTAGCAAGACCTTAAAGCGCGACTCCTGCGGCGGCAGGAAGTGGGCAATCGCGTCATACTGCTGCACATCATCAAAGATCAGCAGAGCGGCTCCTTCGCGCCACCGTCCCCAACACCACCGCACCTTTTCCACTAATTCCAGGTCGTCTGGTGGCATTAACTCCAGGCACGAGCGCACAAAGCTGATGATTTGCGTGCCCACATCTTCCCGTGCCCGTATCCAGCAGAGTCCACCGGGATAGTCACCCTTGCGACCATGTTGGCGGGCATATTGCAGCGCAAGCTCGGTCTTGCCAATGCCACCCATCCCCGAAAGAGCGAAAATGGAGACGGTTGAACCTTGCTGCAACTGTTGATGGATCTGCTCTAGTTCCGCGTCTCGTCCCACAAAGTTGGTGCTGCCGTAGGGGAGATTCTGGAGGATGTTGGGCGGATAGATGGGCTTGGCTCGATCAGTCAGTGGGTGAGATCGTCCTGGAAAGCGTGGCTTTTGCTCTGGTTTGGTGCGCCCCGTTTGTACCGCCTGCAACACAAGCTCCTGCGCGGCTATTTCCTCAACCCCGACTACATCCACGTAGACGATCGTCGCCAACATTCCCGTCAGCGCACACTCCCCGACGCGGATTGGCAGCAGCAATCGCTTTTCCCCTGTTGGATCTTGGGCAAAGGCGGCTGCCCATTCTGGGTGCGTAAATTTCCCATCCAAATAGTGCTGTGACAACACCGCGATCGTCCGTTCTGCCTGCGTTGCTGCCTGTTGCATATAAACAACGAAATTTCCTCCTGGACGGAAATCCCATGCTTCAATGACAACCGTATAGCCTGCTGCTTCCAGAGTCCACGCAATCCACTCTGCCCAGGTTTTGTCATGGCGGTTGTAGCTGATGAAAAAATCTGGCTTTGCTTCAGCATCCATAGGGCAACTCAGACGCAGGGCTGCTTTTTTCTACCCCAGCATTCTAACCTGGCCTTCCCATCGCGTTTGAACAAGCACGGCCATCGGACATGAGCGGCGTTTGACCAGGCGTGGTCTCCTGCCGGGCCCGCAGCCCTACTGCGGTCAGTGCAGCTTCCCCTTCGACTACTTTAG
>NZ_JCACKR010000110.1:0-42834 GCF_059505485.1 Stenomitos rutilans
TGGTTAGGCGGTTGGCGTAATTTGTTACACCCCTACCCCTTCTCAAACAGCCTCTAAAGCACTAGAGCACATTCTTTCAGTTCCAGCAGATTGGGATGATGAGGAAATTATTGAGCAAGGTGCCGGAATGCTCAAAGACGCACTTGATCGCCAGGAAATTTACAAACGTCCTCTGCTGTTAGATAAATCTATTGACTATGAAGTTCGGCAGTTGCAGGAAATTGAAGCTATCCAGACGTTCATGACTACCTGTGTAAAGCAGGTGCTTGGGGAAATGTGTAAGGGCGATCGCGCACTATTACAAGAGCAACGTAATCGGATCAAAGCTGGAGTTGAGTTTGCTTACCGCCAGCTAGCCCTTCAGGAGAAACAAGCGAAAGCCAATCAGAAACAGGGAGGCGAAAGTGAGTATTCTTGAGACCTTAAAACCCGAATTTCATTCCGTTCTTCCGCGCTTGGCGTCGAGTAGATATATTCATTTTTTCATCATCCGTCATAGCCAGTCATTTCCAGTTTTTCAGACGGATGGGGTGCTTAACACTGCCCGAACTCAAGCAGGATTGAACTCAGAAGATGAACAATCAAGTCAGATGATCAGTCGCCTAGTCATGTTCAAACGCAAGCAGATTACACCAGAGCGTCTATCTGGACGACAGTTACTACGATCGCTAGGATTTACGGACTTAGTTGAAGGCGAAAGTAACTTCTGCGACTATAACGGAGAGAAAACTTGCAAGCAATGCCCAGACTGCATTCTTTACGGATTTGGAATCGGCAGTAGAGGGGCAGAACGCTCCAAGGTTTATTCAGACTCCGCATTTTCCCTCAGCCCCTACGATGCCTCTCATCGCAGTTTCACGTTTAATGCACTCTTTGAAGGAGGCACGATGATTGAGCAGGGCAAAATGCGGAGTTCGATTAATGAGTTAGATCATGTACTTCCTGAGGTTGCTTTCCCCTCTGTGGAAACACTGCGAGATCCTACTTTGGAAGGTTTTATTTATGTGTTAGGTAACCTGCTTCGTACTCGTCGCTATGGAGCACAGGAATCACGTACAGGTACAATGATTAACCATTTCGTGGGACTTGCATTTTGTGATGCTGAAGTGTTTAGTAATTTGTACTTTACTCAAGCAATCTACGACGCACTAAAACAAAAAGGAAGCATCAACGTCCCGATTGGAGAAATCCGAAAAGAAGCAGCAGTCGTAGCAGGAAATTTGCTGGATCGTGAGCCACTGCGAATTAGCAGAATGATGTTTGATAGTGAACTGGCTGCTTTGCTGGAAGAAGTGACTGATATTTATCAGAGCGAAGCAAAGTTGCGGTCGATCCTGTCACTGCTCTGTCAACAAACTCAAACCTATGCTCGAACCTACGGAGCATTAGTGGGCAAGACAGAGTAATCTTGAAGGAGGCTTTATGGTGCTCTATTTATGCAATCTGACACTTCACGACAATGTATTTTTCGCCTCCCGTGAGATGGGAAGACTCTATGAAACAGAAAAATATCTGCACAATTGGGCACTAAGCTTTGCCCTATTTGAAGGTTCTTACATCCCAAAAGCCTATTGTCTAGATGAGCAAATGGCAGAACGTCCTGGATATCTGGAGGCAGACTACGATCGAAACCTTCTATCTCTAAATAGAGCAGGAATTTATGTTTTTCCTGCCTTACCTGTTCATTGGTCTTATCAGATCAGTACCTTCAAATCATCTCCTTCTGCTTATCACGATCAGCCTAGGAAACTTGGATTTGGGGGAAACAATCGCAATTACCCAAGCTACGGGCGGGTAAAAGAGCTGGCTGTGGGTAGTCAGTACCAAACCTATATCACTGCTCCTAAAACTGTTCAGATTCCAAGGTGGATCAGGTTAGGCAAATGGGCATCAAAAATCAAAGTCGATGCAAAACCTATTCTTGAAACGAATATCAAGTCAAGAACGGGAGAATTTGTCTGTGAGCATCCCTTGAATCCAATAGACTTGCCCGGTTCTACCAGGCTGCTCCTCTACAACCGGATTGTCATGACACCTGTAAGCTTGCTGAGTCAAGCTCAATTATCAGGTGACTATTGGGAAATTTCTCAACCTGAAGTGGCAGGTTCGACAGAACTGCCACTTCAGAAAGATTCGGCCAGACCGAGTTTGCTTACCGAGGGGGGTAGCGTATGGAGCCAGCAGTACTGTTACCACACCTTAAATCCGCAACTCTGCAAACCCTGGTAATTAATTTAGGAGCCGCAGAGAGCGGAGATTTACCTTCATCCTGTGGACGGGCTATTCATGCACAAGTTCTAGAGTGGTTTCGTCGAGGTGATCCAAAGGTTTCTGAGGCAATTCATGAAAGTCAGAATTCTCCCTTAAGTCTCTCCGGGTTGATCAGTAGATGTCAAAAAGCAAAAGTGTTAGCAGGAGATGACTGCTATTTTCGGGTTGGGTTGTTGGACGGCAGGCTGATAGAGCCTTTACTGAAAGGTTTAGATGAAACGGAGGATGTATCGTTCTCTCTTGCCAAATTTCCTTTTGTGCTGAAAGGTATCAGCGCACTGCCAGGAGCGGATGCGTGGGTCAAAACATCAGATTATGCTCTGCTTGCTGAACTACCAATTGTACTGAACGACTTGACACTAAAGTTTCTCTCTCCAACCAGTTTCAAGTTGAACACTGGACAGGGAATTCAATTATTTCCATCCCCTGAAGCAGTTTTTGGAAATATACATCGCCGCTGGAATGCTTTTGCTCCTGAAGAACTGAAGTTTCCCAAAATTCAATGGAGTGGATTAGTTTCTGACTATGATCTCAAAACTGAAAAGGTAAGGCTGGAAAACGCAGTTGAACGCGGTGTAATCGGTTGGGTTAGATATTTATTTCCTGATCCAGAACAAGCGAGGGTTGCAACAATACTGTCTCACTTCGCCTTTTTTTCTGGAGTAGGACGCAAGACGGCGATGGGAATGGGACAAGTAATGCTGGATGAATAAAACTAGACCGCTACTAGCAATGAGAAGGATATTTGTCCAACCAAAGCAAGAGTTAAAATTCTAGAAAACTTTCCAGAAACAACAAACCTTAAGATACTTAACAAACTCTTGCTCTCATTCGCTATACATAAGAAGATAAAGTATAAGCTTTGAAGACGTTTTCTTATGCTTTAAATCAAGTTTTGCAGCAATCTTATAAGCCTCATGTAGTTTTTATAGTCTTTTCACTTGCCAAATGTATATTCTGGTTCACGGGACTAAAAGCACTGCGGCAGTGTCGGGGAGGGGTTCAACCACAAACCGCCAAAGATATATCCCGGTTTACGGGACTAAAAGGAATCAGCAACCCATCCTTGAATTATGCCCTTGAAGTTGGTCAAGATTATTTCCTAGCTCATGGGACTAAAAGGATGGAACTTCTGAACAACAATAGCTAGTTACATCAAAGCTGACAGTGACTGAACTTGGATTTGAATATGCGAGATGGAGGTAAGCGGGTTTTCTCAGCAGTACCTACTTGAGTTAAATGTGCTTCAAAATATGAAATTCCGAATCAGATTAAAAATGCTTGAAAAGAACTAATTCAGTTGGATTATAATCTCTAACTTGCGGCGTTTACTAAACCATAAATTAAAGCTCAAATTAGGAAAGCTCCACATTACCCAATCTGAACATTAAGCTAGTATTATCTCTGTTGAGTGAGTTAGTAATGCTAAATTAACTCAGATCGTTTGTTAGCTTTAAAGCAATATGGCACCACATTACTTGGATAAGTGCCACTCTCAAGAATTAGATGCTTCTGTTATACCAGAGCGTAGCAGGCTTTATTTTCTAGAGCCGATTGCAATAGGTACGCCCTATGTTGAAGGGCTAGTGAGCTACATTTGCCGACTTGCTGAGGCACATCACGTTTCCCCAGGAGTACTGGCCAAACAGGAGATGTTACCCTCCTTTAGGCGAACTCATAGTGTAGGTGGTAAAACAGCTTATCGTGTACAAGACGAAGGGCTTAAAACTTCAGTATCTTCTTTCCCTACACCTAAGTATAGGAAAAATCTGAATGAGTATGGGCTGCTTTCGTGGCAGTATATAGCAGGATTGGAGCCTTTAATAATGCAATCAGGACTGCGATCGCTCACAATTCCCCCTTGGGCAGAAGAAACTGCTCGACCAAATCAAACGATTGAATTTGGAAGAAAGTTGCGATCATGGTGTCCAGAGTGCTTGCGAGCTTGGTGCGATACGAATCAACCAATTTATGAGCCTCTGATCTGGTCGATCGCTGCTGCTACTGTCTGCCCGTTGCATCATCAACCGCTACGCTCCTATTGTCCGCACTGTCAAAGGACACAATTGCCAATCTCCGGAAGGATGCAGGTGGGTCGTTGTGTTCACTGCCAAAATTGGCTTAACGTACAACCAGAAGAACCTTCGGAGCTTGAAACTTTAGTTGTGTCAGAAATTGATTGGCATCTCTGGGTTACAGAACGAGTTGTGGAGATACTTATCTCCAATTCAATCAAGGCAGAGACACGAGATGAGATTGAGCGAGTTATCTATCACGGGGGGCAACCGCAACCAGACCTGACTGATTTGAATACGAGGCAGGCTCAAGGAATCTTGCTCGAAACTTGCCTCCAGTCGCTTAACAAAACTTGACGAAAGCAAATTTTGGACAACTATTTTCGGAAGCAAATCTTGGACAATTTGTCCAAAATTCAGGTCAAGTCACATAAGGAGCTTGCGTAGAGCCTGTTTCGGGCTATGGAGCTAAGCGGATTCGAACCGCTGACCCTCTCAATGCCATTGAGATGCGCTACCAACTGCGCTATAGCCCCTTATACGTTTTCATCATGCCTTGGCAAGCATAATTCGTCAAGCCACCACTTAAGAAAGACGTGCGTACAAGCCAAGATAGATAGCTTAAAAATCAAGCTTAGGTCGTTTCTGCACTTCGGACTAATTCAACGCATCTGAGCTTCGCCTACTGTTATCACATAGGTCTACCTACGATCGTCAATCAGCCGCTTGACGTCTCCGTTGAAATAAAGGTTGTGACGCTACATTCCAAAGCCTTTGCTCAAGAAGGCGGGCTAGTGTTCTCTGGCGCGGGCTGACCAAGGCGGGGTTCACACCCAGATAACAGACGCTGGATGTTGGTACGATGGCGCAGGATCACATATAGCCCACCCAGCAGCCCGAACAGGATATAGGGGAGCGGCTGATGGGTAACCAGCATGAGGCTGGAAGCCGCGATCGCCCCTGTAATAGAGCTTAGAGACACAATTCTAGAAATTGCCAGCATCACAGCGAATACAGCTAGTGCCCCTAAGCCAACAACCCAACTAACTGCCAGTAAAACACCCAAACTAGTCGCGACTGATTTGCCCCCCATAAAGTTTAAGAAGACCGATCGACTATGCCCTAATAATGCTGCCATACCTGCTAATGTCACCATCCAGGGTAGCCAGACAGTACTGTCGATCGAGGGTGCAAAAGCACGGACATTAACAACTGTATAAAAAGATTGGACAGCCGCGATCGCCCCTACTCCTTTCAAAATATCAATTAACAGCACCACGAGCGCTGGCAATTTTCCAATGGTTCGCAGCACATTCGTCGCACCAGTCGAGCCGGAGCCGTGCTCTCGAATATCGATTCCTTTCAAGAGTCGTCCAGCCCAGTATCCAGGCGGAATGGAGCCTAGAAAGTACGCTCCCACCAGCAGTAGTCCGTTCAAGGCAAGCCAAAATACCATTGGGTGAAGTCCTGAAGGCGTTGTAACGTTATTTGCTATCAGCGATGAGGATATAGCCGTCTTAAAGCATTCGCAAAAAGCATGCTGTGTTTGAACCAATTAGCGGTCAGCTTGGAATTGAAAGCTGTAGCTTGCTTCGCCAAAGCGTAGGCTAAGCCAGAGTCACTTTCACAAATCAAAGAGGATCGCTGTCTTTGCTATCACAACTAGCATTACAACTTTAATATGAATAAGTCGGTACTTGAGGATTTGGTGCAAAGGCTAGCCAGAGCGGAAATTGCAATAACCCTAAGCTGATCTCGTCTTCCGTTTCATCAATGATGATCAGCGGCAAGAGCCCGTCTTTAACCAGGCGATCGGCTTTTTGCACTAGCGGAAACGGATCTTCAAACAAACCCACACCACGCTCTGGGCCAAATTCACTACGAGTAATGCCAAGGCAATCTTGCAAGCCGCGCCGCCATTCGCCCAACCGTTCTGGAGACTGGGCAAGCACCAGAGCGCGTAGACGATCGCCGTACAGCGTATGTAAAATCGAAATTGTGGCTGAGGCAATGAGGATATTTTGCAAGCGGCTACCCATCGTGCGAACAGCACCCCGTCCACCCTGCGTAAAAAACCAGCCTGAGACGCGATCAGCGTGAACTGGTTCAAAGGTGCGGCGAAGCTGCCATGCCGAACCGTAATAATCTGGTCGATTGCGGTATTGATCTAACAGATTACGAATTTTTTTCGTCTGCTCTTGAAAGCTTTGTTCAGCAAACTGGGGAGCCGTCTCTTGCTTTGAGAACACTTCAGCCGAAGCAGACGGTTTTTCAGTCATTCCAATCGCGTTCCCAGGCTGCGGCAAGTCCAGTTGCTCCGCTGCCAGTGCCAAATCTTGTAAGCTGCCAACCAGATAATCCTTAAAGCTTTGCACGCGAATCGCCAGATCTTGAGAAACTCCCGCAAACGTCGTCTTCATCTCACTACGAATGCGTTCTTGGCGGCGTTCCAGTTGCTCAACGCTAATTTGTAGCGTCTGTTTCCGCTGCTCCAGTTCTTTCAATCCTTCCTGTATCAAGCGCCCCATCGCTGCCTGTGCCGCTGCGGTTTCTTCCTGAAGACGAACTTGCGATGTCTGCAAAACGGCAATTTCACGCCTTAACGCTTGTTCGCGGCGCTGGAGATCGGTAACCCTCTGCTCAGCCGTGATGAGCGTTGTAGCATTAGGGGCTGAGGGCAGCGCTGGCTCTGTCTCAACGCGTTCTAGTAGCGGTCGTTTCTCCTCGTCAATCAATGCCTGAGCGGAAGCCTCTTGCATACCAAGCGGCTCTAAGGTAGGTTGATCGCGTGCCTCTTCGTGGTTACGCACATCAGCAGTAGCGTCGGACTGATAGCCATCCGCATCCGCTGCAATGGGCAGTTCGTCTGGATTCATGTTCAATGCAGAGGGAGATTGTTGGTCATTCGTTGCGAGTAAGCCTGCATGCCTAGTCTTTACAGGCTGACAACGAGCGCTTAGGGAATTTGAGGGCAGCGAGTTTCCAGGCAAGACTGTAGCGCTTTAGGATCAAAAAGAATTGGTAGAAAGTGAATACTATTGACTTCCCTAAAGTAAAAAAAAATCGGCACAGGTAACCAAAACAATCGCCAGTTTTGCCACTCCTGGTAAGGGAAGCGCCGAATGAGCGTTTGCCCACGCTCAATGTCAAGTGCAGTTTCAGTGAAGCAAAGGCGCAAAGTAGCCGCTTGAAACAGTAGGAAAAAGCCAAATAAAGCGATCACCAAACTACCCCAGATCTGCACCAATAGTAGAGGTGCAGCAAGCATCACGATCGCGATCGGTAAGCGATAGCTAGGCGATAGAACAACCGTTCCTGTCGAAGCAGTAGCCGTTGTCACAAGCTTTACTCCTGCAATTTAGATTTAACTCGCTCACTCTTCCATTCTACGACGACAGCCCATGACAAACGCTTCAACGCTAAACAATCAGGAGTGAGCGCTTTAAAGCCAAGGACTCACAATCTGTGATGCACTTGCGCTTAGTGCTTGGACATCTACGTTAAAAGCAGCACCCAGACAGCAGAACTTACTGAGTACTCGCCATAAAGACTGCTTAAAGCACATCATACCCCGAAAGCATTCAGCAGCTTAGGACGGGCAGCTAGACAATCCCTTGCTCTTCGATCGTGCATCACATCTGCTTACGTTCAGGGCTAGATTCAACCGACTGCATCCATTGGGCATATGGGTGGACTCCAACACACGGAACCTTACAACACATAGCGTAGACAGGCAAACTTCAACTGAAACGACTCGCTGACGAAGCTTAAGCTCCATGAGTGTAGAAGAACGGCCGTCGCTCCAAAACAGCTAGCCCCTCGCTATCTAACTGATTTAAGTAAGGATACCAGTTTTTCCACGTACCGCTGGCTATTATGGTGCTCCGAAATCATTTGATAAGCCCGCTTCGCCTGTGCTTCTGCTTCCTCTGGATGGGCGAATACATAAGCGATCGCAGCTTTCAATCCGTTGCTATCGCCTGGGGCGATCGGAATAACCGTTCCTGGCGTCTGCAAATAATCAGCCAATCCGTTGGTTTGGGTCGCAATCACCGGACGACCACAAGCCATCGCCTCCATGAGTGTCGTAATACCAGAAGAAGCGTCACCCTGAAACAGACTGACAACGACAAGATCCGCATCACGGTAGAGCTGCACTAGCTCTGCCCACTCATAATAGCGACGGCTCATATTGGCAGGCAACGTTTTAGGGAACGACTTCGCTAACGGTACGGCATCGCGCGAAAAGCCACTGATCTTCACATCCACATTTAAATCCGCTGTAGCCGCCGCCAAAATTTTGTAATCTCGTAACTCTAAGCCTGCACTAGCAATGATGGGGCGTGCTTTGTCAGGCGACACTGGCCCAGGACAGAAAAAGCGGGTATCCGTTTGCTCTGCAAGGTAGTGCAACCGTGATTCAGGCACACGTACTGTCTTCCTGAGATAGTTGAACTGAGGTTCTGTGTTAGACACAAACACATCAATTTTTTCTTCGAGGCGAAAAAGCGTTAAGGCGGCACGGACACGCGGTCGATTTGCCGCATGAAAAAAGATGATGAGCTTGGGTCGGTTTGGTTTCGCGCCGCAAAGGATGGCAAGGGGCAAGCCAATATCTTCTCCGTTGCAGTAAACGACATCCTCTTCATGCAGCTCGCTAGAGAGCTTTCGTGCTAAAGCCCAGTGTTCTGGCAGGCTAATCAATTTAGCGCGAAGTCGGTCGATCGGCAAAATTTGCTCACGTCCAGGCATATGGACGGAGGCAGCCACGGCTTGGCTTAAATCCCACATAATGTGCCCTGGACGCTTCCCAAGTAGTGCTTCTCGATTAATCCCTTCCAAATCGAGTGAGCTACCTAGCGCTAAATGATATTTCATAGTGCCTTCCTTCCCGGGATTTTAGCGTTCATACCGACTGGCTTTGACCAATAAAATAAACGTTCCAAGTGTGTGAGCCAACACCCTTATCTACCATCCATTCATCAACTGCAACACAGCTAAACCCATGCTGCTCAAGAAGCAAATCAATTTCTGGTTTAAACAAGTATCGTAGTGTGTGTACCTCCTCTAGTTCTTCCACTTTATCTGTAACGCGATCGTGAATCATAACGTGATACTTAACATCAACTGTATTGTGATTAGGGTACAGCGTCGGCTCAGCAACGCGAGTAATGCGAATTTTTTCATTCTCCAAGCGCTTTATTCGCACTGTGGGAGGATCACTCAAAACGGCTGGCCCATACCAGCAATCAAAAAGAAAGATTCCTCCTGGCTTTAAATGAACTCTAGCCGTCTCAAAAGCATCTCTTAAGGCTGAATTTGTTGATTGATAGCTGATAACATGAAATAGAGAAATAACCGCATCAAACTGACGATTGAGCCGAACTGTTTGAGCATTTCCCTGCATAAACTCCAATCTAGAAGCCTGCTTTTCTGGCAAAGTAAGCAATCGTTGTCGAGCGATTTCTAGCATTTCAGCACTAAGATCGATACCACAGACTGTGTAGTCTTTTTCAGCTAAAAGTGAGGCATGCATCCCAGTACCACAGCCAAGCTCAAGAACTGTCTTAGTACCAGACATATAGCGTTGGATCAAGCGGTGAACATAGTAAGCTTCGCCAGCATAGTCCTTGTCCCGATAGAGCAAATCATAGTAGTTAGCGTAATTTGCAAAAGCGTTTATCCCCACAAGAACTCCCAGGCAATTAATTACACTAAAACCAGCCAGTAGCATTGAATCGTGCGTCTTTAGTATGCCTTACACGCGAAAAAATACTATATGACCTTTGCTTAAAGTGCAAACAATGCAGTAAGAGAGAGCTAGATGCAGTATGCAGTAAATCTAGATTTAGTGTAAGAAGTGCTTAATCATTCAATCTATTTGTGCTTTACATCACCATGAGTTTGCTATGTTTATTACATATTTATCCCCTGGTTAAATTTGATGATTAATAACGCTGCAATGTTATAAACGATTTGAATTCAAACCGTGAAAAGCATCTCCATAGGGTTCTTCCTACTTCAACGCGTTTTTAACCGCGGTGACGACCTGTTCTACTTGAGAAGGCGTAAGCGCCATCCCGCTAGGAACATAAAAACCACGTCGGGATAGGCGTTCTGCTACTGGATACGTTTCGCCTTCAAACAACCCCATCTTCTTGAATACAGGTTGTTCGTGCATCCCCCAGAAAAAGGGACGAGTACCAATCTGATGCTGCCCTAACCGTCTCATCGCTTCAGCGGCATCAAAAGGCACCTCCTCTTTAAGGACAATGCCATAAACCCAGTAAATGCTCTCTGCATAAGCAGTTGCAGCAACGGGCAGTTCAAGCCCTGGAAGCTCTGATAGTAGCTGAGTGTAGTGCTGACCCATGCGCCGCTTTCGAGCTGCAAACTCATCTAGCCGCTCTAGCTGCGCTAAACCAAGCGCTGCTTGAAGGTTTGTCATACGAAGATTCCAGCCTAACTCTTCGTGGATGAAGCGTTTTTGGGGCTGAAAGCAAAGGTTTCGTAAAGAACGGCAGCGGTTGGCTAAAGCGTCATTATTGGTCACGAGCATCCCGCCTTCGCCTGTCGTGATGTGCTTATTGGGATAGAAGCTGAACGTACTGATATCGCCAAAGCTGCCACATGGCTCACCTTTATAGGTTTGCCCATGCATTTCAGCCGCATCTTCAATTACCCACAAGCCGTGTTGATGCGCAAGCTTGAGCACAGGATCCAGGTCTACAGGTAGCCCATAGATATGCACAACCATGATGGCTTTGCTTTTGGGTGTAATTTTGGCCGCGATCGCAGAGACATCCATATTCCAGGTAAGCGGATCAGAGTCTACTAAAACAGGCGTTGCCCCAGCCCGCACGATCGCAGCAGCACAGGAAATAATCGTAAACGTTGGCAAAATTACTTCGTCTCCGGGGCCAATGCCCAAGGCTACAATTGCCGCGTCTAAAGCCGCAGAGCCATTGGTGACGGCAATACCGTGCTTGCGATTTACCCGTGCTGCAAACTCAGATTCAAACCTCTGAATGAATGGGCCTTCTGAAGAAATCCAACCTGTATCGATACATTCGTTCAGGTATTGCTTTTCTTTGCCATCTAATAGTGGTTGATTAACGGGAATAAAATCTGTCATATCGCTGTCGTATCCATCTCTCTCAAGAGCATACCCACCGTGAGCACGCAATACACTATTCTGAACGCAAACTCACCAAAATAGACCCACTAGGAGCAGGCACCACGCTGTTCTGAATGCAACATTCAGCTTCTTTTACAGAAGCAAAGCAAAATTAGCAGAGGGGAAGAGGGTGCCTGCTTCGTCTGTGGCATTTATACAGCGGACGAAATTTGGAGATAAGCCAGAGATGGAATCTCAAAACAGGCAGTACTCGCTCGATACAAAATTGTACTGATTGAAATTTTTGTAAAGGGCATTTTGCATCGTACTTCTCTTGCCAAGATTAAAGGCTTAGGCGCACCTGATAGTTGCCCTCAGAGCAATTAAACCGCGTTTTATCTTGCTCACCCACGTAGGGGCCTTGCTTGACCTCAATCATCTCGACCTCTTCCAACACTTCAAAGCCGTGCCCACCCTGAACAAGCAGAATAACATCGCCCGCTTGCAGCACATAGCTTTCCAAGTATTCCTGCTGGTCTGTATAGAAATCTACTTTCAGCCTTCCTCGTTTGATCATGAGGACTTCCTGGGTATAGAACACCTCACGTAGTACAGGATTGTGTACATGTGGCTGAATGCTTTTGCCAGCAGGATGCCGCATATAGGCGATTTGCTGAGAGAGCGTATTTGGGGTGAAAAAGTGGATTCCTGGTTTTTTAAAATCAGCAGAGATGATAATTCCAAGCAGCTTTCCTTCGTGGATGACTTCTTGAACAAGTTGCTGCTCACAGACAGTAGCCATAAAGCCTCACCATTTAACTAGTTGGGAACTTTTCTAAGATCGCAATTTTATCAATTGACACCTCAAAACCTTACGTGTTCAGCAATACACTGTTCATCAATTTATGAGGCGATTAGTCAAGCAAACCATCTCAAAAAAAGCCTATTGCGATCGACGATTGTGGGTGAAGTATAAATAACCAATAGCGAAACCCTTTTTCATTAAGAAAGCATTGGCTCCTTCTTATGCTGCCAGGTTCTAAAGACTATGCATTGAATAGCTTCATGATTCTTAAGCCATTCCCAAACAGACGCTTGTTTAGGCTAAGACCTTAGTTCTAAAGGCGATTGAACTTCACTTTCTTAGTTTGCCAAATAGCCGTGACACTTTTTATAAAGACAGGAATTTGTATCGTGTATGTTTGATGAATTTCAGCTAAAGCTCTTGATTGACAGGTACACTCAATAGAGTGATCTGTCAAGTATTCATGACAAAAAATGTATTAAGCTTACCAGAGGATTTCTGAGAAGGTATAGCTCATAGCCAAAATCTGTCAAGGCGCAGCATGTGGACAACTATGTTTTGAGGACTGAGGTGTCCTGTAAAAAAGCAAGTTAGAAATGCTCCTTTAAAGACGTGGGCGAATAAAGACATAGACGAACGAGCGTGAAGCAGTGCATAAGTAACGTTTTACTGCACCACTCAAAAAGCGACCCAGCCCTTTTTCAGTCACTTAATCAGGAATAAACTTTAGCGATACACCGTTCATACAATAGCGTTGTCCTGTAGGCTTTGGCCCGTCTTCAAAAACATGGCCCAAGTGTCCGCCGCAACGATGACAGTGGGTTTCGACGCGCGTCATGAAAAGCGATTTGTCGATCGTGGTTTCGATTGCGCCTTCGATCGGTTGAAAGAAGCTGGGCCACCCTGTACCACTGTCAAATTTGGTTTCTGATGAGAAGAGGGGTAAGCCGCAACCTGCACAGACGTAGAGTCCCTTACCATACTGCTTGTCTAGCGGGCTAGTACGGGCGCGCTCTGTACCATGCTGACGGAGCACTCGGAACTGTTCTGGCGTTAGAGTTTGACGCCACTCGTCTTCGGTTTTCTTAACTTCAAATTCACGATCAGCAGTTGCCATGTGTATACCCTTCTTAAGCGTGTGACAGAGCGACTGCATTGATCTACAACGGCGCTTACCTCTAAGCTATCGCTTGATTTTCTTGCCGTGTATGGATGTGACTAATGCATGATATCGCTTTAGTAAAGCACCTATGCATTTATTATGCCGTTTTTTGCAGCCTCAGCTTTGAACGTCCAATCCTCAAGTGTTAACGTCTCAGTTTCTAAAAGTGACTAGCAGATTGAAACCATCAATAGCTAAACTTTAGCTAAATTTCATCGACTCTTTAATTAATTTAGCGTAATCACGAACAAGTTGAAGCCTGCTTAAGGATTGAGCGCCATTGCCTTTAGAGGAATGACGTTCTGAAGGGATCGGTATAATAGTGGGTCTAGAGTGCCATGAACGAAATAGCAGAATTCATCGCTCAGGTAAAGGCTCTTGAGCGATCGCTGCCTTTACAAGACCTAGACAGAGATGAAGTAAATAGACCATTGTGGTGCTAGCGGTTAAGCATGACCTTTTTTCCAAAGGACGTAAGACATCTACTAAGTGCCGTTCCTTATTAGCTGTAGCAGTGCTATGACTTACCTTTTTAGCCGTAGATTTCAACCTACTCTGGATTGGATGAACGTTCATCTTGTTCGTCCTGGTAGGCATTACATGAGTTGGTTGCTCGATTTTGTGTTGACTGAGTACTGTTTTCGGGCAGAACGGCGATCGGTTCGGCAGGTGTTGGAAGCAACTCGTCAGTTACCCCAAAACCTTCATCTTGAGGGTACGAACATTTGTAACGCTAAATGTGTTTTCTGTGCCTATCCACAAATGGAGCGGGCGAAGGAAACAATGCCAATGGAACAGTTTCGACGCATTATTGATGAGTATGTTGCAATGGGCGGTAAGTATGTTTCTCTCACGCCCATTGTGGGAGATCCATTTGTCGATCGCGCCCTTTTTGAGCGACTTGACGACTTATATCAACGCCCTCAAATTGAAGGCTTTGATTTTTATACAAATGGCATTTTAATGAAGCCTCAAATAAGTGAAAGGCTTCTAAAGTATGGCGATAAACTGCATATTCAAGTGTCTTGGGGTGGGTTCGATCGCCAAACTTATCATGCCATTATGGGCGTTGACCACTTTGAATTAGTCCGTCGTAACGTTGAAGCATTTGTTAAAGCAAAGCGCGAAGCTGGTTCTGTAATGCGGTTTAGCCTTGCCTTACGTTGCCCGCCATCAAATTGGACTGGGGATTTTTGGGAGCAGTGCCAACGATATATTCAAGAAGGACTGCTTGAGCTTCAGAAAGTTGTCATGTTTGATTCTTGGGCAGGCAAAGTCGATAGTGAAGCGCTTAAAAACGTTGGCCTAGAAGCGGTATTGCCACCCTATAAGCGAGGAGCCTGCGAGCTATTGTTTAGAAAGCCAGTGATTCTTGCTAATGGAAAGGTGAATGCCTGCGCCTGCCGAGATGTTGAAGCTGAGCTAATTATTGGGGATCTGAACAACGCTTCGTTGCTAGATATCTGGACAGGACAGGCAATTGATGAGCTGATCGATCGACACGAACGCGGCGATTTCCCAGATGTTTGTAAGCGCTGTACCTGGTATACCAGCATCTACAATCCACGCAAGTGTAATGCACGGATTAACAAAGCTGCGCTGGCTGCTCATCGTGATTAAATGAGCGTGATTAGATGAGGCAGAAGGCAAACAATGGTCGTACAAAGTACTTTTAGACTCTAAATGCTGATGTTTAGGCTTTCATCCTTCATTCCGCATGTGAATGCCGTCACACGATCAACTCTACCTTCGTCATTAAGTCCTAGCGTTGAAACCCTTTTTTCGGCTTTTGTGCATCTTTCTCTTTGGGGCGTGACTTACTTACTTCCTTGAGGGCTTCCTGGAACAGATCATGCAAGTGGATAGGAACGCTGGCAATTTCTGGTAAGTCCGGTTGTAGAGGCTTTTTGTGTTCTTGCAACAGTGTCTCTAGATCGGTTTGCAGGTCAAAATCGGGGCGCTCAAGAATCGATCGCAATAGAGCTTCTAGAACGGCTGGATAGGCTGTGGCGAGTCTGTGCCAAACGAAGGCATTAATCGCAGGATCGTCTAGATACTTGTGAACAAGCTTAGCGGCTCCGGGAACGCTTTGCCAATCGTCGGCTTGCAGCACGGTTTCAAACTGAGTGTAGGTTGGCAAGAACATTTGCCCCCAGCGTGGATGTGCCAGGACTGTCACCGCTTCTGCCTTCTTCAATTCGGGTGGCAGATCGATTTTGGGTGTCACCATCTTGGCAGCCGCTTCTTTGCTCTTCAGCATCGTTGAAACGGCTTTGGCGTCAGCACCCATTGCTTCCGCAGCGGCTTCGATTTCAGCTTCATCCATGCCTGCATCTGCTGCTAGATCTGCCATCGACTTGGACTCATCGATACCAGCCTCTGCCAGTTGCTTTTTAGTCAGCACATCCTGAAATTCAACAATTTTTTTACCCAACTGGTAGCCTGGTAGCGTGATGGCATCGCTTTCAAAGAAGTCGAGGAAATCTTGATGGTAGCGCTCGACCGATCGCCAAGCTTCTTCGAGCAGTTCGGGCGCATCGCTGTAGAGAGACTCTTTATAGTTTTGCTTGAAGTTACCGATCGCGACGGCTAGCTTTGGTTTGCCCAAATTCCCCATCACTTTCAGCGGGGCTGTAAATGTCCACTCGTTCTCTGTGATCGGCGCAATCTGGGTCAGCAAGATTTCACCCAGTCTGAAGCGCTGCATCTCTTCTAACGTGGCAGGATCGTTGGGCTTGACGGTGTAGTGCTTCGCCGTGAGCCAGTTCATCACCTCCAGGCCATCGGGCAGACTCTTGGTGACGGCAAAAAGCCCGACAAAACTGCGCTGCCAACCCTGGAGCAATTGTCGATCGCTGGCTGAGAGGTCAGGCGTAGCGGCGAGAAACAGGTCGATCGGCGTTTGGTTGTCCACTCTGCCTTCGATGACAAAGCGATCGACGACGAGTGTTTGCTGGTGCTGATCGGGCTGCTGCGATCGGGCTAGCTGTTCAGCGGAGTATTGTTCTAACGCTGTTGCCAACTCGCCTTCGGCATCCAGCACAAAATCCACTAAGTCTTGTTTGAGCTGTCGCGATCGCGCCAAAATTGCATCCACAGTCTGACCTCTATATATCTCTCGTCAGCATACGCTTTTGGCATTATGACAAGCAACGCTCCCCAATCGCCATCGGTCGAAAGGAGAAGCTTATGAAGACAAGCCTGCGACGATATTACGGCTGTTTGAGAATCAATTCGATCAAGCCATTCACCACTCGATCGCGCGCTATTGGCATCATTTCTTTGCCATAGAGCATTTCTTGAGTCAAGACAAACGAGACCAGGGTGCCAAAAAAGATGTGCGCCATCACTTCAGAGTCTGCAATGCCCAGTTCTGGGTGGGCGTCAAAGTAACGCGAGAGAAGACTGCGGCCGCGTTGAATCACCGTACTCGTCCACAGCCGCGCCAATTCTGGAAAGCGCTCTGATTCAGCAATGATGATTCTAGTGAGCGAAAGGTAGTTTTGATCCGCCACTTTAGTCAAATAGGTTTCAGCAAGCTGACGCAAGCGAATAGCGGGGTCTCCATCAAAATCTTCCAGGCAAAATACACTGCAGAAGCGATCGAGCGTCACCTGCTCCATCAGCGCCTTAAATAAGCCTTCTTTGTCCTGAAAGTGGCTGTAAATCGTTTGTTTGGCAACACCTGCTTCCGCCGCCACCCGATCCATGCTCGTTCCCGCATAGCCCGATCGCAAAAACACCTGCATGGCACCGAGCAAAATCTGTTCTCGTTTCTGGTCGGCAGCAGAGAGGCTGTCTTGACCGGATATGGAGATATCTTCAGGCTGAGAGACAGAATGCTTGAGCATAGTTTTAACGGGCCGTGAACCGATGGCAGGAGATATTAATTTTTTCAGCTTTTGTTTCATCATACTAGACCGTCCAGTATGATGAAACCATTAATCTTTGCCAGCTTAACCGTTAGTCATCGAAGGTCTACTATGGCTCAGAGTCTTCCAGGATCAAGCGATCGATCATCAGAGTCTTCAGCACCACCAACCAGGCAAGCGAGCAAGCGCAAGTCACGGTTGCTCATTCCTCTTGGAGTCTTGGCGATCGCGGGCATCAGCGCCACAATCTGGTACTTCTTAGCACGCCCCTCTAACCACGATTTGCGTCTCAGTGGTCGCCTTGAGGGGTATGAAACCGATGTGGGTGCCAAAACGGGTGGACGGGTCGATACCATCACTGTGCGAGAAGGCGATCAGGTTAAACAAGGTCAGTTGCTTGTTCGCATTAGCGACACAGAAGTGCAGGCCCAACTGCGAGGAGCGGTTGCAAAGGTGCAAGCGTCTCGACAACAGGCACAGCAGGCGAAGTTCCAAATTGCCAATGTTGAAAGTCAGATGCGCGAATCACAGCTCAACATTTTGCAGGCGCAGCAGGATAGTCAGGGGCGTGTGTACCAAGCAGCGTCCAATGTGGCCTCTCTGGAAGCGCAACTGAAGCAGGCAAAGGCACAGCTAGACCTGGCAAGAGTCACACGCGATCGCTACGCCCAACTTCTGCAAGCAGGCGCAGTTACCCAAGAACAGTCGGATGAGAAAGAAACCAGCTATCGAAATGCAGCAGCTACAGTTGAATCGGCCCAGAAGCAGATTGATGCAGGCGTGGGTGGTCTGGCCCTGGCTCGAAGCTATAACATCAACCCCAGCATTCGTGATGCTCAGTTGGGTGCGCTATTACGCCAACGGCAAAGCGCTGAGGCACAACTCAAAGCCGCCGAAGCTGATATTAAAAATGCCGAAGAGTCGCAGAAGCAAATTCAGGCACAAATCGATTACCTCAACATTATCAGCCCCATTAATGGAGTCGTGACGGCACGCAGTAGAGAGCCGGGAGCTGTTGTCACCAATGGGCAAACCTTGTTGTCACTGCTTGATTTCAACACGGTTTACCTGCGGGGCTATGTGCCAGAGGGCGATATTGGCAGAATTCGCGTGGGACAAAAAGCACGCGTGTTCATCGATTCTGATCCCAATCACCCACTGGATGCCAAAGTAGCCTCGATCGATCCCCAAGCTTCATTCACCCCCGAAAACATTTACTTCCGCAACGATCGCGTGAAGCAAGTCGTGGGCATCAAAATTACGATCGACAATCCCGGCGGCTACGCAAAACCAGGAATGCCTGCAGATGCCGAAATCGTTTTGGAATAGGAGCCTTTTCGGTGACTAACAACAAGAGTTACCCGTCATCAGTTTTAAACTCTCAGTCGGATCTAACTCAAAACTCAAAACTTAGAACTCAAAACTCTCCTGCCATCATCCACGTTGAGGCGCTCCATAAACGCTACGGCAGAATCGCCGCCGTTCGGGGCATCGACTTTGACGTGCAGCCAGGAGAAGTGTTTGGGCTGATTGGGCCCGATGGCGCGGGCAAGACCACCACGTTTCACATTCTGGGTGGTGTGATGGAAGCCACCACGGGTAACGTCCAAGTTCTGGGGCAAATTCCCCGCAAGGCACGGTTAGGCATTGGCTATCTCACGCAACAATTTTCGCTCTATCTGGATCTCAGCATTGATGAAAACCTTCGCTACATTGCCGGACTGCGAAGCGTGAGCAATCGCGACTTTGCCGAACGACGCGAGAAATATTTGCGCCTGATGAATCTGGAGCGGTTTGGCGATCGACTGGCAGGGCAACTCTCTGGCGGCATGAAGCAAAAACTAGCGCTCTGTTGTGCCCTGATCTACAAACCAGAAGTATTGCTGCTGGATGAACCCACCACAGGCGTTGATCCCGTTTCACGACGCGAGTTTTGGGATGTGTTGGCAGCGCTTGCCAGTGAAGGGGTGACGATCGTGGTCGCAACGCCCTACCTGGATGAAGCAGAACGCTGTAACCGCGTCGCACTCATGTACGAAGGACAAATTCAGCAAATCGGTACCCCTGCGGAGCTAAAAGATAGCTTAGGGCTCCATCGTCTGGAAGTGCGCACCAGTCAGCTTCAGGCGGTAGAACAGGCACTTGAGGCCCAAGTGTCCGACTCTGGTGCCTCAACACCAATTCATGACGTGCAAACCTTTGGCGATCGCCTGGATGTGCTCGTCAGCGATACGCAAACGGGTGAAGCACAGGTGCGACAGGTTTTAAGCCAGAAACGTTTCCCCCTCGATAGTCTAGAGCAGACCCAACCAACCCTGGAAAACGTCTTTGTAGCTCGGTTACGCCAACAGGGATTGGAACCGCCCTTTATCTCGTTTCCTCGAACAATGCGGCACGATCGCCATTCTACCGATGCAGCCATTTACGCCCGTAACCTTAACCGGATGTTTGGTACCTTCCAGGCTGTTAAGAACGTCAATGTGGAAGTGCGCTATGGCGAGATTTTTGGGCTATTGGGTGCCAACGGAGCCGGAAAAACAACCACTATTAAAATGCTGTGTGGATTACTGGAAGCCAGTTCGGGCGATATTTCTCTCGGTGGCGAAACGGGCAACCTGCGGAGTGGCGAGTTACGTCGACGCATCGGTTACATGAGCCAGAAATTCACGCTGTACGACGATTTGACGATCGTGCAAAATCTAGAATTTTACGCTGGGGTTTACAGCATTCCGCAACGCCTCCGACGCGAAAAAATTGCGTGGGTCATCAACATCTGCGGGTTAGAAGGGCAAGAAAACCTCATCACTGGACAACTTCCCGGTGGCTGGAAGCAGCGCGTAGCCTTTGGGGCCTCCGTCATGCACGAACCCGAAATTCTTTTTCTCGATGAACCCACTTCTGGGGTTGATCCGTTAGCACGACGGCAGTTTTGGCGCTTAATCAATGACTTTGCCCGTCAAGGAACCGCCATTTTGGTTACAACCCACTATCTCGAAGAAGCTGAACAGTGCAACCGCATGAGCTTTTTGGTCGCAGGCGAAACCGTCATTGAAGGCTCTCCCAGTCAAATCAAAGCCGCTCAACCCGGTAAACTCATCGAGATCACGCCCGACCAAAATCAAGCCGCATCTGACTTACTCAAACAAACGCTCGAACCCTGGCGCGTCTCCATCTTTGCCGATCGCCTCCACGTCGTTGTCGATAATCCCGATACCGAAATTCCCCAACTGCGCGATCAACTTCAAGCAGCTAACATCACCGTTCATTCCCTCCGCCCCATTCCATACTCCCTGGAAGATGCATTTATCGGCACAGTACAGCGAAGCCAAAAATAGTTTTGAGTTTTGAGTTAAAGAAATTTACGAAGAAAAAGGTTTTGGGTTAGAGAGTTTTGCGAGTTGTTTTGACGATAGAGGTTAGCAAACGAATCAGTTCTTCAACACGGCTTAGTTCAGAGTTTAAGTCAACCTCAACCAACTGAGATGCTTGTAAGAGCCGTAGCCAGTAGCGAGTTTCTCTAGCTTCTTTAGCAGCAATACACATTTTCGCCCAAAGAACCTTGCGACTTTGACCAGCACTCGCCTCTTCAACATTGGCTCCAATGCTAGTGCCACTTCTTAATAATTGATTCGATAAGACAAACTCCCGCTGACCTTGAAGTCTCTTATATAGCTGAATAACCTCCAACGAAAACTCAAAGCTCTTTTTCTGAATGATACTTTCCGCCATCGCCCTAGACCAAAATCTCGTTCTTCCTATTCTTCCCAACTCAAACTTAAAACTCTTAACTCAAAACTCAAAACTCTCCCGCCCACCTATCCCTTTGAGATTCCTCCAGATGAAGCGTATTCTCGCTCAGTGTGTGAAAGAATTGGCGCAATTTCGACGCGATCGTTTGACGTTGGCATTAGCATTTTTACTGCCCGTCATGACGCTTTTAATTTTTGGGTTTGCGATTCGGTTGGAATCAAAAAATATTCCGTTAGTGGTGCAAGACTTTGACCATAGCAATCTGAGCCAGACGTATGTTGAACGACTGTTTGCGACCAACCAATTTGAGCCAGTACGTTGGTCTGGTTATGACCCCACGCATGATGCGATCGATAAAGGCATTGCCAAAGCGGCGGTCATTATTCCACCCGATTTTAGCCGCCGTATTAAAGACGATAAGCAAAGCGTCGTACAGGTTCTAGTGGATGGTACTGATGCCAACAATGCTCGTGTGATTAAAAACAGCATTCAGGCAACCACAAACTTTTTTCTGTCAAATGATGTGTCACCCAGTACTCAAAAAGTTCAAGCTCATACTCGCTTATGGTTTAACCCTGGGCGCAAAGAATCGCTTTACATTGTGCCAGGAGTGTACGCGGTTGTATTGTGGATTTTTCCATCTTTATTAGCCGCGATCGCGATGGTGCGTGAGAAAGAAAAAGGCACAATTTTGCAAGTTTATGCCTCCAGCTTAACGGCTTCAGAATTATTGTTGGGCAAGGCACTAGCTTATCTGGTTGTGGGCCTCTCTGAGGCGTTAGGCGTGATGCTTTTAGGATCAATTATCTTCCAATTTGGCTTTGCAGGTGATCCAACCCCATTATTGATTGGTACGCCTATTTATCTCAGTGCAGCCATCATGTTTGGTCTACTGCTTGGAGTACGCGCTGGAAATCAAAATGCAGCCGTTCAAGGTGTTTCTCTGGTTGGTTTCTTAACAGCGTTTTTGCTTTCTGGTTTCATTTATCCTTTGAGCAATATTCCGTTTCCACTCTCTTTGTTGCCCAATATTGTCCCGGCTCGCTACTTCATTGTCGTGACTCGTGATGCATTTGTACGCGGCATTGGTTGGACAAGTGTTTGGTTTGACATTTTCATGATGCTGGCGATCGGGCTGTTGCTATTCAACGTGGCTCGTCGCCTTCTCAGCCGTATGCAGTTACCAGATTAGATAACACCATGAAATCTCTCTCTGCATTTTTTAGAACCTTATTTGATAGTCGCTTCGTAGCCTTGGTGCGGAAGGAAGTGAACCAAATTCTGCGCGATCGACAATTGTTGGTGTTGCTCATTATTCCGCCGACAGTTCAATTGTTGTTATACGGCTTTGCGTTGAATCCAGATGTGCATTACTTGAAGTTGGGCGTAGTCGATTATGCCAATGTCTCAGCCAGTCGAGAGTTAGTGTCTGCGTTGACCGAAAATCATATTTTTGTTGTGAAGTCATATCCGCCAACAGAGGAGGAACTGAGCCGTCAGGTTGAAGTAGGAGAATTAACGGCTGGTATTGTGATTCCCCCAGACTTTAGACGCAATATTAGTCAAGGTAAAACAGCCGAAATTCAAGCCTTTATTGATGGAGTTGATGCTAACACTGCCGGAATTGCGAATGGCTATATCACTCAAATGTTGCGGCAGTATAATTTCACTTTGGCTGGCGTTACGTCCAATCCAATTGTTAAGTCAGAAGTGATCTTTCTATACAATCCAGGGTTGTCAAGTAGCTGGTTTTTTGTACCAGGCGTCATGGGCTTTGTGCTCACGCTGATTGGCAGTTTAGTGTCAGCGGTAACAGTGGTGCGCGAGAAAGATACCGGAACTCTAGAGCAGTTATTGATGACACCCGCTGAAGCCTGGGAAATTTTGCTGGCAAAAGTTGTGCCCTTATTTGTACTACTGATGGGTGACGTTTTTCTAGCACTGAGTTTAGGACGCATTGTGTTTAGCCTTCCGTTTCGCGGCAGTTTGCTGCTGTTTATTGCCATGTCGGGACTGTATCTTTTTGTGGGAATTGGGGTTGGCATTATGTTGGCAACCATTTCTAAATCGCAGCAGCAGGTTGTCCTCACTGCCTTTTTTATCAACTTACCAATGGTGCAAACGTCGGGCGCGATCGCCCCGATTGAAACGATGCCCACATTCTTCAAGGTCGTTTCATTGCTCAACCCCTTGCGCCATTACATTGCGATCGTGCGAGGCATTTTGCTGAAAGGGGTCGGCCTAGAAGCCTTGTGGATGCATGCGTTAGCGTTAGCGTTAATTGCGATCGTTCTGCTAACTATCAGTGTCAACAAATTCCGTAGCCAACTCAGCTAGCCGCATGAGGGGCATGGGTCGCGCTTCATTCTAAGCAGATTTGCTAAGCTGGAAAAGCCGCACGGAAGGAGCGATCGCCATAATGCAGTTTATCCCAAAACTATTGCCCTACCTGACCCTTGCAGTGCCGCTGGCGATCGCGGTTCACATCACAGCCGCTACCGCCCAACCAGTTCTCGCACAGCCAGCATCAGGCTGTCTTTCTGGCACTTCAAATGGACTCTATGAGGGCGATCGACCCCTCACCCGCTACGAATTTGCCGCAGGAATGAATGCGTGTCTGGATCAGGTGAATCAGCAATTAGAGTTTAACAAAGCCAATTTTGCGACTCGCACTGATTTTGATACGTTGATTCAACGGCAGCGAGAGTTAAATGAGCAATTGAAAGAGTTGAGCGATCGGGTTGGCATCATCTCAGGCGATGAAACTCTAGTCAAATAAGAATTTTTGATCAACAAAAGCTGGTATCGGCTTAGCTGAGATAACACAGACTTCGTTATCAAATTGCCGAGTTGCGGCTCTCAACACTTGCTAGATCTGGATGCGCTTGAAGCACCAAATCTCTAACAAATTCGCTGTAATCATTTTTCATAGGAAGCTCCATGTCAACCTTGATGCGTCTTCTTACAGCGAAAACGTCCTCTCCCGTTGATGGATTGGTGGCTTTTTTCTGATACGATTCCCAGTACAAACCGACACCACGCTTTTGCCAGTTAGGTAAATTATTGAAATTGATTCCAGCTTGTTGATAAAGCAATTCATTTTTATCACCTACAGAAAGCCTGTCTAGTTTTTCAGTTGCCGTTTCAGCGGTTGCGCCATCTTTTCGTAGTGTCCAGTAACAATGAGCATTTAAGGCATTGCGATGAGCATCTTCCTGCCGCCAACGGAAGTAATCAACCACCAAGTTAAGTGTAGGAAGCTGAGAAATTAGGCAGTCGAATGCTGCAATACTACCAAGTGATAGAGAAAGTTTTGCACTTGCCTCACCTGCAAAAATCGAATTAAGCTTCCGCAATTTTCGACCAAAACTTTCTTCATCTTTGTGTAACAAGAGTGATATTTCATCGCTCTGTGTGTAGCCGTAAATTATACGAAAGCCACAGTTCATGAGATGTTCTACCGCCATCGCCATACAGTCTCGGAATTTGGGATCGAAGGGTGCTTCAAACTTATGCGTTTCTTTTGTCAGATGTGTAAAGTTACGTCCATCAATCCGCGCTACCATAAAAAGCTCTGGCAGGACGCAGAAATCATGGGCTGTCTCAAAAGTTCTCAGTTTTGTATCCAACTCTTCAAATTTAATCAACCCACTCCTTCACTGTGAATGTACCTTCAGGTAGTAATTGAACATAGTAAAGCTCGTTAAAACCTTCTATATATTTTGGGAGTATCAAACGTGCATGTGTCCCTCTAATTCCTTTTTCTGGAACTTGATATTCTAGAGTTCGACTTTGATTGCGTTGAATTGAATCGGCTATTTTCGATTCAAAATAGTAGCCAACAACATAAAAGCCTTGCCTCTTCGCTGGCTCAATATAACGTTTACGCTCTTCGAGTGTTGGGTTTGTATTATCAATAACAAATGGCTGATCAATCTCAAGACAAGTCTCCAAAAGACGTTTTTCTCGATGTCTAGTTTTGAGCATGTCCAGGTTAATGCGAATGTGTGTTTGAAAAAAACGTTGACTGTAGAACGTTGATTTACCACTTGCTTGAATACCCACAAAAATGATTGCTTGCACTGCTGCTCCAATGACAACTCAAAGCTTGTGTTCGTTTCATTTTTTGCTCAACAACCCTGTGCTACTGTCAGAACAGAACCGATCGCACGATCGCCACCGTTTCTTCAATCATCCGTTCTTCGCGGAACATGGTTTCTGCCTGTTGTTTACACGCCTGCCCAACCTGTTGACGGAGTGCTGCATCACCTGCCCAGTCCTTCAAGATGGCAACCAACTCTTGAATGGTGGATTGGAAGTTGCCAAACATCGGGGAAGTCAGCAGTTTTCCCGTATCGCCCAACCCTTCTGGTACACCACTTACTGCTGAAGCTGCCACAGGCAATCCTTTTGCCATCGCTTCCATCATCGCCAATGGCAGTCCTTCTGATTCAGATGGCAGCAGAAAAATGTCGCTGGCATCCAGCCAGTCGTTGATGTCATCCAGTTCGCCCAGAAACTTGACGCGATCGCTCACGCCAGCCTGTTTTACCGTTTGCTTAAAATGATCAGCCAACGTTCCCGTTCCCGCCCAGGCAAAGTAGAGACGATCCCAAACGGGCGTTTGCTTGAGTTGCTTGATCGCACCGATTTGATACTGATAGCCCTTGATGATGTCCATGCGGGCAGCCGTGAAGCAGAGAACCGCATCCTCAGGAATATGCCAATGCTGACGCAGGCGCGATCGCACCGTTAAATTGGGTGGCTGAAAATAAGCGGCTGGTCGCCCACAGTAAATCACCTGTCCTTTGTCTTCCGCCAGCCCAAACAACTTTCGCAGCAACCGCAAATTATCCTCCGAAACGGCAATGACAGCCTTTGCAGCATCGTACTGCTTTGCCAGCGCCGCATACGCTTCCGGTACCTCTCTCGGCTTCACTGGATGCACCAAGTGTTCCACAATGATGAACGGAATGCCATGATTGATCGCAACCTGTTTAGGCGCAAAGTTCGCGATCGGCCCCCCATTACTCACAATTAGCAAATCTGGTTTCGCCTCAGTTATCACCTTCTCGGCATCGACGGCCTTTGCCGCCTCCAGCCAAACGTGCTGCTGAATGCCAACCTGCTTTTGCTGAGCCACAAACCAATCTGCTCGTAGCCGTACTCGTTCCATACCAGCGGAACCAAAAAGCTCTACCAGCCCGTCAGGAATATCCTGCACATGCGTCATCTGGTAGCCTAGAGTGGCTAAGGCACATACAATCGCATGGTTGTATTGCAAAAGTCCGCCGATCGCAGGCGACGCATACAGCAGAATGTGTTTAGTCACGGCAGGGGAGTTGTTGGTTGTCAGTTGTTAGAATGCACGATGCGATCGACAAACTAACAAATGAAGGTAGAGGGTAGGAGGCAGGGGAAGCGGAGGGGGCAGGGAGGCAGGGGAAGCGGAGGGGGAAAGGGAGGCTGAAGGTTAAAGGCTAAAGGCTAAATCTCTCATTCTTCTCTTTCAACTCAAAACTTTCTAATGCAGCTAACAACTAACAACTTTCTAGGAGTCGCCGTGTTTTTCAGTGTGGTCATTCCGACCTACAACCGCAAACCAATTTTAGAGAAATGCCTGAAAGCGTTGGAGCATCAGCAGTTTGATGCTGGCGCGATCGCAGGCTACGAAATTGTCGTCGTCGATGATGGTTCCACCGATGGCACCGTAGATTGGTTACAAGCAAACGCCAGCACTTACCCTCACGTGCGTCTCTTTCAGCAAGACCATCAAGGCCCCGCCGCTGCCCGTAATTTGGGAGTCGAAAAAGCCTCTGGCGACACCATTATTTTTATTGACAGCGATCTCGTTGTGACGGAAGGGTTTTTGCAAGCACATGCAGACGGTCTTCAAAGGGGACAGGGGCCAGGGGGCAAGAGCCAAAAGCAACTCAACACTCAACACTCAACACTCAACACTCAACACTCCCCACTCCCTACTCCCATCTTCACCTACGGTCGCGTTATCAACACTGCCAACTTCGACAACCCCACTGCAGAAACTTACAAGATTACCGACTTTTCAGCGGCGTATTTTGCCACCGGAAACGTGGCGATCGCCCGTGTCTGGCTGGAAAAAGCGGGACTCTTCGACACGCGGTTTCAACTCTACGGCTGGGAAGATCTAGAGTTAGGCGTTCGCTTGAAGCAACTGGGTTTAACGCTGATTAAATGTCCCGATGCGGTTGGCTATCACTGGCATCCACCGTTTGCTCTAAACCAACTGCCGAACTTGATTGACAAAGAAATCCAACGCGGCAAGATGGGTGTGCTGTTTTACCAGAAGCACCCCACCTGGAATGTACGCATGATGATCCAGATGACCTGGATTCATCGGGTGCTGTGGGGTGTACTGTCGATCGGCGGACGGCTCAACGAACGAACGATGGCACCCTTCCTGCAATGGCTGATCGATCAAGGCAAACCCCAACTCGCCCTCGAAGTCGCCCGCATCTTTCTCAACTGGTACAACGTCCAGGGCGTTTACGAAGCGTATGGCGAAATGCAGTCTAACCGTTGAAGTGAGTGATAGTTAGCCTTCAAAATTCGTCTTCGTCCTCAGTTGCCTGAATGTCTTGCGCGACCAATTCTCGCCAAACAGTTAGTATCGCCGCCTCAGCATTGGCAGCTTGTAGACAACTCATCACAGCACCAGAGTCCGCTTTGAGTTTGGGGAACGTCAGCAGCAGCATTGCCAGATCACGCCAATCAGTTCCCGCCTTAGGCTTACCGCGTCGTTGATGATAGGCAATGACCTTACTCGCAATTAGCTCAGCGGGCGACAGGATTAGCACCTGCTCGATACGTTGTGCCGACGGTAAGGTTTCAACAGGGCGCAGGTCAACAAGGTGACGATTTCCAGACTTTTGAACTTGAAATAAACGGTAGCCTCGTCCATCTCCAACTTCTCGCACGCTCACAGCAATGTGGAACTGCTGACTTAGATGCTCTCGCAGTTCTTCGGCTAATTCTCTAGCACGGGTTGAGAGGAGATCAATGTCTTGCGTCATACGAGGTTCGCCAACGTAAGCATTGACCGCTTGAGCGCCAAAAATCACTGCATCATTGCGATCGCGCGAAAACTCCAGCACCGAGTTTTGAATCGTTGCTAATGGCAATGATTCACGCATCATAAACTCTCGAAACGTTAACGTACCTGCATCGAACATAACTGTTGTTCAGCCAAAACCTATTCTGGCTCCAGACAATCATTCTCCTACAGACATCGAAGTAATGACATCGGTAAACCACCGTTGGCGAGTCGGTTAACTTACCTCAGTACCGCGTTACACGATTCCCCAGCGTGCTACCCTAGGGGAGTTGTCTAAAATCGCACATCCAGGATTTCGGGTGCCTAAAGATAGTTGTTAGAGGTTAGTTTTTAGTTGTTAGACAGAGATGCTCTGGAAATCTAACAACCAACAACTAAAAGCTAAAAACTCTTCAAGGTGCTCCTGGGTGGAGGATTAACCCGAATCAGGAGTTCAAACCAAATGCCAGTTGTTTCGTTGGCTCAATTGCTAGAGTCTGGGGTTCACTTTGGGCACCAAACCCGTCGCTGGAACCCCAAAATGGATCCGTATATCTACACCGCTCGTAATGGCGTACATATTATTGACCTAGTGCAAACTGCCCGGTTAATGGATGAAGCGTACAACTATGTTCGCACTGCATCTGAACAGGGTAAGAAGTTCCTCTTCATCGGCACCAAGCGTCAGGCCGCTGGGATCGTGGCACAAGAAGCATCGCGTTGTGGTGCTTATTATGTCAACCAGCGCTGGCTGGGCGGCATGCTCACCAACTGGGTAACGATCAAAACCCGCGTCGATCGCCTCAAAGAGTTAGAGCGTCGGGAGGAAACGGGTGGACTGGATCTGCTGCCCAAAAAAGAAGCCTCGGTGCTGCGACGTGAGCTAGAAAAGCTCCAGAAATATCTGGGCGGCATCAAAGCCATGCGCAAAGTGCCCGACATCATCATCATGGTGGATCAAAAGCGCGAGTACAACGCTGTGCAGGAGTGTCAGAAGCTTTCGCTGCCGATCGTGGCCCTGCTCGACACCAACTGCGACCCTGATTTGGTGGATGTGCCCATTCCTGCGAATGACGATGCCATCCGTTCGATTAAGCTAATTGTAGGTAGACTGGCAGACGCAATCTACGAAGGTCGTCATGGGCAGCTTGAGTCTGATGACGAGTACGAAGACTACGAAGGCGGCGAGGAAGACTTCGACTACGAAGATAACGACACCTCGTTTATTCCCGAAGACGGCGACGAATCCGAAGCGTAAATTCAGTTAAGAGTGTTGAGTGATGAGTTTTGAAAGCAAGACTGATCACTTAACACTCAACACTTAAAACTCAAAACTTGCAGAGTGGGAAAGGGTAATGGCGGAAATCACAGCAAAATTAGTCGGTGAACTGCGCCAAAAAACGGGCGCAGGAATGATGGACTGCAAAAAAGCGCTCACAGAAACGGGCGGCGATCTGGAACAAGCCGCCGATTGGCTCCGTAAAAAAGGCATTTCTTCGGCTGAGAAGAAAGCAGGCAAAGTGGCGGCTGAAGGCATTGTCGATAGCTACATTCACACGGGTAGCCGCGTGGGTGTGCTGGTCGAAGTCAACTGCCAGACCGACTTTGTGGCGCGGAACGAAGCCTTTAAAAAGCTGGTGCAGGATATTGCCAAGCAAATTGTGGCATCGCAGCAAGTTGAGTATGTGAAGATTGCTGACATCCCCGCAGAGATCGTCGATCGCGAAAAGGCGATCGAAATGGGACGCGACGATCTGGGCGGCAAACCCGAAGCGATCAAAGAAAAGATTGTGCAGGGTCGCATTGAAAAGCGACTGAAAGAGCTTTGTCTACTCGATCAGCCCTATATCCGTGACCAAAATATCACGGTGGATGAGCTGGTAAAGCAAAACGTCGCTCAACTGGGTGAAAACATCCAGGTGCGCCGCTTTGTGCGCTTTGTGTTGGGTGAAGGCATCGAGAAAGAAGAGTCCGACTTTGCCGCCGAAGTTGCCGCTCAGCTTGGTACCACCGCGCCGAAAGCAGAGCCTGCTGCTGAAGCTCCTAAACTAGAGGAAGCTCCCAAAGAGGAGAAGAAGGAAGGGAAGGGCGGCAAGAAGAAAAAGTAGCCTCGATCGCTCAGACCAATCATCCTCAGAGGCAGCCCAACGGACTGCCTTTACTTTTAGTAGCATTCTGTCAGCACCCGATTCAGGTAGATTAAGGAATGGCACTCATGCAGAGCAGCCGTCTGAGTCTCGATCAATCCAGGATGTAGAAACTATTGTTCAGAAACTCACCTTCTGACTCCTAACTTCTAGAAACAGACCGGTTTCGCTTTTAAAGGATCAAAACGTCTCTCGTAAAGGTTGGGAATGATTACTGCCATCACTGTGCTGGTCGCGCTGGGGTTTCTGGGCTGGGGCTTTTACCGCGCCAAACCATTCGGCAAACTGGGATTAGTTGCCTGGCTGCAATCTGTCGTACTGATTGCGCCCTGGCTACTGTTTTTTGGTCTGTCGATCGTGGGCATTTATCTCAACATCGTCAGCGTGCTGTTTTTGTTTGTGTTGTCCACAGGTCTTTACATTTACCTGGGCAACCGACTGCGATCGATCGCTCAAACTGAAGCACTCTCCCGTCGAGCCAGCGCGATCGCCAATGCCGAAGATCCCAACGCACCAACCACCGCTAGCAATGCCGACGGCACGGCATCAGCCTCTTCAGTGGCGCAGGAACAGGCGACAAAACCAGCCGAAGAACTCCCCGCCTCTGACATTATTCCCATTCCAACCGCAGACCTGAAGGCAATCCAGAGCGTTTTTGGGATCGACACATTTTTCGTCACTGAAACCATCCCCTATCAAGAAGGGGTGATTTTGAAGGGCAATTTGCGCGGAGATGCCGAAGCAACGGTTGCCCGACTGTCAGAACAGTTGCTGGAGAAAGTCGGTGCCAGCGAAACCGATCCGCAACAGCCTCGCTATCGGTTATTTCTTGTCGAAGGGCAGGATAGTAAGCCTGTGGTCATCGTACTACCGAGTAGCCGTGACCCACTGCCATCGACTCTATTTCAGAAAGGAGTGGCAGTACTCCTGCTCCTGGCAACGATCGCCGCCAGTCTCGAAAGCGGTGGACTCATGCTCGGCTTCGACTTCTTCACATCTCCCCATCGATTTGCAGAGGCATTACCGCTAGCAGCAGGTATTCTCAGCGTGCTTGCTGTGCATGAGTTAGGGCATTGGGTGCTGGCACGTCGCTATCAGGTTCGTCTCAGCCTACCGTTTTTCATTCCCACCTGGCAGATTGGCTCGTTTGGAGCCGTGACCCGCTTTGAATCGGTCTTGCCTAACCGCAGTGTCTTATTTGATCTTGCAATCGCAGGGCCAGCCGCAGGTGGCATTCTCTCGTTGGGAATGCTGGTCGCTGGACTACTGTTGTCGCATAAAGGCAGCTTGTTTCAAATCCCAACTGAGTTTTTCCAGGGTTCGATCTTAGTCGGTACGCTCACGCGGGTCGTGCTGCGAGAATCACTTCAGCAGCCGATCGTCGATGTGCATCCTCTCGTCGTTTTGGGGTGGCTAGGTTTGGTGATTACCGCGCTCAACCTGTTGCCAGCAGGACAACTGGATGGTGGACGGATCGTACAAGCAATTTACGGACGCAAAATTGCCGGACGGACTACGATC
The DNA here is from genome assembly GCF_059505485.1 of Stenomitos rutilans. Classification (NCBI taxonomy): domain Bacteria; kingdom Bacillati; phylum Cyanobacteriota; class Cyanophyceae; order Leptolyngbyales; family Leptolyngbyaceae; genus Stenomitos; species Stenomitos rutilans. The sequence continues at coordinate 31,733 of NZ_JCACKR010000110.1, forward strand.
GGCTCCATCATTGTGCTGGGTCTGGCGTCGATCGTGAATCCGCTGGCGTTGTACTGGGCGATCGTCGTGCTGTTTCTACAACGAGAGCTAGAGCGTCCTAGCCAAAACGAACTTACTGAACCAGACGACACCAGAGCCGCTCTAGGGTTGCTGGCGTTGTTCTTGATGATCGTGACCTTGCTACCGCTGACTCCTAGCCTTGCAGGACGCTTAGGTATTGGCAGTTAATGCCTCTAAAGCACGTAGTCATGTATGAAAAGCTACACGGTTTTTATGCTGCCACTTAGTCTCTTTATGAAAGGTTATTTTGCTGAAAGCATCTCGCAACAGCGTTTTCAGGCGAAAGACTTGAATTCTTGCTGCCTGAATTGTGTTGTTTTATAATTGGGTGCATCAGAGAAATGCTTTCTGCCGAATACTAATAGCAACACAGCGTGTTAGAAATGCTACTCAGTATTTCAAGGTTTTGAGGTGTCTAAAGGCCAAGTATTCTCCTTCGTTTCGTTGGAAAGCATTCTAAGGAACGTTTCCGCCATCACCCTCCAGATCCAGCAGAGCCAGGAACTAGAGAGCATTTTGCGATGGGCGATCGACGAGATCAGGCCCCTTTTATCAGCCGATCGTGTGCTGGTTTGCCAGGTTTTAGAGAGACAGGATGTCGTTGTAACCTTGGAGTCGACTGACGTAAACCAACCGTCACAACTTGGTCAACGGCTCGATGCCCCTAATCTTGATGTTGCCTGGTTGGAACACTACAAGCAGAGGCGGGCCAGTCTCCTTTTAGACAGTTCTAGTCAAAGCATAATCGCTTGTGGTGCTGAACAGGTCAACGTTTTACAGGAGCATACAGCCCTACTAGAGCCACTTTTCAACCGAGATACCTTGTGGGGTTTTTTGCTTGTTCAGCCTCATCACACCCCACGAGAATGGCTCCCTTTAGAAGTGCAGCTCTTACACCAGATCGCTCTGCAACTGGAGGTTGCCATTCAGCAAACGGGCCTGCGCGATCGAGAGCATGCAGCACAGTCGGGGCATAAAAGTGAAGATTTTGTCACAGCTCAACGAGTTGCCCAGATTGGCAACTGGCGTTTTGATGTCGCAACTGAAAGCATTAGTTGGTCAGAGGAGCTGTTTCATCTGTACGGACTTGATCCAACGCAGCCAGAACCTGACCTGACAGCATACATTCAGCTCATTCACCCAGAAGACCGTAGTCGCTTTCAAACCACAGTGCAACAGTCCCTGTTAACAGGTGAACCATACGCCATTGAGTTTAAAGCTCAGCGTCCGGATGGCTCTATTCGGGTGGTGGAAGGGAGGGGGGAGGCCGTTGTCAACACTCAAGGAGCCGTCGTTGGGCTGGTTGGAACCGCACAGGATGTGACTGATCGCAAACAGAAAGAAGACCTGACCCAAAATATTGCACAGGGCGTCTCAGCCGCTGTCGGGAAGGCATTCTTTCAGTCGCTCGTGCTGTACCTCATTCGTCTACTGAAGATGGATCAAGCCTTCGTGGGTGAGTTAATCGGACCAGGAAACAGATATGTGAGAATCATGGCTGGGCCAGGCAACGGTCAATCTCTAGACGGAGTAGAGTATCCCCTAGACGGCACACCCTCTGAACAGGTGGTGGAGCAGGGTTTTTGTCTGTACACAGACTCCCTTCAGCAACGATTTCCAAATGATTTGACCTTGCTGACTCTAGGCGGAGAAGGTTATGCAGGGATTCCCCTTATCAACTCAACAGGAACAGCCATTGGGTTTGTGGGTGTCATTAGCAACCAACCGATCACCAACGTTCCGTTTATTCAAGAAGTCTTGACGACTTTTGCGGTAAGAGCCACCTCGGAGCTAGAGCGACAACAGTCAGAAGCGATCCTACGTCACTATGAGCGTATTCTTTCTGCGACACCCGATTGCGTTTCACTCATCGATCGCCACTACGTCTATCAGGTTGTGAACCAGACGTATCTCAACTGGAATCAGAAAACCTATGACGAAATTGTTGGACACTCTGTCAGCGAGTTGTTAGGGCAGACCTTTTTTGAGACAGTATCTAAACCCCGGTTGGATCGTTGCCTTGCTGAAGAGGCTCAGCAAACGTTTGAGACATGGCAACAGTATCCCGATGGACAGCGGCGCTACATTAGAGCGACCTATACACCGTACTTAAACAGAGACCGCACGATCGCGGGTGTGGTTGTCAATGTCCATGAACTGACGGATGTCAAGCTAGCAGAAGAAGCCCTACGGGAAAGTGAAGAACGCTTTCGCCAGATGGCAACCAACATCCAGGAAGTCTTTTGGATGGCAGATATCAACTTCACCCGCATCATCTACATCAGTCCAACCTACGAGGAGATGTGGGGACGTAGTTGTGCCAGCCTTTACGAGCAGCCCCAGTCGTTTCTCGAAGCCGTTCATCCAGACGATCGCGCTCAAGTCATCGCGATTATTGAACAGCAGCGGTACACGGGCTTTGACCACGAATATCGCCTACTGCACCCGGATGGCACCATCCGCTGGATCTGGGAGCGAGCCTTCCCTATAGCAGACGCAACTGGTCAGCCCTACCGAGTGGTTGGGGTGTCTCAAGACATTACCGATCGCAAAACCGCCGAAGTTGCGCTTCAGTTTAGTCAAGCTAAGTTCGAGGTTTTAGTCGCCAACATGCCAGGGATGGTCTATCGCTACATTCCAGCCACGCCGGATTGCCCACATCACTTTACGTTTGTGAGTCATCAGTCCTACGAACTGCTGGAATTAGCGCCAGAAGATCTCCTGCAAAGTGCGGATGCCTTTATCACCTTGATTCACCCAGACGATTTGCCTGGTTTTCTCGCCTCTGTCAATCACGCGGTAGAGCATTTCCTGCCCTGGCACTGGGAAGGACGCATTACTACCCCAGCAGAGCGACAGAAGTGGATTCAAGGACATTCTCAGGCAATCGCATCACCCGAAGGGTTCGCCTGGGATGGGTTGCTGATGGATATCAGCGATCGTAAAGCCGCCGAAACGGCTCTAGTTGAGCAACAGGAGTTTACAGAACAGATTGCCCGATCAACGCTAGCCATTCTGTATATCTACGACTTGCTTGAACAACGCAACATTTACGCCAATCAACAGGTTGAAGCTGTTTTGGGTTACACTCCCGACGAGATTCGTGAGATGGGCGGAGCGATCTTTCGGCTGCTAATCCATCCAGAGGATGTGCCCAACGTGATGGTTGATCAGCAACGCCTTTTAGCGGCGCAAGATGATGAATATATCGAAACCACTTACCGCATGCGCCACAAGGCAGGAGACTACCGCTGGTTGCTTAGCCGCGATCGCGTTTTTAGCCGTACCCCTGAAGGCGTGCCGCAGCGATTACTGGGCATTGCCACCGATATTACAGCTCTCAAGGGAACACAGGCATCCCTGCGTCAGCAAGTGGAGCGCCAACGGTTGCTCATGGCGATTGCCCAACGGATTCGTCAAACCCTCGATTTAGATCATATCCTTCAGACCACTGTGACCGAAGTACGGCAGTTCTTGCAGACCGATCGTGTCATCATTTATCGGTTTGAGCCAAACTGGAGCGGCATCATTATCGCCGAAGCGGTTGCAGAGGGCTGGCGATCAATCCTGGGCATGCAGATCACCGATACCTATTTTGTGAATACCCAGGGACAACCTTATGAACAGGGCAGAGTCAAAGCAACCGACGATATTTATACCGCTCAGTTTGATCCGTGTCATGTGGCATTGTTGGAAGGAATGCAGGTACGGGCAAAACTGGTGGTGCCCATTCTTCAGGATGACCATTTATGGGGGCTTTTAGTCGCTCAGCATTGCCGATCGCCCCGACAGTGGGAACCCTTAGAAGTGGAACTGCAACAACAACTGGCAACACAAATCGCGATCGCGATCCAACAGGCTGATCTTTATCGCCAGTCACAGCTAGAACTTATGGAACGCGAACGGGCGGAAACCGCACTGCAACGACTGAATCAAAAACTGGAACAGCTCAACCAGAAGCTGGAACAACGGGTGCAGGAGCGGACACAGTCGCTCCATCAACAGGCAGAGCAGGAACGCTTGCTGCGCCTGATCATCCAAAACATCCATCGCTCCCTCAATGTAGAGGAAACGCTCGCGGCAGTACTGGGCGAAACTCGCCAGACTCTTAAAGCCGATCGCGTCGCGGTTTTTCAGTTTAAGCCTGATTGGAGCGGTAGTTTTGTCGCTGAATCAGTCGGTGAAGGGTGGGTACCACTAGTCAAACCAGACATTCAGCGAGTGTGGCAAGATACCCACTTGCAAGACACTCAGGGTGGGCGCTATCAACATAACGAAACGTTTGCCGTGAGTGATGTTTATCGTGTCGGGCATCAACAATGTCACATTGATTTGTTAGAACAATTTCAAGCTAAAGCCTATGCAATCGCGCCAATCTTCGTGGATGAGCAGCTTTGGGGGTTGCTGGCCGTTTATCAAAACAGCGCTCCACGCCTCTGGCAAGAGTGGGAAATAAGTCTGCTCAAGCAACTTGGCATTCAAACTGCGATCGCCCTGCGGCAGTCTTACCTGTATCAAGCCGTTCAAGCACAGGTTAAGGAGTTGGAGCGGCTGAATCAATTGAAAGATGACTTCCTCAGCACCGTCTCTCACGAATTGCGATCGCCCATGTCCAGCATTAAGATGGCGATCCAAATGTTAGAAATTAGTCTGGCACCGAGCGGTGTGTTAGACGATGAAACAAATGTCACCAATCGGTATTTAAAGATCTTGCGAGACGAAGTGAAACGCGAGGTCAACCTGATCAATGATCTGCTGGATCTGGCGCGATTGGATGCTAGCACTGAACCGCTCACACTAACCAAGATTGACCTTTCATCCTATATCTTGTATCTGGTAGAACCATTCATTGAACGCACCCAACAACAGCAGCAGCAATTAGTGATTTATATACCTGACAACTTGCCGCCTTTTACGACCGATTTATCTTTCTTGGAGCGTATTCTGACCGAGCTCCTCCACAATGCTTGTAAATACACGCCCGCTAGAGAAACTATCACCGTGTCGGCTCAAACGATTAGCACGGCTCTGGAGCTTCGCGTCAGTAACTCCGGGGTCGAAATTCCTCCGACCGAGCGCGATCGCGTCTTCGACAAGTTTTACCGCATTCCCAAAAACGATCCCTGGAAGCATGGAGGTACCGGGTTGGGATTGGCACTGGTGAAAAAGCTTACCGAACGACTGGGCGGTCAGATCCGTGTTGAGAGCAGCATGGGACAGACCACGTTTGTCCTGAACTTTGGCGACCTCAGAGCATGACCGCAACGAAGCCTCTTCTAATCACGGTTAGCACGTGACTTCAGGAGTATAAAGATGGGCCGCATCGCCTTATTCAGCGGCATAAAGAGAAATAGGCGTTCTCTCACCTTCTGGCACTGCTCACGGAATGATTAGGATTGAGAAGCCTGTGCCATCAGCCTGGAGTAGAACGATGCTAAATGTAATAAATCCTTTAGCTGGAACCAATACGTTTGTTTCTTTTGGGGATTGCTCTCTTGGGAAGCCTGCGCTGCTAGGGCTGCACGTTCTTTCAAATGCGCTCATCGCTCTTGCTTATTACTCCATTCCAATCACGCTGTTTTATATTGTTCGTAAGCGGCGAGATCTTCCCTTTAGCTGGCTTTTTCTGCTGTGTAGTGCCTTTACTGTTGCCTGCGGCACTACATACCTCTTGGAAATCTGGCCGTTGCGGCAGTTTGGTGACTGGCTCTCAGGCATAGCCAAGCTATTAACGGCTTGCATCTCGATCACAACGGCTATTCTGCTCGTGTTGATCGTGCCCAAAGCTCTGGCATTTCCCAACCCCAAAGAACTAGAGCTAGCCAACGGTGCTTTGCAACAGGAAGTAGCTGAACACAAGCGCATTCAAAGAGAACTCACTCGCAGTCGAGATTTGCGAGAGGCTATTTTTAACGAATCAGCAGACGCGCTCTTTCTGGTTGATCCTCAAACTCTCCTCACCCTGGATTACAATCGACGGGCAGTAGAGCTGTTTCAAGCGGTTGACCCAGCGCAGTTAGTTGGCATTGAAGGACACACGCTGCAACGCAACCAGTTTTCTCAAAAGGAACTGAGCAACATTGCTGCCGAAATACAGTCGAGCGGTCTCTGGAGCCGAGAAATTGAGTTTGTGACCTGTCAAGGGAATGGCTTTTGGGGAAACATTGCGGTCAAACCGATCGTGGTTGCTGAACGGGCGATGAACCTGGTACGAGTGACGGATATGAGCGATCGCAACAACGCTGAACGCAAACCGGCAGAAGAAACCCTCCGCCGCTACGAACGCATCGTCTCTGCCACCACAGATGCCATCCTGCTGCTCGATCGCGACTATCGCCACCAGGTAGTCAACCAGGCTTATCTCAATCGGTACCACAAGCAAGAGGATGAAGTGATCGGCTCTTCTGCTGCGAACCTGCTGCCACCAGACGTGTTTGAACAAATCGTCAAACCCCGTTTAGATCAGTGTTTAGCAGGACAGGTCATCCAGTACGAGATGTGGAGCGACTGCCCCACGTTGGGACGGCAGTTTTTGAGCGTTACCTACGCTCCCTACTACACCGCAAACCATTTGATTGTGGGCGTTGTCGCCAGCCTGCGTAACATCACTCGACTCAAGCAAGCAGAAGTAGAGCTAGAGCTTCAAAGCCTGATTGCAAGAAACATGGCCGAAGGCATTTGCATGGTCAAGGTAAGCGACGGCCTCTTTGTTTACGCCAATCCTAAGTTTGAGCAGATGTTTGGGTACGATGGCGACGAGTTGATTGGGCAGCATGTCGCGATCGTCAACTACGAAGACCGAAACACCGACACCACAGAAACATACGAGCTACTGGTCCATACCATTCTAAAGCAGGGTGGAGCGACGTATGAAGTGCAAAATGTCAAAAAAAATGGTACGCCCTTTTGGTGTCAGGCCACTACGTCTGTCTTTGAGCATCCAAACTACGGTGCTGTTTTTGTCGTGGTTCAACAGGATATTACCGAGCGAAAACGCGCAGAAACCGTCATTCAAGCATCGCTAGCCGAAAAAGAAGTACTGCTCAAAGAAATTCACCATCGCGTCAAAAATAATTTGAGCATTGTGGATAGTCTATTACACATGCAGTTGCGTCGATCGTCCGACCCAGATGTCGTCGTCGCCTTAAAAGAAAGCCGGAACCGCATCGCATCGATCGCGCTGGTGCACGAAAAGCTCTACGGCTCTAAAGATCTCGCAAACATTGACTTTGTGCAGTACATTGCCGATCTCACTGCTCACCTGTTCAATTCCTACAATACCTATGCCAATCAAATTAAACTGACGATGCAAATCGAGCCGATTGCGCTCGATATTGATACGGCTGTCTCCTGTGGTTTAATCGTCAATGAATTAGTCACGAATGCACTCAAATACGCCTTCCCAAAAGGGCAACCGGGTGAAATTCAGGTCATGTTTCGGCAACACTCCAACCATACTGTCACCTTTAGCGTAGGAGACAACGGGGTTGGGTTACCGCTAGACTTTAACCCTAAGCAAACTAAAACACTAGGCATCACCCTAGTGCAAGGCTTAGTCAAACAACTTCAAGGCACACTCAACATTAACGCTCAACCAGGAAGCACTTTTATCATTTCCTTCAGCAGACCTTAAACCATGAGCCGCGATCGTGAGCCTCTTGCTAGCCCCATCTCAACACGGATCCGCATCTTGATCGTGGAAGATAACTACGTGCTTGCTGCCAACCTGCAAGAGAATTTAGAGTCACTGGGCTATGAGGTACTGGGTACAGCGACCTCGGTTAAAGAGGCCATTCACAAAGTCGTCAGCCTGCGTCCCAGCATTGTGCTCATGGATATTCGGTTAGAGGGTGAGCAAGATGGTATTCAAGCCGCCGCGTTTATCTGGAACCAACTTCAGATTCCCATCATCTTTGTGACCGGGCATTCTGATCACAGTACCTTGGCCCGAGCCAAAACCACCTTTCCCTTTGGCTACGTTCTGAAACCAGTCAAAATTCAAGCACTGCACGGCGCGATCGCCACTGCTTTAGACCGTTGGTAGAGAAAAATGTTAGTGGAGAAAATTGCTCCTGTAGAGTGCCTCCATGACATCCACTATGCGATCGCGATTGGACGAGTCCTTTATGGTGCCGTCTTCGCTCAGCTTCTAATATGTGTACTTCGGCGAGTTTGCCTGGAATGGCTACCACAAGTTCTCTGCAATCAACGGCGTTTCTGGTGCGCTCATGGGTTACCTCACACAATAGGTGCGGTTTCGAGGGACTCAATGAGTTGTACTACCCGCTCTTTCCCCTCATCGCGTACTCTAGGAAAAATTTCTGGCTGCTCGGCTGGGTCATCCAACTGCCAGTCTTCAAAAACATCGCGCATCACCCAGGCAGACGGCAAATTTACGCCACACCCGCACAGCGAAATCACCACGTCGAAATCTTCAGGGTTAAAATCTTTCAGGGCTTTATACCGATTTAACGAATGACAGCTACAGATCAATCAGTGGGTAGGGGCAAGGCAATGCCTTGCCCCTACAGGATGTGTCGCATTTTCAATTCAAATTGGTATTAGAGGTTTGGCGACTGATGTCGATACCCGCATCCTTCATCGTGGCGATTGCTTCCAGTCTCACCTGGCTGGCTTCCAAACCAGAACTGGTCACTTCAATGGTTCCAGCACCAAGAGCATTCGCAAACCCTTCTGCCATTTGCGATCGCGCCGAGTGCTTCTTGCACACAAACATCACCGCTTCATCACAACATTCTCTCCAAAAATCACAGATTTTTCGATCGCGTCATGAAATAGCGCCGCTCAAACCAAAACGCCAAATTTACCAGCGTTATTAAAGTAGGTACTTCCACCAAAGGACCAACCACCGCAGCAAATGCCGTACCAGAATTGATGCCAAACATTGCAACAGCAACCGCGATCGCCAACTCAAAATTGTTGCCTGCCGCTGTAAACGCCACGCTTGCCGCTTTGGAGTAGTCTGCCTTAACCCGCCACGCCATGTAGAAGCTAACTAGGAACATCAAAAGAAAGTAAATCACCAACGGGACGGCAATACGCGCCACATCCAGGGGAATCTGCACGATCTTTTCTCCTTGCAGGCTGAACATGGCAACGATCGTAAACAGCAATGCGACGAGCGTGGGCGGGTTAATTTTCGGGATGAATTCCATGTAATACCAGCGTTTGCCTCTGATCGTGACGAGAACGAACCGAGTGATACCAATTTGAATTGAAAATGCGACACATCCTGTAGGGGCAAGGCAATGCCTTGCCCCTACCCACCGATTGATCTGTAGCCGTCATTCGTTAAATCGGTATGAAATACCCAGCTAGAAACGGAATGCCCAGATAGATGAACACACTTTTGGCAATCTCAGCCATGCTGACGTTGACCATGCTGCTTTGCAAGCCAAATATAGGTGGCAGCACATTGAGAAAAAACCAGGCAAACGGACTGTAAAAAATCACCTGAAAAATGCTGTTAAAGGCTACCAACCCAGCCGTATATTCCGTGTTGCCTCGTGCTAAATCACTCCAAACCACGACCATCGCAATGCAGCGAGCTAAACCAATCAGAATTAGCCCTACCATATACTCTGGTTTGCCTCTAAGAAAGGTGATTGCCAGCAGAAACATCAGCACTGGCCCAATCACCCAATTCAGCAGCAGCGACACACTCAAAATCTTACCGTTACGGAAAACACCGCCTAGCTCTTCGTAGTACACCTTCGCTAACGGTGGATACATCATGAGAATCAAGCCGATCGCAATCGGTAGATTCGTCGTGCCCACTTGAAACTGATGGATAAAGGACTCCACGCTGGGAACGAAAGACCTAGCGCGACCCCGATCACCATTGCCAGAAGAATCTAGAGGCTCAGGAAATGATCAAGGAAAGAAAGCCACTTTAAAGTTGAGCTTTACATCACAGACTGATTCATAACAATATTTATTGATTTATAGTAAGCGTCTCACCGTCAGAAAGAAATTCCTTTCTCTATCATTTCAAATAAAGTTGATTTATCAAGCCGTTCATCAGATTAACCGCCCGAAAAAAAACCTGATGGATCAGCGATCGTCCTGACACGAGCGTGCAGGCAGAATGGGACTGAAGCGACGGAATTCTGCCAGGTATTGCTCTAGTGCCACAAATTGAGTGAGATCAAGGCTGTAATAAATCCAGCGACCTTCTTGCCGTCCCCGAATCAAACCCGCTTCTTTCAGCGTCTTCAGGTGAAACGACAGTTTGGATTGGGTCACGCCCAGAAGTTCACAAAGATCGCACACGCACAGTTCTTTCTTCCGCAGCAACTCAATCGTCCTCACTCTCAACGGCTCAGATAAAGCATGAAAGCCTAAAACAATTTTATTTGATGCTGTATTCAACGCTTGATTCATCAATTTTTGTTGAAGTGAGACTCTAATTATAGTAGAACTTTATTGTAGCGAATCACTGGCTGAGCACTAAGTGCAGGCGCTTCTGAGCCAGGGCAAACGCACACTCAGGCAGTTAAAAGCCGCAAGAGATAACTGTTGCCCTACCCAGCTTTTAGGCGTTTAGCCTTGATACCTCCTTTAGCAGCAGTGTCTTGACGCAACCAGTTAAGCGCGACATGGCGAATCAGAGCGAGAGTTTCGGGCGCATGGCCTTTACAAACACGCGAGGCCTCTTCATCAAAAGCGACATCCAAGCCCCAATGGATTTGGTTCTCGATGCCCGATGAGCGCGGGTATAGTGGGCAAACGTGGCAGCATTGACCGCAAGCGAACTGGGGCAATAGCGGGTTTCGGTGGGTCTTTGTTCTAGAAGCGGCGATGAGTGTATACCACAACCAGGGTTTGTAAGCCTGTCCAATTCTACCTTTGACGGGGGGTAAAGACGTAGACGGCAGGGACTTGAACTACGCTTCGTGACTCAATGCAATGATGCTCACTCTCACAATGCTGATGCTGCGTGAAGTCGATGCCTTTGTCCTGACGGGCCTGATTGACTGACAGAAGTAAGGGCTTATCGGCGGAAAGTCTTGATGATTGCA